>LKUE01000245.1 GCA_001412365.1 Desulfuromonas sp. SDB | reverse complement strand
AACAGTAAGGTTAAAAAAATTATAAAAAAAGCTATTGATTAAATCAGGAGGATAATATGTGCATTATTGCTGATATTTTTGCTAGGGAAATTTTAGATTCAAGGGGTAATCCCACCATTCAGGCTGAATGCATATTAGAAACCGGAGAAGTGGGAGTGGCCAGTGTTCCTTCCGGTGCTTCTACCGGGTCCCATGAAGCAATAGAGTTAAGGGATGGTGACAAGGACAGATACAATGGAAAGGGCGTGCTTAAGGCGGTGGAAAACATCAACGAAACTTTAAGCGAGCAGCTGGTGGGATTGGATGTCCGGGAACAAATTGAAATTGATAATTTAATGAAGGAGTTGGACGGTACCGATAATAAAGGAAAATTAGGCGCTAATGCCATATTGGGAGTATCCCTGGCAGTGGCAAAGGCGGCAGCCCGGTTTAGTGATTTGCCTCTTTATCGGTATATTGGGGGAGTAAACGCCGGAATACTGCCTGTTCCTATGTGTAATGTATTAAATGGGGGAAAACATGCGGAAAGCAAGGGGGGAGTAGATTTTCAGGAATTTATGATTGTCCCGGTAGGGGCGGAGTGTTTTCAACATGCCATCCAAATGGTCTCGGAGTGTTATCATAAATTACTGGCGATTTTAACCGATGAAGGTAAGTCCAGCGGATTGGGAGATGAGGGGGGAGTAGCTCCCGCCCTGGAAAAAAATGAGATGGCGTTAGAATTCATAATAACTGCGATTGAAAAATCTGGTTACAAACCAGGAGAAGATATCTGTATTGCCCTGGATCCAGCAACTACTGAACTTTATCAAAATGGTAAATACGTTTTAAAAACAGAAGGAGCCACTCTGACCACTGATGAGTTAATTGAGTTATGGGTAAGCTGGGTTGATAAGTATCCTATTATCTCTATTGAGGATGCTCTGGCTGAAGATGATTGGGAAGGTTGGCAGAAATTCACCGCCCGGCTGGGAAATCGCATTCAAATTGTAGGGGATGATCTGCTGGTAACTAATCCCCTCAGGGTTAGAAAAGCAATTGAAAACCGGGCAGCTAATGCCGTGCTTATCAAGCTGAACCAAATCGGCACGTTAACTGAAACTCTTAACTGCATCAACATTGCCTCTAAAGCTGGTTGGAACTCAGTTATCAGCCACCGCAGCGGTGAAACCTGCGATACCACTATCGCCGATTTAGCGGTAGGGGTAAATTCAGGTCAAATTAAAACTGGAGCGCCTGCCCGGAGTGACCGGGTAGCTAAATACAACAGATTATTGGTGATAGAGGAAGAATTAGGGCAGTATGGCATTTATCCCGGGATAAATGCCTTTAAATAAAATTAAAAATTATTATAAAAGCTATGGTTAAGAAGGTAATTTTTATTTCTATTTTGGTGGTTTTTGCAATCCTCATGGCTAAGACTCTGTTGTGGAGTCCGGAAAGTATTCAAAATTTAAATAAAAAAAGAAAATTTGCTGATTCCCTGAGTCTGGAGTTAATTAAGTTGGAATTAAAACGGGTATTATTAAGTTATGAAACATCAAAGCTTACTGAAGACACCGGATATTTAATACAGATGTTCCGAAAGATGGGGAGAACCAGGGAGGGAGAAGCTTATTTTATAATTAATGATGATAGTATAATACTTATTTATGACCGCCTAGAATGATAAGGGGGGTATATGTCAGAAGTTTATTTTTCTAGAATAGGCCAGGAAACCGCAATGACCGCATTGCAAAAAATCACTGCAAAATTTCCTGAAATTTTCGAACCGGGAGATTATGTTGCGGTTAAGGCTCATTTTGGAGAATCAGGAAATAAAACCTACATTCCTGCTGAATATTTAAAACCGGTACTTTCAAAAGTGAAAGAGCAGAGTAATCTTGCTTTTGTCACCGATACCAACGTACTCTACCGGAGCAGAAGAGCACATGCCATAACTCACTATGAAACTGCAGCTGAACATGGATTCTCTCTGCACAACCTTGCCGCTCCGGTTATTATTGCCGACGGTATCAAGGGGGGAGATGTGATTTATGTGGAAATCAAGGGCGAGTATTTTGAAAAATTTCCCGTAGCCGGAAATATAGTAAGAGCTGATGGACTAGTGGCATTTTCTCATTTCAAGGGGCATTTATTGGCAGGAATCGGAGGGGCAATTAAAAATATCAGCATGGGGGGGGCATCCCGGGCGGGAAAACAGATAATGCATGCTGATGTGGAGCCGCAGCGGAATGAAGAACAGTCCTGTCTTCTGTGCGGTTACTGTGTGGAGAGCTGTCCGGTTAATGCAGTATGCCTGGGGGAATTCGGTCCGGAATTTGATCTGGAACTCTGCATCGGCTGTGGAGAATGCATTGCAGTTTGTCCAAATCACGTTATTAAAATATTATGGAATGAATCTCCGGAGATTTTTGCAGAAAAATTAGCAGAAGGTGCTTTAGCCTGCATAAAAAATAAACCGGGAAAATTGTTATTTATCACCGGGGCAATCAACATTACCCCTGAATGTGACTGCATGAGCAATGCAGGAGAACCATTCATGCAGGATGTAGGCTGGTTTATGTCCACAGACCCGGTGGCAGTTGATCAAGCTTGTTTTGATATGGTAAAAAAAGATTATCAGCAGCAGGAAAAATCTGAACAGGATCCGTTCAAAATTTTTCATCCTCACACCTATTTTGAAAAGACTTTGAAATATGCAGAAAAATTAGGAATGGGTTCCACCCGGTATGAATTAATCGAACTGTAATGAAAATCATCAGGGACTGTATCTGGGGGGATATTGAAGTTAATGATTTAGAATTGGAGGTAATTGACACCCCCCAATTCCAAAGGTTAAGAAATATCCGGCAACTGGGAACCACTCATCTGGTTTTTCCTACTGCCCTGCACACCAGATTTGATCATTCTCTGGGTACCCTGCATACCAGTCAGCTGATAATTAATTATCTTGTTAAAAAAAAGGCGGAAATTAATCAAAACAGTGTTCAGTTAATCCGTTTAGCTTGTTTGCTTCATGATATTACTCATATTCCTTACGGACATACTTTTGAAGATGAGTGGAATATCTTTCCCCGTCATGACGGCAATGTGGACAGATGGGAAAAAATCATGGCGGATTCAGAATTGGGAAGTGTATTGGAAAAGAGTGGTTTTAAAGAATTGATATACAATCTGATCTTTAACCGTAATTCAAATTACATGTCTGAAATAATCAGCGGCTGTATTTCCGCTGATCTTCTGGATTATCTGAAAAGAGATGCCTGGTTCTGCGGTTTGCCCAATTATTATGATCCCAGACTGTTTTGGTATTTCAAGGTTAGTGATGATAAATTCTACATTGAGTTAAATAAGCGGGGTATCTTTCGGGAAGATGCTTTTACCGAAGTGGTGAATTTATTAAGAGCCAGATATATAATGACGGAGAGGGTTTACTACCATCATGCCAAGATAGCTTCATCGGTAATGATTAACAAGCTTTTGGAATTTGGAATCCAGCAGGGATTGGATGTGGAAAAGCTGACCCAGTGGGGAGACCAGCAGTTAATTGAAGAATTAGGCAGGTTTTCATCTAAACAAATTTCAGTCAACCAGGTTTACCAGGATTTTATGTCCAGAAGATTATTCAAAAGGTGTTTTTTACATCAGAGAAGAGATGTGCCCAAACAAAAAGTTGCTGATCTTTATCTCAATAATCAGAACATAAGAAATGATATGATCAGGGCGATATCCTCACAATTAGATTTACCCCCTCACCATATCGGAATATACTGTCCTCCCCTGGACATGTATCTTAAACCGGCTAATGCCCTTTGTGAGCCGGAACCGGGAAAGTTAATTAAGCTTTGTGAATTACATAATTCAGACATTGAAAATTTAGTGAAAAAATACCATGGCATTTGGAAGATTTATGTATTTATTTCAGCCCGTCACCATGATTTAATTGGTCCCGCGGGGAAGATAGCGGAAGAAGTGTTGGATATTGAAAATGAACTGCCCCGTACAATCCAGGGATACTTGAGGTATGAAAGATGAATTTTGTGGAAATTCAGCTGGAGAAAAAAATATTACTGGTTCAGCCCTTCCCTGTAACCAATGAGGAATTTCAAAAATTCCTGAAGATTACTGATCAGGTGGAAAAAGAAAAATACAACTCTGATCAACCGGAAAAACCGGTGAGGGGAATTTCTTATTTTGATGCAGTACTATATGCGAACTACATTAGTGAGCTGCAAGGTTTTCCCCCCGCTTATTCTATTCAGGAAATACCCTATCAGGTTGTTATCAGCGGCGATCAGGGATATAGATTATTTACCTGGGCCGAGTGGCAGAAACTTGTTGATTTCGACAAAGAAGGATTAATCCGGGGTTTAAAAGGATTGATATGGCAGTGGACTGAAACATCGGAAAAGCATCCCTGGGATCAGCAGGGGCAAACTGATCCGGAAAGACCAAACTATCAATGGACTTATCAACTCATTGTAGGAGGGTCTGATATAGCATCAACTCAATTTTTACAGGGATACCCCACTGCATTAATTCTGCCTGATCAAAGCTTTCCCCGGCTGGGATTCAGATTAATTCAAGGGTCACGGAATAGTTGATTTTAAGGATAGTTTTCCATCATCTATTCAGCTGCTTTGCCTTTAACTTTATTCCGGTCTGTTTCTGCCACTGTTGGGGATTGTTGAAGTACAATTCAAATAACCTCTGTTCCTGAGGATTTTGTGGTTTCCCTCCCAGTTTTTGATGACAAGCCTTGAACTTTTTGCCGCTGCCGCAGGGGCAGGGATCATTGCGACCGGGAGTGGGGAATTTTTTAATTACAGTTTGTACCTTGCCGGTTTTAACCGGCTGAGCGGGTTGTCCGGGAATGTTTTTTTGGATCTGAAAATCCTTTTTGATAGATTGCATTGCTTCAGGAGATCTTTGTTTAGAGGGCTGGATGAGGGGATGGAACAATTTTCTGATTATTTCCTTATCCATATCAAACAGCATCTGATGAAATAATTTCTGAGATTCAATAGTGTACTCCACCAGGGGGTCACGTTGAGCGTATCCTCTTAGCCCGATACCTTCACGCAGTGCATCCATTTCATACAGATGGTTGCGCCAGAATTCATCAATTACCATTAAATTTATAAATCTTTCAATCTCTCTCATCTTCTCCGGGGTGACCAGACTTTCGTAGTGCTGGTAAAGATTTTTGGCTTCACTGATAATATTTTCCTGAACATCGGAGGCAGTTGTCTGTTTGTTTGGCTCAGTTAATCTAATCGGTCCGAAATGTCTGGCTACATCAACCTGAAAGGCATTCCAGTCCCAGGAATCAGGATCTTCATATAAGTAATCTTCAATTAAATACTCAGAAATTTTTTCAATCTTTTCAAAGATTTGCCCCTTTAAATCCCATCCTTCCAGAACAATATTTCTCAACTCGTAAATAAAATTTCTCTGTTCATTGAGAACTTCGTCATATTTCAGAACTCTTTGTCTGATATCGAAATTAAAAGCTTCCACTTTTTTCTGGGAATTTTCCACCGCCCTGGTGATAAGCGGATGTGAAATCACTTCGCCTTCTTTAGCTCCCATTCTATCCATTATCCTGGCTATTTTTTCTGATCCGAATAATCTCATCAAATCATCTTCCAGGGAAAGATAAAATCTTGATGCTCCGGGATCACCCTGTCTGCCTGCCCTGCCTCTTAATTGACGGTCAATCCGGCGGGATTCATGACGGCTGGTTCCGATAATGTAAAGTCCGCAGGGCATGTCTTTATAACATTGTTTAACCTCATCGGGAAAATCGCACCGCTGGGGACCTTTATGGTGTATTAAGCAGCCCCGGGGTGATTTAACCACCTGTTTTCCCAGCTTGATATCAGTTCCTCTGCCTGCCATGTTGGTGGCGATGGTAACTTTACCCGGTTGTCCGGCATAAGCGACAATTTCCGCTTCTCTTTGATGCTGTTTAGCATTTAACACCTCATGCTTGATCCCTCTGCGGCTTAACATCCGGGAAAGCATTTCGGAAACGTCAACGGATACAGTGCCTACCAGAATCGGGCGGTCCATTTTATGAAGTCTGGTGATCTCATCAATTATCGCATTGAATTTTTCTCGGCGGGTTTTATATATTTTATCATTGTAATCAATTCGACGAATAGGTTCATTGGTGGGAATTACCACCACATCTATTTTATAAATTTTATGGAATTCAGTTGATTCGGTTTCAGCGGTACCGGTCATCCCTGCTAATTTAGTGTACATGCGGAAATAGTTCTGGATGGTGATAGTGGCGATAACTTGAGTTTCCGCTTCCACCGGGACGTTTTCCTTAGCCTGCAGAGCTTGATGGAGTCCATCTGAATATCTGCGTCCGGGTAGAACTCTCCCCGTGAACTCATCCACAATCATAACTTTTTTATCTACTACTATGTACTCTTCATCTTTATTGTATAGGGAATAAGCTCTCAGCAGCTGATTGATAGCGTGAATTTTTTCGCTTTTGCCTGCATATAAACGGTGTACCTCATCCTCTTTTTTTATTTTATCCTGAGTGGAAAGAGTAGAATCATTTTGAATATCTTTCAACATTATGCTTATATCGGGAAGAGTGAAGAAATCCGGATCTTCGGGGGAAATTACTTTTCTTCCCTTTTCAGTGATATTGATAGAATGCCCTTTTTCGTCAATGGTGAAGAAAAGTTCTTCCTGCAGCTGGGACATCCTCTTTTGTTTACTCATCCCGTCTTCCACCATAATTCTTTTTTCAGTATCCTCAATCAGAGATTTAACTCCTGTCTTTTGTTCTAATTTCATTAATCTTTTGGACTTAGGAGAACCTTTACGGGCGAGTAGAAGATTTTCTCCAGCGGCAATTTTATCATCCTGCTCCAATAATTTTTCTGACTCTGAAATTAACTCATTGATTAATCTGTTTTGAGACCGGATAACTCTCTCCACCGATGATCTCAACTGTTGATACACTCTGTCTTCCTGATCTGTTTCTACTAAACCGGAAATGATCAGGGGAGTACGGGCTTCATCAATTAAAACTGAATCTACCTCGTCTACGATACAGTAATAATGACCTCTTTGCACACGGTTATCCGGATGTATGGCAATATTATCCCTTAAATAGTCAAATCCGAACTCATTATTGGTTCCGTAAGTTATATCTTTTTGATATTGAGTTTTCCTTTCTTCAAAATTCATTCCGCTTTGAATGCACCCTACAGATAAACCAAGTTCCTGAAAGATCTTTCCCATCCATTCACTGTCTCTTCTGGCTAGATAGTCATTTACCGTAACTAAATGCACTCCATGACCGGGAAGGGCATTTAAGTATAGGGGCAGGGTTGCCGCCAAAGTTTTACCTTCTCCGGTAGCCATTTCTGCTATTTTTCCCTGGTGCAGTACAATTGCTCCGATTAGCTGAACATCATAAGGAATCATATCCCAGGTTAAACTGTGTCCGGTAACATCAATTTCTTTTCCCATCAACCTTCGGCAGGTTTCCTTTACCAGGGCAAAGGCGCGGGGCAGAATTTGATTGAGATAATCTGATTCAATTTTAAAACGGCTGTTTTCTAAATCTTTGTAGTCCTCTTTGAGATTTATCCTCTCCGAGGTGTCCTGGGAATTTTTAATTTTTTCACGGAGGTCTTCAATTTGTTTGGATATTTCTTCTGTGCGTATATTAAGTTCATTTCTAAAATTCTGAGTTTCCTGGATTAAATCTACATCCTGAAGCTGCTCGTAAATATCATTGATTTCTTGTATTTGCTGTCTTAATTTGTTAACTTCCCGTTCATTTTTTGTTTTGATGAATTTTCTTACTACAGTCATCAATTTATTCATTTACTTCTCCAATTTCAATTATTCTCTTTTTTGATAATATTCTCATGATTTAGTTGAAAAATTAAAAATTTTAAACTTAATTGATAAAAAAATAAAAAAATTTGATATTTTTGTAATTTTAATATAAATATAACCTGATTTTTATTGTCGTAAAGTTTTATGTTCATTTTTTTTATTAATTAGGTCAAGAAGTTATTAATTTTCATTAATTCATTAGAAGGAGAAGATTATGGAAATAATTGAAAAAAATCCAATTGAGAGAATTCAGGTTGAACTTAAAGAATATCGAAAAAAACAATATTTAGATATAAGAACTTATTACCGCTCAGATGATGGTGACTGGAAACCCACCAAGAAGGGAGTAACCATACCACCTGATTGTATGGAAGATTTGCTTCAGGCTGTAAATAAAATCAATGAAGAATATATAAATTCAAATTGAGCAAGGGTGAGAACATTCCCCGGCTATTTAAAATTGTAGATGGTCAATAAGCTTAACTTTAAAATTTTAAAAGCATTTTAAATAAAATAATTTTTAAAAGTAAAAATTTTACTTTTAAAAAGTTGGGTAAAAAATTTAAATTAATTTCTTTTCCAGAAGTTGTTCTGCAATTTTATAAGTTTTTTCATTATCAATATCTATCCAGCAGCGGTCTTTTATATCCAGAGTAAATGCTTTATTTTTCCGGGATAAAACCTTAATTCCCCCAGTCAAAGAATCATCCCCTGTACCTATGCTTTCTTCCAGAGCAGAAAATAAAGCCGAAGTACAGTAGAAGATTCCGGTGTCGAAGCAGTTGTAGGATTTTATTTTTTTCCCAATTTCAACAATGCGGTTATTTTCAGTAAACACTTTTGTCGCGTCATGGTAGTCAACGTATTTATTATCATTTACATTTCTGTCCACTGCTAATATAACTTCATCCTTAATTAGAGGGGATGAGTTTAAATCACTTATTATTTTCTCATTAAAAAGATGATCACTCATTAATAAAAAGAATCTTTCACTGAGAAAGTCTTTTCCTTTCAGAACAGAAGTCCCGTTTGATTTCTCTGACCACTGGTCGTTGAAAATAGTTTTAATGGGAATTTCCAGCTTTGATCGGAGATAATCCATATGCTGTTCAACCAGAGAGGATTTATAGCCGGTAATCACATAAAATGAATTGATTCCGCACCTAATCCCCTTTTCGATAATTCTCTGAATTAAAGTCTTGTGTTTTAACTTCACCAAGGGTTTCACTTCACCGTGAGATTTAAGCCGGGAACCTTTACCTGCAGCTATGATCAGTGCTTCTAACATCATACCTGAGGGTAGTTATTTTTAACATTCCTTATTCTGGCCAGAATCGGAGGATGGCAGTATTCAATAAATACTTTTAGAGGATGGGGATTGGGGTTGGACAAGTTGTCCGCTCCCAGTTTCTTTAGTGCATTGATAAAAGATTGAGGTTCCTGGGTGGTTTTCACAGAATAATGATCAGCTTGAAATTCAAATCTCCGGGAAATGTAGTTGCTGGCAATTCCCAGAAATTCCGAGATTGGCGAATAGAGAAATCCGAAAAAGACCAAACTTCCGTATATGGACAGGTGATCCATTTTAAAAGCATCAAATAATTGAGGATTTTTTAAAAAGAATGACAGGATGAACAATAATAATCCGGTTTCTAAAATTGATATGGCGAGTTGTTTGTATATATGTTTAAGTTTAAAATGACCCATTTCATGAGCCAGTACAGTTAGAAGTTCGGAAGTACTATGCTTTTCTATGAGAGTATCGAAAAGAACTATTCTTATTGAGTTTCCAATTCCGGTGAAGAAAGCATTACTTTTAGATGACCTTTTAGAACCGTCCATTTTAAATATGCCCTTGATTTTAAAATTCTGATTCCGGGCATAATTTTCAATTGAATATTTAAGCTCACCTTCCTCCAGGGGAATAAATTTATTAAATAAGGGCATAATGATATTAGGCGCGATGTACAGCATGGCAATTTGAAAAAGTGAAATAAAACCCCAGATATACAGCCAGGCAAAATTACCGGTATAGTTAAAGAACAATAGCACCACTGACAATACCGGAACTCCGATAATAATAATTAAGGCTAAACTTTTTAAGTTATCCAGAATAAATGTTTTAACCGAAGTGCGGTTGAATCCGTATTTCTGCTCGATGTGGAAAGTGCTGTAGATGGAAACAGGTAATTTGAAAAGTCCCACCAGAAAAATTATGGAATAAATAAAAATAATTCCAGTGATAATCTCATTGAAATTAAAACTTCTGGCAAATTTATCAATTAAGTTAAAACCTCCCAGAACAATAAATAAAATTAGCAGAATAGTTTCAACTGTACTTACTATTATCCCAAAAACCGTGTTTTCCCGGTTGTATTGCTGGGCTTGGTTGAACTTTTCAGTATCGTAAACATCTTGAAATTCCGGAGGAACTTTTAATTTTAAATTTTTTAAGTTTAAAAGCTCGATAATTAAATTT
>LKUE01000244.1 GCA_001412365.1 Desulfuromonas sp. SDB | reverse complement strand
GGTTCATGAAACAATCCTGTCCATAAATATTTCTCCCTGGGGACGGGTGGTGTGATCTGTGTTAATCTGTGTTTATCTGTGGTTTATCACTAGGGCAGGGTGGTGGGCATTCTGATGATCCTGTCAAATATCCGAAGCAGTGGATGGTCACTATTTTAACTTTTCACCACCTGAAATAATGGATATACTGATTAAATTATTTCAAAATGAAAATTAAACAAGAAATAATCAACCTGGTAAAAGATACCTTTACTTCCAGGGAAAGTTTATTGCTGTGGCTATCCCCTTTGGTCATTTTGTTTTTACTGTACCGCTCTGATCCCTACTGGCATCCTCTGGTTTTAAATTACCTTTTTTCCTCATTTTTATTTGTATTTATTCCGGTAGCCATCTACATCTTCCCCCAAAAAGAAAAACAGAGTAAATCTACCTGGATACTGTGGTTTACCTTTTTTATTCTCAGCATTTTACCGATGCTCTTAGGAGAATTTTTCAGTATAAAGCGGGATCAGTGGTTCCCCCCCTATGTCCCCGGACAGGAACCAATGCACAACTGGCCCTGGCTGCCGGTAATAATCATCCCCCTGGGAATACTAATGTTCTGGACTATGCATAAATCGGGATTTAAACCTGCTGATTTCGGAATTTCCTGGGGAAGATGGAAATTGTGGGTACCCTTGGTGGTTGCTTTTCTAATTATAATTACTCCCATCTTATGGATATTGTCCAAACAGCCGGAATTTCAGCAGACTTACCCTTTATTCAGATACATGATCAGAAATAATGCCGACTTCTGGGCTATAGATTTAAGCTGGTTTTACTATATACTTATTTGGGAATTTTTGTTCAGGGGTTTTATATTATTCACTTTAGCTAAAAAAATAGGGGTGTCCAGAGCAATTTTTGTCCAAGCCATAATATTTTCCTTTGCTCACTTAGGCAAACCGGAGCTGGAAACCTACAGTTCCCTGGCTGGAGGAGTGTTGGTGGGAATGCTTGCTTATCTATCCAGATCTTTCCTGCCCGGAGCAGTGGTTCATTGGGCACTGGCTTTGATCATGGATATATTGGTATTTTTTTCCTGAGCTAGAGTAACAGGAATTTGTTGAAATAGTCTTCAGGATTATATTACAATGTTGATATCATTAAATAAGGAGTAATCATGTTAGAATATGCAATATCATCCCATGCTGAAAAAATAATCAATATGCTCACTGATTTTGTGAACACCCATCATCTGGTAGAAGGGATGACTATCGCCGATAAAGACGGTCTGCCCCTGGTAAGTTTTTTCCACCAGGAAGCCCAGGAAGAAGCGCTGGCGGCAATTTCACCGGTTATCATGAAAGATCTATCCTCACTTTCCCTGGGGGAAGTCCGTTACCTTATCGCCATGGGCAAGGATAACTTCGCGGTAATTAAACCCCTGGACCAATCCACCTACCTGGCGATGTACTCCAGATTTGATATCTGGAAAGGGCTGGTTGGTCAGCAGGAGATAATGGCAGATTTTGAAGAGCTTTCCGCCCGTATTTTAAGACTAGCAGGTAAGTGACATGAAAAAAACAGTAATTTCTTTCTGTTTATTCCTGTTAACTGTAAATTTCTGCTTCAGCCAATATTTCGGACAAAATAAAATCCAGCATCATCAATTCAACTGGAAAGTTACTTCCACCGAACATTTTGACATCTACTACTATGAGGGAATGGAAGAAATAGCATATTTTGCCTCAGAAGTATTGGAAGATGCTTATCTGAAAATTTCCAATCATCTGTCCTATGAGTTTAAGTCCACTACCCCCGTGCTACTATATCGCTGTCCCAATGATTTTGCGGAAACCAACGTCACCCTGGAATTGATATCAGAGGGGGTGGGAGGATTTACCGAAGTTCTCAAAGGAAGGGTGGTGTGCCCATTTAACGGTTCTTATGAAGATTTCCGCCATGTAATTCATCATGAATTAACCCATGCTTTCCAGTTTGACATCCTCTACGGTTCTTCGGGAATTTTTTCCACAAGTTACTTTATAGACGTTCCCCTGTGGTGGATGGAAGGTATGGCTGAATATGAATCCCGGGGATGGGATCTGGAAGCGGAGATGTATATCCGGGATTTAGTACTGTCCGATAATTTAGTTTCCCTCCAGCAGCTATATTATTACGGAGGATACATTGTTTACAAAGAAGGCCAGTCGGTGATGTATTTCATTGACCAGCGCTACGGAAGAAATAAAATCGGAGAAATATTTTACAACATAAAAATTACCGGATCATTAAATCAGGCTTTGAATAAAACCCTGAATATTGATCTGAACACCTTCAATGAAGAATGGGTGAAATTTTTAAATTCAAAGTACTGGCCTAAATACAATGACTTTCAATCTATCGAAAAAAATTCCCTGAGGTTAACTAATTCCCGGCAAAGCCATAACTATTTGAACATCTCCCCCTCTATTTCTCCGGATGGCTTAAATGTGGCTTATATTACCGATGAAGAAATTTACTCCGACATTTATATTATGTCCGCACTAACCGGAGAGGTAATTAAGAAATTAATCGGAGGGCAGAGGTCTCCTCAATTTGAAAGCCTCCACCTACTCCGCAGCAATTTATCCTGGTCTCCAGATAACACTAAAATTGTTATCTCTACCCTCAGCAATGGACAGGATATCTTATGGATTATCGAGACCCAGACCGGAGACGTGATTAAAAAACTGGAATTTGATCTGGATATTGCAATTTCACCCTTCTGGTCTTCCGACAACAAAATATACTTTGTAGGAACAAAATTTGGTCAAACCGACATCTATGTCACTGACACCCAAGGTTCTTATTTAATGAAAATCACTGATGATTATTATGACGATAAAGATCCCTGGGTATCCACGGACGGCAAACTGCTGCTGTGGGTCAGCGACCGTCAACTCAACCCTGACAGCACTTGGAATTACGGCAATTATGCGGTGTACCAGAAAAATCTGGAAACCGGACAAATCCAAAGATTAACTCAACGTTCCCGATATTGTTCTAATCCCTGCTTTGCGGGAGATTCCAATGAGGTAGTTCTTTTTCTGGCATCATACTGCGCCGGTCAAAACATATTCATGAAAAATCTGATAACCGGCGAACTAAGCCAACTCACCAATGTCCCCGGAGAAATAGTCAGTTTTTCCATCGACCGCAAAGCTAACCGGATAATATTAAATGCCTACGATGACGGGAGATGGGATATTTTCTCAGTTGAAGATCCCCTTGCCACCCTGGAACCGGTAAACACCAAATACACCCAATGTAATTTTGACCAGGTGCATACCGAAATGGAATATCCCCAGGATACTCTGGATTGGGAGAAGCCGGGTTTGCAAATATCTCCGGATTGGGGGCAGGCATCGGTAGGTTACACCAATATTTACGGGATGGCGGGAATGATTACTTTAGCCTTAAGCGACATCATGGGTAATCACCGGATCTTGTTTCAGTCTGATTTAAATCAAAATATTGTCAATTCAAATTTCAATATTGTTTATTACTATCTTGCCCGGCGGTGGGATTTAGGCATGGGTATCTACCAGCAGCATTATGCTTATTGGGATACTGAAGATACTGTGGTGGCAGCTAAATATCTGGGGAGCGGTTTTATCGTTCAGTATCCATTTAACCGTTTTCAGAGAGTTGATTTCAGCTTTGACCTCTATTATCAAGAAAAGGATTACTACTTCTACAATTCTTCTGAAAATGACATAACAAAAATCAGAGACACCAGCGAAGTATTCATTACTCCCGGAATGTACTATGTTTACGATAATACTGTATGGGGTTTTACCTCACCATTTGTGGGGACCAGGTTAAGAATGGGGGGAGGAGTTTCTCATCAAATTAAGGATAACTCTCAGTTTTACTACGGAAGTATTGACATCCGGAAATATTGGAGAGTAACTCCCCGCAGCAACTTCGCCGCCCGGATGTATTGTTCCGGAGTGGGAGGAGCCAATCCTCCCGACCTTCATCTGGGAGGAAATACTTCCCTGCGGGGTTATGACTGGAATGAAATTGGCGGACAATATGTGGGAATGATAAATTTAGAAGCAAGATTTCCGTTTATGGATAATTTTGAAATTATTTTTCCTCTCCCCCTTTTGCTGGGTACTCTCCGGGGATGTATGTTCACCGATATCGGTACCGCCACTTCTGATCTAAACCGCTGGCAGGCATTTTCTTACAATGAAGACGGAGTTTGGGGATTAGAGGATTTAAAATTCGATATGGGCTTCGGTCTGAGAATGTACTTTTGGACCGCAGTGCTGAAATTTGATGTAGCCCTCCCCACCGACTTCCGTTCTTTTGACAATAGAGCCAAAATATATGTTTCAATTGGAGAAGATTTTTAAGTTAATTTTATCAGCATGAATTTTTCAAACAGGGATATTATTTGATTGCCCGGCTAAAAAAACTTTACCCCTGGCTTTACATACTGCCAGCATTGATGCTGTTGCTGGTATTTAAGATTATTCCCATAATATTATCGTTTGGAGTCAGCTTTTTCAGATGGGATATGGCTGGACCCAGCAAATTTATTTTTTTTAGTAATTACCAAAGCGTACTCACCGATCAGATTTTCTGGCAATCGGCAATGAATACATTGTACTACGCTATCGGAGCAGTTCCTTTATCCATGGCTTTTTCCCTGTTCTTTGCCATTCTGTTAAATTCAATTTCCCGGGCTAAAACTTTATTCCGCACCATTTACTACTTGCCGGTGGTAACCTCTATTGTGGCAGTATCAGTGGTATGGAAATGGGTTTATCATCCCACCGGAGGTTTGATAAACGGCATCCTCAGTTTAATTGGTATTCAGGGTCCCAATTGGCTTCAGGAATGGAGAGGTATTGGAGAAGTTCTTACAGGATGGGAGTTGCCTTATGCAGTTCAGGGACCTTCAGTGGCATTAATCTGCCTGATTATCTTATCAGTGTGGAAAAGTTTAGGCTATAACACCCTGATCTTCCTGGCTGGGTTACAGGGAATTCCCCAGGAATATTACGAAGCAGCGCAAATTGACGGAGCAGGGGTATGGCAAAGGTTCAGACATATAACTTGGCCCATGCTTTCTCCTACCACCTTTTATGTTTTCTTGATGTCCACCATTATTTCCTTTCAGGTTTTTGCCCCAGTGTGGCTAATGACCGGACCGCCGGCAGGAGGCCCCCTGGGAACCACCAATGTCATCGTGTACTATTTGTACGAGAAAGCATTTAAGTTTTTCCATTACGGAGCAGCCAGCGCCACTGCCTTCATTTTGTTTGTGATATTATTGGTACTTACCGTCATTCAGAGAAAATATACCGAAAGAAGAGTATTCTATGGCTAAAATCCGGACTTTTTTTGTTTATCTAATATTAAGTTTTGGAGCAATTGCCATGATGCTGCCCTTTTACTGGATGCTCATTACTGCATTTAAAGCTCCTGCAGAAGCTATTTCCATGCCTCCAACTTGGTGGCCTAGAGAATTCCACTGGAGAAACTTTGTGGAAGCCTGGAATCAAGTTCCCTGGTTAAGATATTTTTTCAACACCGCCCTGATTGCCGTATTAACCTTGACCGGAAATTTAATTACTTCCATACTTGCCGCCTATCCCCTGGCTATAATTAAGTTCAAGGGTAGAGACAAAATATTTTTGCTGTTTTTGGCAACCATGATGATTCCCATGCCCGTTTATATAATCCCCGGTTATCTGATTCTGACTTATCTGGGCTGGATTGATACTTATGCCGCATTAATTGTTCCCTGGATGGTAAATGTTTTTTCCATATTTCTGCTTCGTCAACATATCAAGACCATCCCCTCCGAGTTATGGGATGCTGCCCGGATAGACGGATGCAGTAGATTCAGGTTCCTGTGGCAGATTGTTGTACCCTTGATTAAACCGGCAATAGCCACTATTGCCATATTTTCCATAGTCAGTTCATGGAACAGCTTCTTGTGGCCTTTGGTGGTAACCAACTCGAAATACCTCCGCCCCATCCAGGTGGGATTGGCTTATTTCACTCAGGAACAGAGTACTGACTACACCTTACTGGCAGCAGCAGCAACCTTCACCATTGTTCCTCTGATTGTATTGTTTTTATTTGCTCAGAAACATATAATCAGCAGCTTTTCCAGAAGCGGGATGAAATATTGAAAATTTGCCTTGAAAGATTTTTTAATTTCGGAGCAGCAGTATCTGCCAGTTTGTGGTTAGTTTTTATATTCAGCTGTACCTCCCCCCATGAGGGTAAAGTTAAGATCACTTTTTGGCATGCCATGGGAGGCAGTCTGGGCACCACTTTGGATAGCCTGGTGGAAGAATTTAACCGTACTCATCCTGATATTTACATTCAGGCAACTTCGGTGGGAAATTACGGGGCGATGTCTCAAAAATTAATGGCTTCGGTTATGGCTCAAAAACCGCCGGTAATATCTCAGGTGTTTGAATCCTGGACCGATCAGTTCAGACGGGCGGGAGTTATTGTCCCCTTAAATAAGTATGTGCATAGTTCTCAGGGATTCAGCCCCGAGGAAATCGAGGATTTCTTTCCCGCAATTTGGGATGATAACATGTGGGATGACACTTTATGGAGTCTCCCTTTTAACAAAAGTCTTCCGGTGATGTTCTATAATTTAGATGCTTTTGATTCCCTTGGTTATGAATTTCCAGTTTACTGGGAAGATTTTCTAGTGATCTGCAGCACTTATGCTTATGCTGATCCGGAAAAATTCCGTTATGTAATGGGTTTGCCCATCAACACCTGGATGTTTGAAACCATGCTTATCCAGTTAAACGGTCAAATTATTGACCCCCGCTCCAATCAGGTAGAATTTGACCGGGAGCCAGGAATTAATGCCCTTAATATGCTCATTGACCTTATTGAAGGTAATCCCGTAGCTTACCTGAGTACCGGATATGAGCATCAGGATGAATTCATTGCAGGAAGAGCGATAATGGCTTGGGGCAGTGTGGTTTCCTACTCTTTTATGAGAAAAAAGGAACCGACTTTTAATATTGCAGTTGCCCCTCTGCCCTACCCCCGAGAAGGCAGACCTGCCTTTGTAATTTCTGGGACTAATGTAGCCATATTTTCCCATTCCACTCCAGAGCAACAGGCAGCCGCCTGGGAATTTATCAAATGGTTTAACTCACCACAAGTCCAGGCTCAGTGGTCTGTTAACACCGGATACATTCCCACCCGGAGATCATCCCTTCAAGATTCTGCATTAAGAGCACACCTGGAGTTGATTCCGGGGATGCTAAATATATATTTAAATTTAGATCAGGCAGTCAGTGAGCCCAAAATTGGAGCTTGGTTTGCCGGCAGGATTTTTCTGTCGGAAGCCCTTGAATATACATTAAGAGGGGTACTGACTCCTCAGGAAAGTTTATTTCGGGCTGCCCAGAAGCTCCGCCATGAGATGAGACAGTATTAATATAATTTGACATTCCCTGGAAATTGTTTTTATTATTCTGAATTGACAAAATTTTTCAATTAACTTGATATTTGATGTCAATAGCGAGAGTGGCGGAATAGGCAGACGCGCTGGACTTAGGATCCAGTCCCGCAAGGGGTAGGGGTTCGACTCCCCTCTCTCGCAAATAATACTAAGGAGGAAGTTTGAAAGTTACTGTAGAAAAGCCTTCCCCAGTGAAAAGGCTGCTTCGCATTGAAGAAAATAGTAAAATTATCGATAAAGAAGAAAAAAAACTGCTCAGTCATATTGCCTCTAACCGGAGATTTCCCGGATTCAGACCAGGCAAAATACCACTGCCCTTATTAAAGAAAATGCTGGGGGATGAAGTAAGTAAATCCAGTCTGAATTCAGTCATTGAAAAATTGTCACAACAGGCAATAGAACAGGAAAAGCTTAATCCGGTCAGTGAAATTGAAGAGAAAGATATTAAAATTGAAGATGAGGCATTAAGTTTCACCATAAGTTTTGAAGTGATACCTGAGTTTGAAATAAAAAGCTTAGAAGACCTGGAAGTGGAGAAACCTCATTATGAAATCAATGATGAGGTAATTGAAAATAAAATGAAAATGTTCCAGGAAAGAGCTGCTTATCTGGAAAAAGTAGAAAGACCATGCCAAAAAGGGGATTACCTGATTTTCGATATGACCTGCCAAGACGATCAAGGCAACAAACCGGAAGAATTAAATTTTCAAAACCGCAGCGTAGAGATTACTGAAAATAATTTTTGGGAAAATTTCATTGACCATATAATCGGCATTTCTCCGGAGGAACATAGGGAATTTAGTTTTGAAATTCCTCCTGCAGACGAAAAGTACGGGGGTAAAAGCTATAATTTCAACATCATTGCCAATCAGGTGAAAAAGAAAGTTTTACCTGAGTTAAATGACGATTTTGCAAAAGATTATGGCTTTGAAGATTTAGAAAAGATGAAAGAGTATCTAACTCAAAACACCGAGCAGGAATTAAATGAAAAAGAACAAAGGGATTTTGAAGAGAATATTCTCAAAGCCCTGGAAGATCAATATCCCCTGGAAATACCCTCTACTATGGTGGAAAAAGAGCTTGAACAGTTAATGAAAGCGTTCAAGTCACATTTCAACGTCAATAAAGATATCAAGACACTTAAAACTGATTTAGAAGAACTAGCTTCCCGAAAAGTAAAACAATACATCATTTTAGATAAATTTGCCCAACATCATAAAATTGAACTTAGTAATGAAGAAATTAATAAAAATCTAATAGATGCAATAGGACAAAAAGTCGGCTATCATAAAATTGACAAGCCCACTATTAAAAAAATGACCAACGACTGGGAATTTGTCAGGGATGTTTTCTGGGATACTAAAAGAAGAAAAACATTAGAAAAAATTAAACAGCTAATTAAGGTCAGGGAGGTTAACGGAAATGCCCAAGACAGATAACCATTATCACTCCAGCGCAATACCTCTGGTAATTGAAAGAACTACTCGCGGAGAACAAGCTTATGATATTTATTCCCGGCTGCTCAAGGATAGAATAATATTCTTAGGTTCAGCCATTGATGATAATGTAGCCAATGCGGTGGTCGCCCAGCTGCTGTTTTTAGAAACAGATGATCCGGAAAAAGATATTAACATGTATATTAATTCACCCGGAGGTCATATAAGTTCAGGATTGGCTATTTACGATACGATGAGATTTGTCAAACCGGCTGTATGTACAACCTGTATAGGGCAAGCAACCAGTATGGGGGCTTTACTGCTGGCGGCAGGTACTTCCGGAAAGAGATATGCCCTTCCTCATTCCCGGATCATGATCCACCAGCCCTGGGGCGGGGTTCAGGGACAAGCGGTAGACATTGAAATAGAAGCCAGGGAGATAATCAAGATGAGAAAGGAATTAGAACAGATTTTAGCTCATCATACCAAGCAGAGCATTGATAAAATAGCAACAGACAGTGACCGGAATTTCTGGATGAATGCAGAAGAAGCTAAGGAATATGGAATTATTGATGAAATAGTGCTGTTTCGGGAAGACCGTACTATTCAGCCCAAGGATGAAAATGAGTAAAACCGCTGGGGGAAAAAAATCATGTTCTTTTTGCGGAAGCAGCGAAGGAGTGGCAAATTATCTGATTGAAGGAAATAATTGCTATATCTGCCTGGACTGTTTGAAAAATCTGCATGACGCTATTTTCTCTCCGGAATTTTTAAAATCCAAATCATTTGAACTGGGCAAAACCCGAATTCCCACTCCCCCTGAAATTAAACAACAACTGGACCAATATGTAATCGGACAGGATTATACCAAAAAAGTAATTGCGGTTTCCGTTTACAATCATTATAAAAGAATTGCTTATCACTACAGCCACCAAGATGTGGATATCCAGAAGAGCAATGTACTTATGATTGGTCCTACTGGAACCGGGAAAACCTTAATTGCCCGGACTTTAGCTAAAATTTTAGATGTTCCCTTTGCCATTTCTGATGCCACCACTTTAACCGAAGCAGGATATGTAGGAGAAGATGTGGAAAATGTGATTACCAGGCTGCTTCAATCCTGCGATTTCAACGTAAAGGAAGCGGAGAAAGGGATTGTGTACATAGATGAGATTGACAAGATAAGCCGCCTGTCCGAAAACCGATCCATAACCAGGGATGTTTCCGGGGAAGGCGTGCAGCAGGCTCTTCTACGCCTGGTAGAAGGAACTATTGCCAACATACCCCCTCAAGGGGGGAGAAAACATCCCGAACAGCAATTTATCACTGTAGATACCTCTAAAATATTATTTATCTGCGGGGGAACATTTGACGGGATTGAGAATATTATTTCCCGTCACATCGGTAAAAACAAACTGGGATTTCAGAAGTCTGAATCAGATCTTCATTATTCTACTTCTTTTTTCCCCGAATCAGATCAAAAATTCGGAATAAGAGCTTATGTGGAACAGGATGATTTTATCAAATACGGAATAATTCCTGAATTTGTGGGCAGATTTCCGGTAATCGCACCCCTGGAAGATTTAGACAAAGATATGATGAAAGAGATATTGTTAAAACCCAGGGATGCCCTGTTAAAGCAGTACATTGAATTAGGTAATATGGAGGGAGTTGAACTGGTGTTTACCGACCAGGCTATTGAAAAAATATGTCAGATAGCGGTGAATAAAAAAATCGGAGCGCGGGGGTTGAGATCCATAGTGGAACAGACCATGATGGAGATCATGTACGAGCTTCCCATATTGAGAAAAGAAAAAAACCTCAGCAAATGTGTAATTACCGAAGAAGTAGTGGAGAAAAAACAAACTCCCCAGTTTCATTATACAAAAAAAGCATCCGGTGAGTAATTAAATCTTGTTTGATAACTTAATTGAAAAAATCCACCCCAAAGTCCAGATTTTCATTCGTTTACACCTTACTCCTTCCCGCACTTTAATTCTGGGATATATTTTCTTTATTTTATTGGGAACCCTGCTTTTATGGATGCCCATATCTTCCCGGGGAGATTCTACTTCCCTGATTGACTCAAGCTTTACCGCCACTTCCGCTATTTGCGTAACCGGCTTAATTGTGGAAGATACTGCAGTGCACTGGAGTTTATTCGGTAAAATCGTAATTTTACTGCTGATTCAAATTGGGGGGCTGGGATACATGACCATAGCAACATTTATCATTATTGCCCTGGGGAAAAAGGTGGACATCTACTCCCGGATGGTTATGAGAGAGGGCATCGGACAGCCTTCCATAGCAGGATTGGGAAGATTTGCCAAAAAAGTGATCAAAATTACCCTGCTTCTGGAATTGATCGGGGCAATTATCCTCGCTTTTCGGATGATTCCCCGCTTTGGAATAATCAAGGGGATAGGACACTCCATTTTCCACAGTGTCAGCGGCTTCTGCAATGCCGGTTTTTCCACTTTTTCCAATAACTTAGCCGGTTTTGATGACGATCCCATTGTGGTCTCGGTTGTAGCCCTTCTGTTCATTGTGGGAGGATTGGGATTTCTGGTATTGATAGACCTGAATAAATATATCCAATGGCTGTTAAAAGCATTGAACATCTTGAAAACGAAAATACCCCGCCATACCCTCACTCCTCACAGCAAATTGGTGTTGTGGGCAAATTTTCTGTTACTGTTAATTCCCATAATTCTTCTATCAATTTTTGACAACCAAGTCTTCTCTGATTTTTCATGGTTCCACAGAATATTTAACACTTTTTTCCAGGTAGCCACTCCCCGTACCGCCGGCTTTAATACCATGGACTACAACCTTCTGAGTAATCCCAGCTTGGTAGTTATCATGGTGTTGATGTTCTGCGGCGCTGCTCCCGGTGGAACGGGAGGAGGAGTTAAGGTAACTACGGTGGGAGTAATATTTTCCAGCATAGTAACCACCTTGAGGGGAAAAGATAAGGTAATATTGTTTAATCGCCGGATTGAACTGATTACCATCAATCGAGCTTTTTCTCTGGTTATCATCACTATCCTGTGGATTGTATTTGTATTTTCCACCATCGTACTGTTTTCTTCTTCAGATATGATTGTGGCTGGCTTCAGTAAAATATTTTTTGAAATATTTTCCGCTTTCGGAACAGTTGGCTTATCCTTAAACGCTTCCACTAAAAGTAATTGTTCCTTTTCCGCTGATCTCAATAATATTGGTAAATTTATGATTATAATCACCATGCTCATCGGGAGGGTTGGACCATTGACTTTCGGCAGCGCTCTTATTAAAAGGAAACCTTCTAAGAAAATCGAATATGTTAAGGGTTTTTATCCTATTGGTTAATATGTATGAACTAAAGATTTACCTTGTAATAAACTTTACAATAAGATTAAAATAATTGGAAATGTTTGAAAAAAAAGCAAGAAGTTATTTTGGCATAATCGGAATTGGCAGATTCGGACAGGCCATTGCAGAAGCTCTGGTTGGCTACGGAGCTAGAGTTATTGTAATGGACCGCAATGAGGATAATTTAACCAATGTTCAAAACATTGTGGAAGAAGTGGTGATCGGGGATGCCACTGACGAACAAACTTTAATTGACAGCGGTTTTCAGTACACCGACTTAGTCATTGTCAGTTTTGCCGAAGATTTAGCCACCAGTATTCTGGCTACCATGCTGCTGAAAGAAATTGGAGTGAAAAAATTGATTGCCAAAGCCCGTAATCTTTTACATCTTAGAATTCTAAAAAAGATCGGGGCGGATGAAGTGGTCTTGCCTGAAGCAGATTCCGGACGCCGGTTGGCTTCGAAACTAATATCTCCAGGATTCCAGGAACTTTTAGAAATAACCCCGGGATATGCAATTGCAGATATCTTAATCCCCGAAAGTTTTGAAGGTAAAAATTTAATTGAGATTGATCTCCGCAATAAATTTAAAGTAAATGCCTTAGCCATAAAAAGAAATAACGGGGAAGTGCTGATATCTCCAGAACCCCATACCCAATTCCAGAAAAATGATGTAATTACCATATTAGGAAAAGATAGTGATTTAAAAACTCTTTCCAATCAGTAATTTATGAGTGAGCAGCAAAAAATATTAATTGTTGATGATGAAGAAAACTTAGCTTTATTTCTTCGAAAGATAATTGAATCAGATCCTGAAATTAACGCCCAGGCTTTAGTTGCTCACAGCGGTGAAAAGGCAATGGAGATAATCCAGCAGGACAATCCCGACTTGGTTCTCTGTGATATCAAGCTTACTTCCATGAACGGTCTGGAAGTGCTGAGTAAAGCCAAAGACATCAATCCGGAAATTGAAGTTATCATGATGACTGGCTTTGCCTCTGTTGATTCAGCAATCAAGGCGATGAGGGAAGGTGCTTTCGACTATATCAACAAACCCTTCGACACACAGGAATTGAAAAACATATTAAAAAAAGCTTTACTCAAGAAAAATCAGAAATACCAAAGGGAAAAACTGTTAACTGAATTAAAAAATTTAAATGTTCATCTGAAAAATGAAAAGAAAATTTTGGAAATTGACCTGGAATTAAAAACAGAAGAGCTGGAAAGGCTTCAAAACCTTTCCCAGATATTATCGGAGAGTATTGGATTAGCTCCCCTGATTAAGATAATTCCGAAAATACTCACCCTCACCTTAAACTGTGACGGCGCTTTCCTTTCCTGGTACAGTGAAGAAACTCATACTTTAACCGTGCGCAGCTCTTATCAGGTAAGTGAATATTTTCCCCGGGGAGTTAACCTGGACTGTTCTCATTCTCCTTTTGATCTGGTATTTAAAGAAAAACAATCTCCCCTGGTTATATCCAATTATTCTATTAGCGCCGAAAAATTTGTCCCCACTTTAGCTCTGGCTCAACTGCTGGGGGGAGAAAAACCATTTGGGCTAATTGGAGTTATCTACAAGGAAACTAATGATCAGGCAGACAAAAAGAAATTCTTAAATTTACTGTACACCGCATCTGCCATAATTTGCCTGGCTATAAAAAATTCTCAGT
>LKUE01000243.1 GCA_001412365.1 Desulfuromonas sp. SDB | reverse complement strand
AAGGGGAGAAAGCTCCCCTTTTTTTAAATGGGTGTAATGATATTAGTTAGCCAGTTATTGACGATATCTTTCCCAAACATTCTGATCTTGATTAAGTCTGAATTGCTGCTTGGGCAGAATTAAATCGGGATTGGCTCCGATAACATCTCTGTTATCATCATAAATCATCTTCCAGAGGTACCATCTCTGTCCTCTAGGCTGATATTCTCTTTTAGCTATCCACCATAAGCAGTCACCCTCTTTTACTATGTAAGTAGTATATTCAGGGGCTCTGGTAAGTTCAGCTATCTGACGATTTAATTCACTTTTTCTGGCCAGCAACTGATCCACTTCAGCCTGTAAAGCAGCTACTTCAGCACGTAATGCTTCCACAATAGGTGTTTTTTCAGCTATGCACTGCTCGTATTCTGCGATCTTTGCCAAAGCTTCTTCTTCACTTAAATTTTCTTGGGCAAAAAGAGTTGAAAAGGCTAACAGACCAAGAAGAATACTAATTAATAATGCTTTTGATCTCATTTCCTCCACCTCCTTTATAACCCACGTTCAGCTTGAAGTTCACGGAGTCTTTCTTCCAATCTCTGGATTTCAGCGGTAAGATCAGCCTTCTGCTGCATTAGACTCTGCTTACGGTTTTCAAGCTGAGTTTCTTCTTGTTTTAATCTTTCACATTCAGCCTGAGCTTCTCTCATTCTGGCAAGTGTTTCTCTAGAAGCTCCTTTGGGACCACATCCAACTGAGACTGTGGCTAGCAGTGCTGCCCCAGCAATCACAGCTGCTAGATGCTTCTTCATGTACTACCTCCTCGTTTAAAGAGTTAACCTAATTGATTACCCTTAGGCATGTTTACGTTATCATTTATAAACTACTGTGTCAACTCAATTATTGATTTTCCAGATGAATACTAAAATCCTGATTTAAACACCAGAACAATTTGGGTATTGAATCTACCCAAGTGTACATTTCTGCATTCAATCCTAATGAGTAAGATAAAGATCGTGCAATAATACTATTATACTGGGAGCTGCTAATTTTAGTTTGATTTTGAAACACAGTGTCTACTGGATCCATAACTACAGCAATATTAACAGAAATATTGTTTAAGTCTTTATTCTGCAATTGTTCAGCTAATCTCAGTGAAACAGAATCATTAGGATATCTAGAGATAATGACAATATTTAACGTATCCATATAAATATTTTCCAAAGTGATAGTATCGGCAATGAAATTACCTGTATTTTCAAGATCGTTGCCTACATCCAGAATAATGTGCAGGGGTTTAATTTTGAAGGTGAATCCGTTGAAATTAATATTCAGTAAACTGTCAATATATGAATAGTTGGAATCCACCGGCTGGTATTGATAAATGACACTGATTAAGCTGTCAAAGGAGAAACCATTGGTAAGGAAATAATTTAAACTAATTTCTGAAGTGTCCACATAATGATAGAAATAAGGATTTAAATAACTCCAGGAGGAATTTGCTAATCCTTGAATTTTTGCGGTATTGATTAAAAAGATATCCAAACAGGTGTCTGATTTTAAAATGGTGGAACCGGTTGAATCCCGGATGACCGAATCCGGGGCGGAAACAACAGTATCCTGATTTTGATCTATGGGTCCGGCACTATGGTTTTTAGATCTAAACGGATTAAATATCAAAAACAACACTACCGCCAGGAAAAATAACAGCAGTACCCCTATAAATTTCTTTACCGGGAAAGATTTATCTTCCGGAGAGGTAGTTTGTTGAAATTCATCTTGCCCCTCATCAACAGGAGGTTCAATTTGATCAGTTTTCTGCTGAAGATTACTGGCAATATTTTCAATTTCCGCCTGATCTTCCACTTCCTTGGCTCCAATTTTACTCTGAGGTATGCTCTCGTAGGATATAGGAATATCGGGTATTTTAACCAGCATAATGGTTGCATTATCAGAACTTTGATTTCGAATGGCATAATTAATTATCGAAGAAGTGGCTTCTTCGGGAGGGCGGTAAAGAGCTGTTTCCCTGACCTCACGCTGATCTACAAAATCATAGATTCCATCAGTAATCATTAAAAACAAATCATCAGGATTAATTTTAATAGAGTGAACATCAACTTTAACCGTGGGCTGAGACCCTAAGGAACGGGTTAAAATATTTTTAAAACTTCTGTCGGTAAGGGCGACATCGTGATGTTCGGCAATCCAAGTATGATCTTCAGTAATTTGCTTGAGGGTGCGGTTTCTGATGAGATAACATCTTGAATCACCAACATTGGCAACAACCGCTGAATGCGACTTTAAAACGGTTAAACTTACCGAAGCACCAATGCCTCTGCGGTCTTTATTTTCTTTCCAGTTCCGGTAGAATTTCTCATTAACTAGATGAAATGTTTGGATCAATCTATCTTTGGTGGTTATATTTCCGGTTATTGAAAAGTAAGTCTCAAAAATATTCTGGGCAATATAATTGGAAGATACTTCTGCGGATTTTCTGCCTCCGTATCCGTCAATTAAGACAAATAGAACTCCGAATTCATTAAATTTTTCCGGATCCTCAGGCAGTTGCCAGCTGGCATGATCTTCATTGAATTCATGAGCATTGGATTTATAGGTTTTAATAGATATTGAAATTTTACTCATACTACTCAGACATCTCTCTAAATTGTTCAAGTTGTTTTGATCTGGCTTTCAGTCTAAGTTTTTTCAGGGATTTGGTTTCAATTTGTCTTATTCTTTCTCTGGTTACTCCGAAGATTAAACCAACCTCCTCTAAAGTTTTTGGACAGCCGTCAATCAAGCCAAACCGATATTCCAATACCTTTCTTTCTCTATCCGTTAATGTATTTAATACTACTTTTAGCCTTTCATCAAGCATAACATTTGCCGCTACCTGAAGAGGCGAATCTTCTTTGGCATCTTCGATGAAATCTCCGAATAAAGCATCGTCGCTGTCTCCAATGGGTCGGTCCAAGGATACAGTATCCTGTCCCACATTGAACACTGCATAAATTTTTTCAATGGGGATTTCCAGTGAATCAGAAATCTCTTCGGGACTTGGATCTCTGCCGTTTTTTTGCCGAAAAGTAGCAATCTCCTTACTCACCTTATGCATTACTTCTATCATGTGCACAGGTACCCGTACCGTTCTGCCTTGATCGGCAATTGCTCTGCTGATAGCCTGCCTTATCCACCAGGTGGCGTAAGTGCTGAATTTATATCCCTTTCTCCAGTCAAATTTATCCACCGCTCTCATCAATCCTACATTACCTTCCTGAATTAAATCCAAAAAATCCAGACCCTGGTAACTGTGTTTTCTGGCAATGGATATTACCAACCTCACATTTGCTTCAATCATTTTTTTCTTAGCATCATTAACTCGGGCATTGGAAAGGGATAAGGAATGATAGATAGATTTGAGCATGGGATAGGTGAGCATATTTTTATCTTCCAGATTTTTCAGTTCCCTGGTTAGCAAGCTTAACTCTTCTAAGGCAATTTTAATTTTTTCCTGGTTTCTCTTACTCAACCGCTTGGTAATTTTTTTCTTTAATTTCATCACCACTTTTTTACATTCCGATGATATTTCAGGAAGAGGTTCGTAATCAGATTTAACTATAAATTGATAATCTTGCCACAGTTTTTCCTGCTGCTTTCTAACTTCAATGAAACAATCAAATGTATCGGTGAAATTATTGACACATTTTTCCACCACCTTCATGTGCAGGCGGTCCAGGGCTTCCAGCTGGTCTGATTTGCCCTTGGGCTCTCCGGTAATGTAAGGTTCTAATATCTTACTCATCTGCTCCAGAAATCTCTGTTTGCCGCTTTTACTTCTGGTTTTTCTCAGTTGGTCGTATTTTTTTGAAATTTTTTCAATATTTTTCAATAAAAACTGCTTTTTTTTCCAGATGATGAATCTCATTGGAAATAGAGGATTTTTTTCTTCTTCCGGAGGGAAAAATAATTTTAAATAATCTCCCACATTTTGACTTTTAGCATTGGCAATGTTTTCATCCATGTCCAGGAGGGCTTCAATTCCGGGTAAAGTGGCAAAAATTGTTTCTGCAATCTCACGTTCAGCTAATTCTTTCTCTTTGGCTACATCAATTTCATCTTGCCTGCTCATTAGTTTTGTGTTTTTTAATTCCTGCATGTACAGCTTGGTGGGATCATCGAAATTCCGAATGGAAGCTATTTTAGTAAGTTTTAATTTTTTGGTATATTTACGTTTTCTGTTGATTACAGTGATTTTTTGTTTTTTTAAAAAGGCGTAAATTCCTTCAATTATATTTTCATCATTCCAGGTTTCAGGTATAAGATTATTCATTTCCTGATAGGAAATCACATTTTCCTTCGCTTTTGCCACTATCTCGATTTTTTGGGCTATATCTAAAAATTTCTGTTCCTCCATAACCATTTTTAGATTTTCCAATCTCTTTTTCCGTTTAGAGGCCCTAGACTTTGATTTACTGGTCTTAGGCTTTCTACCCATTTTCCCTCCGCTATTAATTTAAAATGACAATATCCACACAACTTGACATATAATTATAAAGATAAGGGAAAAAAAGTAAATGAAAAGTACAAAAAATAATAAATTTAGCTATTTTTCCCTTAAAATTTTATCTAATTTAATTTCTAATTTCCTGGTATCTTTTCCCTGTAATTGAGCTTGACGAATTTGATCAAGTATTTGATCGCATTTTTCTTTTTTAATCATATCGTGGTATTTTTTTATGTACTTTTGCAAGCTTTTTTCAGCTAGTTCAGTATCGCAAAATTCCAACCTGCTTATCTCCGCCTGAATAAATTTGTTTAAACTTTGACTGGAAGCAGCCAGAAGGGAGGAATCCGGCTCAAATTCATTATCCGGCGAGGTTAAATTTAATGACTTTAGAAATTTAACTGCCTTCGCTCCGATGTGATCATCCCGTGTGGACAGCGCTTTTATCAAAGTCAAAACAGTATTTTTCGAATTTTTCACTGAGCTGATAATTGGTTTTGACAAATTCTTATGGTTTGTTACATTTGCCGGAGTATAAAAATAACTGGGATTTAATCCTAACCGGTAGGCTATTTGCTTACTCCATTCTATCTTCAGCACTGAATCATCAATATCCGATAGTAAATCTTTAATTTGATGGGCAAATTTCTTTTTTGCTCCGGGAGTATTCAATGGATTCAAATTGAACATAAAATCAATCCAGGAAATACTGTGCTGGCTTAAATTTTCCGGGGATGAGTTATTTCTTAAAAAATCGTCGGGATCCTTGTATTTTCCGAGGTTTAGTACCAGTATTTCCATTCCCAGTTTAAGCAATATTGATATCGCTCTTTGAGTAGCTCTGATTCCTGCTGCATCATTGTCGTATCCGATGATTACTTGATCGGTAAAACGTGATAGTAATGTGGCTTGATTGGAGGTCAGTGAAGTTCCCAAAGAGGCAACGGTATTAGGATAACCGTATTGATGCATGGTAATCAGATCTAAGTATCCTTCTACTAGATAAACTTTTCTTGTTTTATCCAGGTGCTTTTTAGCAATGTTTAAACCGTATAAGGTTCTATTTTTAGAGTAAATTGGAGTTTGAGGAGAATTTACATATTTGGTAGTATTTTCCTTCAGCGATCTTCCACCTAAGGCGATAATTCTTCCTTTAACATCAAAAATGGGAAAAATTAACCGGTCATAAAACCTCTCTACAGTCTGCCGTGGTTTTTTAATAATTAAACCTGCTTGCTCTAAATCAGCTAAATCCGTTTTTTTTTCTTTAAATTTGGGTACTACTTTTTTAATTGCAGCACCTAGTTTAAATGTTTTGATCATTTGTTGATCAATTCCTCTCTTTTCAAGGTATTGGCTGTATTGAGGTGCATAGCCTTTGACTAATAAGCGATGATAATAATCAGCAGTTTGATCCATTATTTTATACAATTTATCCCAGGTTTGATAATTTTTGCCGGTAATTTCAACGCCTGCTTTTTTGGCTAAAAATTCCAATGCCTGGTTGAAGTCCAATTTCTCCATTTCCATGATGAAATTTATGAGATTACCTCCTGCTCCGCATCCAAAACAATAATACAAGTTCTTGGTCGGAGATATGGTGAATGAAGGAGTTTTTTCCTGATGAAAGGGGCAGAGGGCTTTAAATTCCGAGCCGCTTCGGGTAAGTTTGAGGTATTCACTAGCTACTTCAACTAGAGAAAGACGATTTAAAATTTCTTCGATTAAATTTTGATCCATTTTTTCAATCTAAAAATACCAGGGTGGCTCCTGCCCCTCCTTGAGAAGGATCAGCAGTACTGAAGCGGTAATTCCTGTATTTTAAGAATTCAGTTACGGTTTGTTTTAAAACCCCGGTTCCTATGCCGTGAATAATGGTGACCATTGGATATTGAGCCAGCTGGGCGTCATCTAAAAACTTAATCAATTGTTCAGCGGCAGTTGCTGAGTCTTTTCCTCTCAAGTCCAGGGTGGAGGTGATTTCTCGGGGCTGGGTAAATATTATTCCTTTGGTTTTACTCTGGGGGGAGTTGGGTGAATGGGGAGTTAGATTTTCAGGGGGGCAAAGTATCTTAATCGGTCCTGCCTGAACCTGGTACTGAAATTCTTTTTTTTGTAAAACTTTTCCGGATGTATTTAAATTTATAACCCATACCTGATCTCCCGGGGAAAAGGTTTTACTACTGTGCTTAGCGGACTTGGGGGGGGGAGGAGGATGCAGAATTTTCTTGGCTTTCTTAATTATATCAGGATGAGCTTGGGATTCGCGTATTTCTTTGATAATCTTCTCCACCTCTTTTCTGGCTTGAGTTAATATTTCTTTTTTTTGTATTTTAATGGATTGCTCAAATTCAGTTTGCTGCTGGTTTAATCTGCTTAGTTTCTGCTGATATTCCTCATTGATATTCTGCTGCTGCTGAAGTTGCTCTTCTAATTTTTGTTGTTGTTGTTGAAGATGACCAAGAGTTAGTTTGGTTTGATCAACTAAATGTTCATAGCTTTGATCATCTTGTGAAATTCTGGACCGGGCTCTGTTGATTATTGATTTATCCATACCGAATTTTTCAGCTATCTCGAAAGTATAGGAGGAACCGGGCAAGCCCATAGTTAAATGAAAAGTTGGTTGAAAGAGGTTTTGATCCATGTCCATAGAAGCATTGATCGCTTTTTCTGCAGATTCAATTTCTTTTTTTAATTTTATGTTATTAGTGGTGGCAATGAGTAGAGCTCCCTGTTCAATTAATTTATCAATTAATGCTGCAGCCAGAGCTGAACCTTTATCAGGATCGGTAGCGCTTCCAATTTCATCTATCAACACCAGACATCCGGTTGATGCTGATTTTAATATTTTATTCCACCGTTTGACTCTGCCGGTAAAAGTAGAAACATCCAACTCAATGGACTGTTGGTCCCCTCCTTCGCAAATTACGGTGAAGTCATAAGGGAGCGTAGAGGAAAGACCGATGGGTATATGGATGCCTGAATAAGCAGCCAAAATCAGCAGCCCCACTGTTTTTAGTGCAATGGTCTTTCCTCCTGCATTGGGACCGCTTATCAAAATTCCCTGATTGCCAGGAGGAAATTTTATATCCAAAGGAACTGTATTTTCAAAACCCTTCATCAACAGCAAAAGAGGATGTCTGGCTTGGTGAAGATCAAGTGGGCCTGGAGAAGGTAATTCCCCCTGGATCTGTTTGGATAATTTTGCCTTGGCTCGAATAATGTCCAGGTGGATAAGGTTTTCAAAAATATTTTCCAGGTCAGGACTATGCTGCTGTATCATGGTAGTTAACTCAGTGACAATTTTATTAATTTCCCATTGTTCATCTTTAATCAGTTTCTGCATGGTGTTATTATCGCTTAATAACTCCAAAGGCTCCATGAATACAGTGGCTCCGGTTTCCGATACATCGTGCACTATTCCTTTAATTTTGTTCTGATTTTCAGTTTTTACCGCAATTACGAAACGATTATTTCTCTGAGTGGTAAAATCTTCCTGTATAAATTGATTGTATTTTTCAGTTAAATTTTGAGCATGCTTTAATAGGTACTGACGATGATGGGCAATTTGCCTGCGGATTTTTTTTAAATGAGGGGTGGCCTGATCCTTTATCTGTCTGTTTTCATCAATGACGTTGAATATCTTTTTTTCAATTAATTTAAGATTTGGCATTTGATTTATAATATCAGCACTGAGAGGATATTGTTTTTCCCAATTTTTAGAACAATCAATAATCTGATCGGATTGTTGAATCATCTGCCCAATTTTATAGATGTCATCAAGAGAAAATCCTTGACCTTGCTTTATTGCTTTTTGGTAAATCTCCTGGAAGTTGCATATTCCTGAAAAAGAAAAATCATATTTCTCGTTGATTTTTATCCACTCTCCAGTGAGGTGGAGTTGATACTCCACCTCACTGGAACAATTTGCGGGGACTAGATTTAATGCTTTTTGTTTAGAATATTCTAAACCACAATTCTCACTTAGGTAGTGGAGAAGAGTATAATAGTCGAGGATGGAGAGAGTAGTTTGATCCATCCTGGTTGACCTTTTTGGGGTAAATTCATTAAGGTTGTCGTTTATGATAACGCCGTTTTGACGCAAGCATTTTTTTCTTTCTTTCTTCACTGGGCTTTTCAAATCTCTCGTTTTTTTTGTATTCACTCAGTATTCTTTCATGCTCGCATACCCGTTTAAATCTCTTAAGTGCAGATTCAAAACTTTCATTGTTCTTTACTTTAACACCCACGGACATACTCTATTCTCACCTCCTAGCTGGTTTTTCTGTTTCATTTAACCTGTATTAAAAAGGAATTTACAAACAAAATCCTTAAACCGCAATAAACTGGCAAATGTAAAAATAAATATTATATATATTTTAACTTGTTTGTAAACTACAATTTGAAATTTCTTATATTGATGATCTTTTTAGTAAAATAGTTGCCAGGATAATAATTTTGTTTTATATATAATGACTTCATTAATAAAGTAATATCTTCATTAAATATTATTTATCAGGAGGAACGATGATAAAAATAATCTTTTCGTTTTTAATTATCTTATCATTAGGATTGAATATTTCTGCATCTGATTATACGGAAGTTAACTGCTATGACATATTTACCTTTAAGATGATGTCGGGAGGAGGATTTAATGAATTTGTAAATCAAAAATTCTTAGCCCTGGAAGCTGCCAATGTCAATATCGCAGAGCAGGAAAGCCTTTCCCTGAGGGCTATTGCCCAGGAGAATCTTTATGATTACGGATTCCGTCAGTATTTTTACCAGTCAATTTCTGTGGATGATTCTTTTCTGCAGGAGGTAGTTGAAAATCACCGAATTAAAATTGACTTATTTTTATTTGGCTTTCAGGATTCCCTGCAGGCAGAGCAAATCAGAGAAAATCTGGCTGTTTACAATAACGACAGTGTTTCCCTGATGGATCATATTGATTCAGTATACCTCGAGGTTGTTGACCAACACTACGCTACTGTTCAGACTCTGACTTGGGAGAACTTATTTAATCCGATAAGAGATGAAGTGTTTTCTCTTGAAGATTTTGAAGTAGGGAATGTGGTTAAATTCCCCACCATGTTTTTAATCCCGATTAGATTAAGTTCAGATTCAATTTCTCAAATTGAATTGGATACTATGCCCCAGGAATGGTTTGCTTTTTTGATGGACATGAGAAA
>LKUE01000242.1 GCA_001412365.1 Desulfuromonas sp. SDB | reverse complement strand
AACAATGACCAATTATCAATACCCCCTCCATCCCTTTATTTTAAACCACAGAGTCCGGTACAACCTAACCCAATACGGAGCGCACCGATTGGCAATGATAAAAAAAGGTAATAATATAAATAGACATTGATATTTATTATAATATATGATATTAACCAGTATGTCGAATAATAGTGGACATACTGGACAGAATAAAATTGATATAGTTTTTGGTTTGCCTAAACATCCTTTTTCCTATGACTATTTAATATCAAGGCTGAGAGAGTATAGATCTCCCCGGGATAAGATATCCTTGATGATTAAAAGAGGTGAGATCATCAGGATTAAAAAGGGATTATATGTCCTCTCTCCCCGGTATGGGGGGATTATTGATAAAAGGATAATTGCCAACTTAATATACGGACCTTCTTATATATCCTTAGAATATGCACTTGGTTATTGGGGATTGATCCCGGAGAAAGTTGTGGAGGTTACCAGTGTGACTAATAAGAGGAATAAGTATTTTGATACTCCTCTGGGTCGTTTTTCCTATAGATATCTGAATAATAGAAGATTCCAGTTTGGTTTTAGATATGTTGAGGGGGAGGGGGGGGCATTTCTAGTAGCTTTAAAAGAAAAAGCAATTTGTGATAAAATTTTTGTTGAAGGTAATTTAGGAAAATTTGAAATTGAGAGCTATCTGGAGAAAAATCTGAGAATTGATATAAAAGAAATATTAAGTTTAGATATCGAATTAGTTGAAGAAATTTCACGTAGATACAGAAATAAATCTGTGTCTGCTTTTTACTGCTGGTTGAAAATGAGGAGTAAATGAATTTAATAATAGATCAAATGTTAGCTAAATATCCTCTGCATGGAGAGGAGGACTATGAATTAGCTATTAAAGAGATTGTTCAACATCTGAGTCTATTAGGTTTGTGGAGATCCAAGTTTTATGAACATGCTGCTTTTTACGGTGGATCTGCGGCTCGTATATTTTATGGATTGAACAGATTTTCAGAAGATTTAGATTTTTCTCTGCTTAAGTCGAAGTCAGATTTTAAGATAGATAAATATATTAGATCTATTCAGGATGAACTGAATGGTTTTGGTTTTAATTTCAGTATAGATAAGAAGAAGAAAATTTATAAATCTAATATTGAATCTGTATTTAATAAGGGGAATACAGTTAAAAATTTCATTGCTGTTGATGTTGATGATGAACTAGTTAAAACTATTCATAAGAATAAGAAAATTAAGATCAAAATTGAAGTAGATACAGATCCTCCGCTGGGAGCAGATTATGAGGTTAAAACTGAATTATTCCCCATACCATTTCAGGTAAAAGTTTTTAGTTTATCTGATTTATTGGCAGGAAAATTACATGCTATTTTATGCCGGCAGTGGAAGCACAGAGTGAAAGGTAGGGATTATTATGACCTGGTCTGGTTTGTGGGAAAAGAAGTGCCCTGTAATATTGTGTATTTGAAAAATAAGTTAGTGCAAACTGGGAATTGGAATGAACAGGAAGAATTGTCTGGGGAAAAATTATTGGAAATTTTAAAGGATCAATTTAGGGAGATTGATTTTGAAAAGGCAAAAGATGATGTCAGACCTTTTATTATAGACCAGCAGGAATTAACTCTGTGGAGTAGAGATTTTTTTTCTGAGGTAGTGGATAAGATGGAATTTGTTTGATATTTAGGGATAAATCCAGCCGAGGAATAGTTTACCACTAATTTACAGGAAACATACTACCTATACTTGAAAGAATAAAACAAGATAGTATTTTTCCACTAATGCTCACGAATCCCTTAATCAATAAACAATGAACAATAAACAATAAACAAT
>LKUE01000241.1 GCA_001412365.1 Desulfuromonas sp. SDB | reverse complement strand
GATTCGTGTAAATTCGTGGTAAAATATTCCGGGATGAGGGGTGGCTATCCTGTGTTCTTCCGTGGTTTAAAATAAAACCAAGAAGATAAACAGACAATATACAAACATATTAATCACCCACCCATGGGTGTTCAGCCATTTATTGACTTTATCAATATATTTATGCCCCCTCTCTCCGATTACCATATAAAACAGCAAGGGCACTGAGGCGACCGCCAGCACCGCTGCAAAAAAAGGAACTGCATTTAAAAGAGTCCCCTCATTAGTTACCAGCAGCCCTCCCACCGTTAAAGCCATGGCTAGATCAGTGGGCATAATTGAAACCAGCACCAATCCGATCAAGAATATTTTTTTCAAAGAAGCTTCGGTAATCCCGGACATCCACTTCGGCTTAGCGGTAATTTTCTTACGTTGAAGAAAATTCTTCACTATCAACAACACCAGAATAACTACAATGATGTATTTTAAAATATCCTTATTGCCAAAATGGGCGTGCAGATGAAGTCCAATTGCGGAAATTATCAAATAAGAAATAGTGGTGGAAAAAATAATTGTAATTTCCACTGATAAAATGTAAATCAATGAACTTCTAATCGGTTTTTTGTGGGTAATCAGCAGCATGGCTACCAATATCTGGGGTCCGAACATCACGGTGAGAGCTAAAGGTATTATTGAGGTACCGAACAACATTTTTTTATTTTAGTTTGGATCATATTTAAAATAAAGATTTAATTGCACCGATAATCAGAAATCTTACCTTTTCTTCATCTCACAGAAAACAGTGGAATTATCTACCTCATAGATCTCTACCTTTACATTGAAATTCCGAGTTATCTTCTTAAAATCTTCTTCTCTATAAGTTGTAGCAGTAAAACCATCCTGACAGACGATTATACCATTTCCAGTCTTTTCGTAATCAATCTCCCCGATTAATCCTTCTTTTGCCTGTAGTTCAAACCAGTTAAGTCTTTTCTCCCAGAACTTATCTGAATAACTTGACATGAGCAGAATTCCACCGGTTTTGGTTACTCTTAATGATTCTCCAATCAACTCTTGTGGATCAATTTTGAAAGCGGAGATGCCGTTCTGAAGGCAGATTATGACATCAAAACGTTCCCGGGGAAATTTTAAATCGGCGGCATTCATTACCTTAAAAACAAGATTTTCTTTTGATTTGTACATTTGCTTAGCCAGTTTGATATTATCCTGGGAAATGTCAATCCCCACCACTTCTTTAGATTTTTCCGCTAACCGGATTGCCACTCTTCCGTATCCGCAGCCAAGATCTAAAACTGAATCCCCTGAATTTATTTTAGACAAAACAAATTTGATCTCCTCTTCCAAAAACTGCATTATCCGGGGAGAACCCACTTCATAAACTCTTTTCAACTTATTAGCGTATAGACTCTCTGAATAATAACTGTTCATGGGTTTGATATATTTTTCAAATTGTTTAATTCCACTAAGTTAACCTCTGGTAAGAAACTTCTTCAACTTCACAGCATTCCAGTATATTCCCTGGGCAAAATTAATCTTTAAGCAACTGATAATATTGATTGAAAAAATCCTCCGGTCTTCGTTTTACCATCTGTTTAATTTTATCATTCCCAAATTTATCTTCAATTTTAAAACCAATATGACAACCTACCACATAAAAGAGTCTGTCTGTGGAACACTGGCCTAGAACATCTCCAATTATTTCATCATTTAAATCTCTATCCAAATTCATATCCAAATAGTAAATAATTTCATTAAACTGCTTTATTTTGCTATTTAATTCAATAGGATCTAAGAGAATTTGATAATCTCTATCAGATATTTCACCCATCTCCATACGTTTATAATAAGGGCAAAGAGTGGCTAATCCTTCATTCATGGTCAATAATAGTACAAATTCTTTTAAATCTCTAATTTTCTTAGCTTTATGAATATCAGGCAGTTTCTGGTAATGTTCAAATCCGACATGGAACAATTCATGAGCCAAGTATAATTTCAATTCATTAATATTTTCTCTAAATTGCTTATAATCAATATTTAAACAAACAGATTGATCAAATGCTATACCATTGTATCCTCCAATTACATAGTAGATTACTGCATTTTGCTGGTATTCATCGGGAAGATATTTCAGACAGAGCTTTCCATAATGTTCAATAATCTTCAATTCTTCTTTCTTCAAATAGTTTAACATTTCATAGTACTTATCTTTTCTCTCCACTACCTTTGAAAAGTCAAAACCTTCATTTTTTCCATTAAGTGAATTTAGCAAATTTTTTTGTTTGAGAAGATTAGAAGAATATTTTCTGCTGTGCTCTAATATTTTATTATATCCGGGATTATTGAGAATCTTAGATATGTTATTCCGCTTTTTTACAAGCTTTTCAACAACCAATTCTGCTCCGGAATAATCAAAACTAATTTGATTACCTGAATTGCCAGATTCAAATCGTTTTTTCATTGTTGACAAAACTTACCAGAATTATAGATGTTAAGTGAAAATATCAGATTTACTTTTATATGACTATTTGAATTTTCTACTATTAGACATAGTTTATATGCTTAAATTGAATTTCTTAACCCAAATCAATGATCAGGACAACTTCCCCAATTCTTTTAATGCCAGGATAGTAATTATCCGGTAAAATTCATAAAAAAATAAAATTACTTAAATATCATCAGGAGGTATAAGTGAAAAAGTACGGTATTTTAATATTCCTGATTGTTTTCCTTTTTTCAACCATTCCTTTAAATGCTTTCAAATATGCGGTAGTGGTTAGCGCTTCCACCTATTCTGATCCATCCTGGGGTGCAGTGGTTGATTCATTGGAAAATAAATATTCCCCGGATGTTCAGGTATTTCAATGGACATCGTCAATTTACAATGTAAAAACCGATCTGGAGAATTATCAACCTGACTATATCGGTTTCATCTGCCAGCCGGTATCCGAGGCTAATGAGGTATTTATCCGGACTGCCTACATCATGACCCGGGAGCTTGATTCCGATCCTTACGGAGATGCAGTATGGGGAATCATCACCGGTTACAATGCAGATGATGTAATCAGATCCCTTCAGTGTTCCCTAAGTGTAATGACTACAGTGTCTTCTTCCCCTACTGCAAATCCCACCAATTCACCCTACCGCCAATTTTACCAGGCGATAGGGACTTTTGAAGCGGAGGGTGGTCCTCACATCAAGTATTCCTTTTCCGACGGAACCATTCTGGATACGCTGGATACTCTGAATTTGTACACTGACCGCACAGTAACCTTTGCCCGGTGGCTAAATGCGGAAAGCATCAACATCAACTTGAACGGTCATCCTTCCTTTAGCGGAAGTTTCGACATGTTCGTCACCTCTGGTCATGCCAATGTAAATGAATGGCAGGCTCATTATCCCGATCCTGATCCGGAGGGTTATTTCCGGTCCCTGGATGGGCAGCTTAGAGCGGACACTTATGACAGCGGAGCCATTTATATAAATTCAAATAATCCAAAAGTTTATCTCTGCCCGGGAAACTGTCTGATCGGTAAACCGGATAACATCAACTACATGGTTTACGCCTGGTTTCATACTGGAGGGGCAATTCAAATGCTGGCATATATGCCGGTTACCTGGTACGGTTATCAGGGTTGGGGAGCCTATTCCAGATTTATTTCCTTTCCCGGACTGTTCAATGTTGCTGAATCTAATTACGTCACCAATCAATGTTTGCTCTTCGACCTGGAAAACCATACTCCCGGAGTGGATACCTACGGACTTGCCTACGACCGGGATGCAGTAGCGATCTACGGAGATCCTGCTCAGTATGCCAAGATGTATGAATATCCTGACACCTGCTGGTATTATTCCCAAGAACTAGTACATATTGATGCTGATGTGGATACCTTCATATTCACCATTGAAGCAAACATTGACAGTGTTGCCCCCGGCACCAGCAAACATCCTTTTGCTCTTCTTCCGGTGAGAATTGACCCGGCATCAATAAACGTGGAATCCACCAATGCTATAATCCCTGTGATCACTGACAACTTTGTGTTGCTTTACTGCTGGAACAATCAAATGCAGAAATTAGCCAAAGGGGAAACACGCTACGTCCGGTGGACAGCAACTCAGGTAGGTGTAGAAGAAGAAATTATCGCAGTTAATCCGGACAGAATAATGTTGAAAATTACATCGGCAAATCCTTTCAATAATTATTTAGAGATAAATTATGAAATACCCAACCACCGATTTATCAACCTCAGTATTTTCGATATTTCCGGAAGAGAAGTAAGAAATCTTGTAAGCGGTCAAGTTTCTCCGGGCAATTACCACATTACCTGGAATGGTGATGATTTTCAAGGGAGCCATGTGCTTCCCGGAAAATATTTTGTGGTATTTAAAACGGAAGATCAGGTTTTGACTGAGGAGATAATTAAAATAAAATAAAATATGTTATTCTAAATATCCATTGACTGTAGCAATAGCATTAACTCCATCAATGGTGGCAGTTTTATATATCTTTCCTTGGTTGTATATGGTTACGGTAATCGATCCGGAATCATCAACAATTTTAGCTGAAATGTAAACATAATCACCTCTTTCCAGGTCGTAGGTTGCTGAAAAGGGTAAAGATTCATTGTAAATCTCATATATAGCGCCTTCCTGTGGAACCAATTTAATAGTGGCAGTAGAAACACTCCCGGTAACTTGGTATTTTACTGTTCTAGAAAAATCCCACCAACTGCAGCTGGAAATTAAAAGTATCATCATCGTAACTAGAATAAGTTTTTTCATTTTGACACCTCTTTTACAGTATATTTCCACATTAATTAACATTACCTACAAGCAGAGTAAAAATCAATAGCTGCTTTTTTCGATTTATGATTAATTTTTCGCCCATATAACTATAATTAAAACTTCTCTGATGGAGTTTACTGTGAGTCTACATGCCATCATCAAAGATTTCAGCTAGAAACATCTCAATTTTTTATATTTCTTTACATCTCAAATTACTTAGAATATAATTTTTACACCTATAACTGAGAAATTTAACATGAGAATTTGTGATTTCCGGGAAAAAAACCTTACAAAGGAGTGCCTATGAAAGCAGTAAGCTTTTTGTGTTGTATGCTGATGTTAACTTGCTCAATTTGGGCAAATTACATTACTCCCACTGAAGATGAAATTATTTATCCCACAATAATTTCATCAGATGAAATTGCCGATCCTGGTGAGGTTGGTTCTCAAAATCTTCGAGTAATAGAACCAACTCGTGAAGACCTTTCTTCATCCCAACAGCCACCTGAACATTACAGCCCTTACTGGGGAGATGATCTTCTGGTCACCAATGAATGTGTATTAAATACAAGCCGCACCACTCTAGCCTTTGACTATGATAACCAAGGACATATCTATGTAGCCATTCTTTCACGTCATACTGATCATGACACTCTTTATGTATTCAGGTCAACTGACCGGGGTTATACCTGGGAAAAAGACTGGCCAATGCTGCCCGGTGGTTCCTGCAATATTCTTTGTTACGATATGAAAGTTCAACGCGGGGTATCCAATCCCTATATATACGAAGCGGTACTATTTGAAAATTCATCCGGGGACACCGCTATGTGCTATAGAAGGATGACTGTAGATGGTGTGAATTTTGACTGGGCATTCTTTTCTCTCGATTCTACTGCTTTCCAAAGCATCCAGACCTTATCTTTAGACATCACCAATGAAACAAATCCTCACATTTATATAAATTATGCTAAATCTGACGGAGATATTAATTTTATATATACTGCTGACGGTGCCGGAACAACTTGGGGGCGCAGCTATGTCTCCAGTACCGGAATTGGCAGCATTGCCGATGTAGCCGCTGGTCCCGATGGATATGTGTACATACTGTATTACCGCAACTCTCAACAGCAGATGAGAGGAGGAACATATTATAACTACGGTGCATCTTACACAGGCTTCTATTATCTATCCAACGCAAGACCTGAGGCTCGCTATCCCCAATTAGTTACCGCTGTAACCAACTCTTATCCAACCAACCATGTCTATCTGGTTTATCAGGACGGCCATGTGGACAATGCAACCACCCGTTCTTATATTACCTCCAGTACTGATGGGGGGGGATCTTGGACTCTGGATGAATTCTTCATGGTTGGTGATGTTCATGCAATCAGACCATTTATCAATTTTGCCTGGAATAATGACGCGGTTACCGGTTTAGTTACCAAATATGGTACTTTTGATACCCTGAGATGGGCTTTCCGCTCCAATCAAGGTGGGGCTTGGACCGGAGAAGGAGTAGTAAACCAATATGATGCCACCACTGGTATTACCCCCCAGGGCAATTATGTCACCACCGGGGTGGGTGGAGGAGTAGCCGTAGTTTATCGGGAATATGCCTCTTCCAATATTTTGTACGACCGGGCATCCCACTACAATGCAATTGAAGAGATAATAACCGATCACGGTACTGTTCCGGGAATGACCGTAAATTATTTACCAGGAATTCTCGATATCAGTATAATTGCAGAAGATAATTGCCAGGCTCAATTGTTTATTGCCGACTTATCAGGTAGAGTTGTAACCACAAATTTTGAAGGTGAATTGGTTTCAGGAGAAAACAACTTCAGAATATCTACCCATTCTCTATCCTCAGGTAATTATTTCCTGATTCTAAATACAAACCAAGGAATTAATACTCACAAATTCTCTGTCAGCCAATAAATGATATCTGCTAGCTCTGCTGCAAATAAGCAGCAGGGCTAGTTCTAAAATCTACTAATATCCTTTTTACATAGTTTTTTATTTTAGTTAAATTTTAAATTCTATTAGTGCCTGAGTGGAAAATATCCAGTAAAATGACTTTAAATTATCATTATCTGAATTATATAGAAGCTATAAGTGAACAAGAATATTATATCTTTTCTTTATATAAGGTCACGTTACTGAATAGATTAAAGATGGTACTGTCAAGTTTCTTGTGTAAATTCATTATTTTTCCAATTCCTTGAAAAAG
>LKUE01000240.1 GCA_001412365.1 Desulfuromonas sp. SDB | reverse complement strand
GATAGGCTTCCCCAGACATTATCACCCAGTCCAATATCTCTCCGTTGACACTGAACTGCTCCACTTCAAAACTCCCTACCTCCACCTCCAGCACTATCCGGTCACCATAATCCTCTATTACCTCATAACTGTACCCGCTGCCTCCGCCTACCTGAACCGGATAGGAAACCAGGGGAAGGGTCAGCAGGAATAATATAATTGCTGAATACTTAACCTTATCCATTATACCAACTCCTTGTTAGTTGAATTGACACCTTGTGGATAAATTTTACGCTTTATTGCCCTGTTTGTAAAATAGGTAAATATAATAAAAATCTTAGAGAAGGATTCTTTTATTAAAAAAAAGATGAAGGATTATTGTTGAGATAAAAGAATATAATAGTTAGTATAATTAATCATGAAAAATAAGAAATTTAAATTCACCACACTATTTTTCCAAATTGTAGGATGTAATCATTCCTGTAAACATTGCTATATGCCCTATGGTGAATACAGATATATTCCATTATCTGAAGCTAAACAGATAATTGACAACTATGCCCAGGTATATAACCCTCCCTCTATTGCTGAGGAAGCCAGGATTTATATACATAATGAACCGACCATTTATCCGGAATTAGTTGAATTGCTTGATTATGCCGGTTCTAAAAACATTGTTCCGGTACCGGTAGTATCCACTAACGGAGTGGGAATTGCCCGAAGAGATAATTGGAAAGATATTATAAAAACCTTTAAAACTCATGGGATTAAAGGACTGAATATGAGTTTGTTCGGGGAAAATGAATATCATAATGAATTCACCGGATGTAAAAATTCATTTAGAGATACCCTGGAAGCAGCCCGGAGAGCTAAATCTCAGGAATTGAAAGTTCACTGGAATTTGTATGTTTTCAAGGACAATGTAGATCAAGTAGTTCATCTAATAGAGCAGTTGCCTGATGACAGCAAAGATATTTGCACTCCCTCTTATGCAGAAAACTGGGAGAAGCATCGAAATATTCACCCTACCATGAAAGAAATAAATGAAATCCCTGCAGATATCATTGATAAATACTCTTACTGGTCAAAAAGAAATGAGTATAAATGTTCCCAAGATAAATCAGAAGCTCAGTGGGTTGAAATATGTTCACAGGGAGATCAATGGAAAGAGTATTTAGAACCGGATTGGGAATATGAAAGTTTCAGTTTGATGAACCTCGGTGATGATCTATATGATTATGAGCTGTTCAAGCCCCTTTTTAAGGTAGGGAATGTCAAAAATGATTCACTTAGAAAATTATTTGAAGATCGAGTTCACTCTTCAGGATTTATAGAATTTCAGAATTCCGATCCGGTACAGCTATCTCAGCAATATGGTGACCCCCATGGTGAAAGTTTGGATTGTTTTGAATGTATTAGAAAAAAATGGTTTCTACGAAGTATTGACCCAAAACATAACAAGAAGTAATTTGATAAAGTTCTACTGAAATTTTAAATAAATAGATTTATCAAAAAATATATATTATAAAAACCAAAATTAATTCAACAGAAATAGTATTAACCGGAGTGAAAAATGAAAAATAAATTCAGAATTGAAATTGAACAGATGATTGAAAATGATGACCTTCCTGGTCTGTTGAAAAAAGCCGGAGAATTGCACGGACATTTCTGCAATTATTTAGCTTATGGAGTAATTGCCGGCTTGTACGGCATTAAAAAATTAAAAGTGGAAAATACGGGAATGGAGGAGATCATTGCCATTGTGGAGACTAACAACTGCTTTTCCGATGGAGTGCAGATGGTTACCGGCTGTTCTTTTGCCAACAATGCCCTGATCTACCGGGATTACGGAAAAACTGCAGTAACTATAACCAAAAGAGACGGTCAGGCTACCCGGTTGGTGTTAAATCCTGATTACGAAGATTCCCGGGAAGAAGAATATCCGGAAGCTTATCAGCTTTTCGACAAATTAGTGGTGAAAAGGGAACCAGGTACTCCCGAAGAATACGGAAGATTCATGGAATCTTTTGCCCAGATGTCAGTGGAAGCGTTAGATGTACCTGAAGATGAGATATTTAATATTTTCGATTTGAAAATTGAGATACCCGCTTATGCTCCCATCTTCGATACGGTTAAATGCGAGGTATGCGGAGAAAATCTTATGAAAACCAAGGCGGTGGAGGAGAATGGAAAATTTAAATGCATCCCCTGCTCGAAAAGCAGTTTTTATGAGTTAAACGGCAGCGGGATAGTAAAAATAACTAATTGATATGTTCGGGCCAAAACCATTTGGGACCTGGAGTAATTTGTCCGGTAAAAACTGCGGCAAGCAGTATCAATTTTTAAAAACTGGTATAAGATACCGGGTTATCGAGGAGTTTTACGATTTCGACCATCATCTGCATCCGGTTGATGAAGTCTGGACCTTTTTGGGGTATTCATTTTTACCCTATGATGATGGATTATCCTGGTTTGTTTCTGTGGACGGAGTTCAGGAGTGGCATATCAGGATGAAGTGTAGCGGGGAAGAACAGGGTAAAATTGTAAATTCTCTGAAAAATTATCTCAGGGAAGATTTATTTGCCTAATTTGAAAAAGTATAATATATGATAATATAGTATTAATTAGTATGAAATTCATGGATTTAAAGCCTTATGCTTCTTTACTTGGAGATTACACTGATCTCCGGGTGGAAGAGGTAGCATATTCTTACCTTGTATTATCTAATGGGGATATAGCTAAAAATATTTATAATAAAGCCAGGGGAGTTTCTGCCAGGTCTTATGAAAAGGGCTTGTGGGGATTTGCTTGTCAATCTGATATTAATGATATTTCCATAAAGAAGACAATTGAGTATTCAATAGCAAATGCCCGGTTTCTCAGTAAAAAGAAAAAGCAATCAGATAAAAAATTACCAGGTGAACCGACTATTTCAAATGTGGATATGTCTGACCGACAGTCGAAATTTTCCCGTAAAGAATTAATTGATTTTGCCTGTCAGATTGATAACTATATTGAACAGAAATACCCTCAGCTTATCACCAGAAATATTCTTCATCAGCAATATAGTATTTCAAAAAATTTCCTGAATTCAATTGGTTCATCCTTTACTTATTTTCTTCCAAAAATCACATTAAGCATTGCTCTATCCGGGGAAAATAAAACCAATAAGGATAAAGTGGTTTTTTCTTTCTACGGTTTTGGAGATGAAGAAGTGCTGAATGATCCTGAAGTAATCTATCCGGAGATTGATAAACATTATGAACATTTAAGAAGGAAACTGGAGGGAATCTATCCGGATGCAGGAGAACATGAGTGTATTCTTGATTCCAAGATGATTGGAGTTTTTGCCCATGAGGCGGTAGGTCATACCACTGAAGGGGATATAGTCAGACACGGTTCCATTGCCAGGGAGTATTTAAACCATCCAGTGGCTAGTCCTTTGATCTCCATTGTAGATTTTGCTAACACTGCCTTTGGTGAAATCTGTACGGTACCGGTATATGTGGATGATGAGGGAACCAGAGCAGAAGATGTTACTTTAATTGATAAGGGGATTCTGAAAAACTATATGCATAACCAGGAAACTGCTGATTATTTCAACACAAAACCTACCGGCAATGCCCGGGCGCTGTATTATCATGAACAGCCTCTGGTTAGAATGCGCAATACAGTAATTCTTCCCGGCAAGAGTAAACTGGAAGATATGATCTCTTCCATTGATAAAGGGTATTACCTAATAACCAAAAGATCCGGTCAAGCTGATTCTAATGGGGAATTCATGGTGGGTATTTCCCTGGGATATGAGATTGCAAACGGGAAACTGGGACGGGCGTTGAAAGATACAGTTATAACCGGAATTGCTTTTGATATGATGAAAACAGTTGGTGCAGTATCCGATGAGATGACCTGGGGTAAGGGATCAATGTGCGGAAAAAATAATTTTTCAATGATATGTAATCATGGAGGACCTTCCATTAAGTGCAGGATAAAAGTGGGAGGAAGATGATGGAAGATGACCGGAAAATAGTTAAATCAGTAATGGACAGGTTAGATAAAGCTGGAATTGATCAGTTTCAGGTAATTATTCATAGAATCTTAAAACAGGGAATCTATGCAGAAGAAGATCAGATTAAGGGATTAAAAACCAATAATGAAATTAAGATGGAATTGACCGGGATTAATAATTCTAGAAGAGGTGTTTTAACCGTTAATAATTTTGATAAAAATTCAATTGATAATGCAGTAGGAGAATTACTTGAACTTATAAAATCAGCCAAACCGGATGAAGCCAATCAAATTTCCAATATTTCTGCAAATGAAAATTTTCATTCCGGTCCGGAGAATGCCGATCTTGATTTGATGTACGATCGCTTAAAGAATTACCTGGATTATGTAAAAAAATCTTATCCATTAATAATTCAGGGATTTTCAAAAATTGAATACATTCAGGATATTGCCTATTATAGAAATTCAAATCAAGTTGAATTTCAATCTATTCAGGGTTATTACCACTTTGTCAATTTATTCTTATCCAAAAAAGAAAAAACTTCTTCATCTGGGAATAATACATCTTTCATATCAAATGATCTGGATAGAGATATCTATCATTACGGTTTGGTAGATCAATTATTAAGACAATCAACAGAGCAAATCTTTCCTAAAAAAATTAATAAAAAATTTAAGGGTAAAATAATTATCACTCCAAATTGTCTTTCCAGATTGATTAATAATTTTACATCTTTTTTAACTAATATCTGGATTGTGCCGGGAATGACCTCTTTAAAAGATAAGCTGAATGAACAAATTGCAAGCCCTGTGTTTACTCTTCATTCCCGACCTACTTCAGATGAAATAGTTAAAGGCCATTACTTCACTCATGATGGGTTTAAAGCCCGGGATTGTACTTTAATTGAACGGGGAGTTCTGAAATCATTTCTTCTTGATCTTTACGGATCACTGAAAACCGGGCTGCCCAGAGCGGTTAATGACGGGGGATGTTATGTAGTTGATCCGGGGCAAGTTAATCTAAGTGATATAATCAAGGAAATTGACCAGGGAATATTATTGGGAAGGATATCCGCTTCATACCCTAGTCAGAACCTTGATTTCAACTGGGTAGCTAAAAACAGTTATTATATTGGAAATGGGAAAATCCAATATCCGGTTAAGGAAACCATGATCTCCGGTAATCTTATTGATCTTCTTATGAATATTGAGAAAATATCCGAACAAAGAGTAAATTTCGGAGATGGAATTTATCCCTGGATTCTTTCCGATGGAGTAGTTATTTCAAGTACCTAGATTTAATTATATATTTTTGTTGACAAGTAGAAGTACATTAGTATATTCTAATATATTAATTATGGAGCAAATTGAAAAGATATCTGAAATTTACAAAGTGTTTTCCGATCCCACTCGTTTGAAGATAATTCATTTACTGCTGGGCAGAAGACATCTCTGTGTAAATGGTATTACTAAACATCTTGATATCAGCCAGTCTGCTGTTTCCCAGCATTTACGGATATTGAGGCAGGCTGATCTTGTTCATGCAAATAAGCATTACAATTTTGTTCATTATTCAATTAATCGGGAACGGTTAGCGGAATTCAATGAATTGGTGACGAATGTTCTGGGAGAAAATTTTTTGAAAAATTAAAATTTTTTGGCAATTGTATTAGTATATTCTAATTAACTAACATTTGGAGGAAAAAAAATGAACAATCATCATCACTCAAGCCATCACTGCGGCAACCATCATGATCATCCCCATAAATGCTGTTGCCTGGAAAAACCGGATGATCAGAAAGATCTGGAGCATATGAAAGAATGTGTGAAGATGCTGAGAGAAAAAGCGGATATGATTGAGAAAAATCTGTCTTCATAAATAACTATCTTCTGCTGAATGAGACCTGATTAGAAATAATCAGGTCTTTTTTTATTAGCTCCTTGCTTTGATTAGCTTCAAATTCTATTATGTTCTAAAAAAATGGAGGTTATCAATGATAGAAAATAAATCAGTTTTGATCACCGGGGCATCTTCAGGAATTGGTAAAGCCTGTGCCCTTCATTTAGATAAAATTGGATTTAAGGTTTTCGCCGGGGTAAGAAAAAATGAAGATGGTGAAAAAATCAGCCAATTAGCTTCAGGTAAACTTACTCCGGTCCTTCTGGATGTCACCAAAGGGGAAAGCATAACCGATACTGTTAATTTGATAAATTCACAAACCGATTTTCCATTATTCGGTTTGGTGAATAATGCGGGGATATCCATCAGCGGAGTTTTAGAAGTAACTCCGGTAGAGGAATTCAGGAAAATATTGGAAGTAAATGTACTCGGTCTTCATGCAGTTACTCGGGCTGCACTTTCCTTACTCCGGAAGAATAAGGGCAGAATTGTCAATATTGGTTCCGCAGCCAGTTTATTTTCCCTTCCCGGAGGAAGTTCTTACTCCGCTTCAAAGTTTGCAGTCCGGGCAATAACTGACTCGTTGAGACTGGAAGTAAGACCATTTGGTATGACCGTATCCTTAATTGCTCCGGGAGCAATAAAAACAGAGATTTGGACTAAGGCAGATGAATACCGCAAAAAAATGCAGCAGAATATTTCTCCGGAACTTTCTGATGCTTATAAGATGTTTAAAGTAGCTGCGGATAGATTGCATGAAGATATCCAACCATCATCTCCCTTGGAAGTGGCTAAATCAGTTGAACATGCACTAACTTCAAAAAAACCTAAGATATTATATCTGGTAGGTGGAGAGGCAAAAAGAGCTTATTGGATTAACAAATTTCCCCGCAGTTTTGTAGATAAAATGATTATGAAAGAAATTCAAGGTTGAATTTCAGGACAGGTGTTAGTATTAGAGATGTATATTAATAATAAATAATTTATAAAATCTAATGAAATCAAGAATTATAATTATTTCAATTTTTTTACTTGCTTTAACTGCTGCTTTTATCGGGCTCAACATAAAAAGCTTGAACATTGGTTCCTGGTCAATAAATCCTAAATGGTTTTCCTGGGTAATTTTTCTTACTGGATATGCTGTATGTTCAGGAGCCAATGTATCTTACTTTGCCCTGTCCAGAAGAGATCTGAGGAAAATTATATGGAGGGGAAGAAATGCTTCTCCCGAAAGTAAGGCATTAATACTTGCCAAACGGGCTAAAATGTTGATGGGACATCTTAAGAATCCAAATTGGACCTTGGCGGCAATACTTCTTACCAATGTCGGGTTTGGAGTTTACTTAAGTCAGCTAAGCGATGTTTTATTTATTGGGGTGCTGGGGATAATTATGCCTGTTATCAGCATTACTATTATCGGTGAATTTTTTGCCCAGGCTACTTTTTTAAGATATGCCGGTGTTATCTGCTATCTTTTTTCACCGTTGATCTGGCTTTTGAAGTGGATTACCAGCCCGGTTTCCTATCCTCTGGCTAAAATAATAGATTCCCTTTACGGGCGTGAAGCCATACGTCATTTAGAAGAACCTGAGCTTCTAAGTGAGTTGGAAATGGAATTAAAAGATTGGAGAGGAGAAAAAAATGACCCCTCCGATAGAATTTTAGATCCCCGGGAATTGAAAACTCTGATGAATGCAGCTAGGGCTGATGATGAATTAGCCAGTGAAATTGGTCAGCCTCTTGATCCCCGGACTATAATCACCCTGAAATTTAAACAGGATAATCCCTGTTTTCCTCCGCCCCGGGAGTTCATTAAAAAATACATCGCCGGAATAAAGCATCCCTGGTTTGTAATAACCAATAAAAAGACAGGTTATCCCCAATTTATCCTGGATGCAGACGGTTTTGTCCGAAATGCCTTTGTATCTTTTAGCTTAAAACAAGATGTGAGTTTTAACCCATTAGCCCATAGCTTCAGAGTCGAGGTTTATGATAATCCAGAGGTAAAATTAGGAGAGGTTGTAGATAATTTTCTTGTACATGCAGAACATCCTGATGACGATGTAATTGATATTGATGTAGCTTTGATTTGGACAAATCAAAGAAAATGGATAATTACCGGAGGAGATGTGCTGGGGAGGTTGTTGAAAGGGGTGGCAAATAAATTTAACATCAAAACAGAAGCAGCTAGCCAAGGCCTGGATTTTCACGGAAAGACATTAACCTGAAAAGAATAATATTAATATATTATTTTTAGTTTTATAAATATAATTATTGTGATGATTTTCCTTTATTTAATTCAGTTTTATTTATGGGGAAATTTATCTTATCCCTGTTTGTCTCCCCAGGATAAATTAACTGGATCAGACAGCATGATTGTTGAGGATCAAATTCAAATAACCATCCGGATGGGGCAAGGGGGTTATCAGGATTCCCGGTCTCCTATAGGAAAACTAGGGGGAGGGCAGCTGGCAGTGGATTTTAAACCGCAAATATTTCCGGTGGCTTTATCTTTTTCCAGTGAATACTACACCAACAGCCCCTGTCCGAGTCATAATTACGAAATTGCCGGATTATTTGTGATAAATGCACTTTACTCCAGAGAATTGTTGAATTTCAACCGAATTACTGTCTTTGCAGGGGGTGGAATGGGCTGGATTGAAGTGCCCAAAGGAGAGGATTTTCCAGATCAATATGAATATGGATTTGTTTATGATTTGGAAGCAGGGGTAAATATTAAAGCATTTTGGAAAATAGGCTTTTACGGGATATATAAATACATTTATGCCCATGAGTTGAAAAATAATGTTCCAGTTATTGATTTTAACCAACATGCTATTCTTCTGGGCATAAGTTTAAACTTCACCCTTTAACCGGAGAAAATTATTAAAACAAACCGGATGTACAATGAGTTTGCCCACCTCTGGCCATTGATCAGCCCTCCTGAAGATTACGCTAGAGAAGCGAGGTGCTGGAAAAATGCTCTGCGCCATTATCTGGGACCGGGTAAGCATAAAATACTTGAATTAGGAGTGGGAGGGGGACATAATTTGTCTCATCTTACTGGGGATTACCAAGCCACGGCAGTGGACCTTTCCCCGAAAATGCTGGAGAATTCCCGGAGATTGAATCCTGAAGTTGAACATCTGGTCGGAGATATGCGTTCAGTGCGTTTAGATCAAAAATTTCAAGCGGTAATAATTCATGATGCTATTGATTACATGTTAACTGAACAGGATTTAAGCCAAGTGTTTGGAACTGCTGCATTCCATCTAAATCCGGAGGGAGTATTGATCACTGCTCCTGATTATTTCAAGGAAACTTTCAGCGATCCTTGGATTGAACATGGGACGAATAGAGATGGAAGCATTGAACTTAGTTATATTGAATACAGTTATGATCCTGATCCGGAAGATACAACCATTGAAAACATTTTGTTTTATCTGATAAGAGAAGAGGGCAAACTTAAAATTGAAAAAGACCGGCATGTTACCGGGTTGTTCTCCAAAAATACTTGGTCTAAATTAATCCGGCAAGCCGGATTTGTTTTTCATGAGTGGCCCTGCCCCCCTGGAGGGGATTTGCGGCAAGCCAGTTTACTGATTGGGGTTTTAAAGAAATCTTAATCTTATATAAAACGGCATATATTATATTAAGCGGTTGGTGTTTATTGTGTATGGTGCTTTTTAATTAACTTTATTAAAGAGTTTTATTCTCATCGCTGAATTTTTTCTTTGATTAAAACATCAAAAATATATTTTTTAAGCTGAGGTAAGAAAATTTTAAGAACATCGAATAATCAGATGCATTAAGGAAAGTGACAATATTTTTTATGTGGATATTCAATTTTTAAATTTGTAGAGAGCTGATAAATATTATTACTTGATCGAGATTAATTTTTATTTAGATATAAACTTAGAGTTAATATGTTTAAACAAGATCCAATATTCACCGCGATGCAGTTCAATCAGTGTATAAATGAGCAAAATTTAAAGCAGTTATCTGATTTGATGACTGAAATCATAAGTTGATTTGTTATGGTAATGTGGACACCGAGGATAAAAAAACCAGCATGAGCGCCTGGAAAAATTTTT
>LKUE01000239.1 GCA_001412365.1 Desulfuromonas sp. SDB | reverse complement strand
AAAATTACCGGTAATATTTTTAAATTTTTTGATCAGCTTACAACATTACACTGACCTTTCCTTTGCCCTGTGGTTGAATATAATTTATAAAAGAATTTAAAAGATCAGTGGACAGTCACCTGGCAGTAATCCAAGATGGTTTGTATCTCATCATTGTTTAAGCCCTTACCCTGACTGGTTATATTCAAGATAATTAAGATAAAGGGATCTTCATTCACCTTGCACAGGGTTAATTCAAACCTCTTCATCAACTCAGAAACGCATTTTTTAATTTTAATCCGGTCTTTGGTTACCATGGCAATAACCGTAGATTTAATATAGTCACCGGTTCGAGAAGGAATATCCACAATCTCCAGAGCGGATTTGTCAATATTTGATCTGGCTTTGTCCAATGATTCTATTCCCGCTTTAATTTCCAAGACCAATTCGTCTACTCCCGCTTGGTATCGGTGAAATCCGTCTAAGAAATAATAAATCTCCTCCACCGTAGTCTGATCATAATCAGCTAAATCTCTCTTTATTTCTTCTAGTTTGGACAGCATGGATCTTCTCATCCCTTCATCAAAATCCCGGTAATTTTTAAATTCCAGAGATAAATATTCCTTTAACTTGTTAATTACTTCATATTTTGAAGTGAAGATATCTAAATCTGCCTGAATATCGAAATTATACACAAAGTATGAACCGTAGGTCCGGGGAGGCATACAGTTGGCGACAAAAAATCCGTTAATATTTTCAATCCCCTCTAATATTTTTAATTCCAATTCTTTTCCCTGTTCAACTTTTGCGGTGACAATTAATAATTTCATGGACATAAAAAACTCATTGGAATAGGACTGAGCCATGTAAACTTGTGTAATTTTTGAATTTTCATATTCTCTGATCAACATGGGAATAATTGCCCGGGCATAATGCTCCTGCCCTCCCGGTAAAATATTTTTAGATAAAATAGCTTCATCAAAAGACGTAATTTTATTGACACACTTGATCAGAGTTCTCTTTATCCTTTCCAGTTCATCTCCTAAATAAAATTCGTCCCACTGATTAGTGATCTCCAACCTAATTATTTTAATCCCGTCCCGGGTAGTAAAAGTCTTGTCATATTTCCGCTTATATTTAGGAAGGGCATGATCCAGGCGAAGGAATACTTCATCCACAGAAAACATTTCCTGTTTACCTACTACGGTAATACAGGTTAATTCCTCCTTACGGTTGGTCATGTTTTCAATAAATATCTCTCCTTTTCCGCTTTTGCGAACCTGGTCAATCAATTTGTAATTGGTAATTATCTGATCACCCAGCTGCTTCACCATTCTATCCGTTATATATTCGGTGGACCTGCTGGCAAAAAATTTTGCAGTTTCTCCTTCTGGTCCTGAAATATCTTTGCTCAGCTTGGGGTCATCTTGGAGCGCTCTTTCAATATATTTTATAACCATAGCCATTTTTTGCACCTTGCTAGATTCTGAAGCAACTAAGGCGGCGGCTCCGGTCCCCCCCCCGGTAGAAGAATAAACCAGCATTCTGGACAAACTATCCCTGGCTTCAAATAATTCTTCCTGTAGATTTGGATCTTTAGGTTTGATATACATGATGATCATACCTACTTCCTGGAGAGCTATTCTTTTTTCAGCTTCCACCACAAAACCAGCCAGTCTCCAAACATTAAATCCCCGGGAGTGGACTACCCCCACACATGCCTCGGACATACCTGCCCAATCACTGGAAGCCACTGAAAAAATTATACCCACTTTTTCATCCTGTTCATGAACTTCTTCGGAATAAACCACTGTGGATTTATCGCTGTTCTCCCAACGGTATAAAGTTTCTTTTACTATAGCCCAAAGTTCATCGGAAGAAAGATATTTCTCTATGGATTGTCGGATATGAGTATATTTGCTTTTTATTAAAGGATTGATATTATCCTGATTATTATCTTTTTGTTTTTCTTCCATAATCAATGAGTCATGGCATAACAAATTATATTGACGCCCATTTTAAATGAAGCTTCTCTTATTTCCTCAGGGTCTCCGTGAACATCAGGATTTACCCATCCGTCAGAAATGTTGCTTTCATAACTGTAAAATACAACTAACCTTCCATCCATTTCAATTCCCCATCCCTGGGGGGCTTTCTGATCATGCTGGTGGATTTTAGGCAGTCCCTGGGGAAATTGGTAGGGCCAATGATAGATGATATGATCAGAAGATATTTCAGTAAGGGGCAGATGGGGGAATATCTTACTGAGCTCTTCTCTAACCTCCGCATCCATTCCATAATCATCATCAATATACACAAAGCCACCCTCTTCAATATATTTCCGGAAATATTCCTGTTCCTGGGAGGTGAAGTTAATTTCTCCATGTCCGGTCATATAGATAAACGGCACCTGCAGAGTCCAGGCTTGGTGGATATCCACAATTTGTTGCTGAGTACTGATATCTAAATTTAATCTGCGGTTTACTTCTTCGGTTAGATTGACCAGGGCGGAGGGGTCATTATACCAATCTCCACCTGAATATTTCAGCCGGGACAGGTAAAAATTTGAATTTGACAACAATAAAAATATTACTAAATAAGCCATTATAATCCAAAATTAATTGATTCATCACCTTCAATCCCAACATCTTTAGTGGAAGATTTTTTTTCTTCTCCTTTTAAAGTTCCTACTTCCTGTTCAAGTTTCTGCTTTTCTGATTTTAGTTTTTTAATTAACTGATTCAGATGGTCCGCAGTTTGTTTTAACTCAGCCACATTGCTAGCGGAAAAATCCTGATCGCCAAAACTTATGGGGGGAGAGGGAGGTATTGCCTGATCTCTTTCAGCATCAGCAGAAGAGCTTTGAATTATCTGCTGCTTTGTATGAATTTGTCTTTCCAGCTGATCAACTTGTTCAATCAACTGATCTTTTTGTTTGGCTAGTTTATGATATTGTTCAACTTGTTGAGTCAACTGATCTCTTTGCTTCTGTAAATTCCGGAGCTGCTCTTTCTGTTTTAATCCCTGCCTGATCTCATTTTCCAGAGAACCTTTCTGATTTTCCAATTCATTAATCCTATTTTCTAAACCAGCTAATCTTTGTTTGTAGCGATTTTCTCTGTCCGATAATAATTTATCTCTTTCCTGGGTTAATTTATTGATCTGTTGTTTTACCTTATCCCTATTTTCATTTAAGCTTAATATTTCCTGCTGGACAACTGCGGATTGGTCTTGTATTTTTTCATACTTATTTCTTTGTTCTTCTATATCCTGCTTAAGATTCTGGTTAATCCGGTTTAAATCTTTATGTTTTTTCTGTCCTCTTACCAATTCCTCTTTTATTGAATTCAAAGCATCCATCATTTTTAAGATTTCGTCAGAATTCTGATGTGCTTTCTGATTGATTTTGCTGAAATCATCATCCAGTTTGATCTTGGCATTGGCAATAACTGTGATTTTCTCTTCTAATGCTTTGATGCTTTTAAACAGCAATCTCTGCTGATCTTTATTGTCCTTAATATCATTGAAAACCGGTTGAAATTGAACGGCAATATCATTTTTAACTTGTTTTAAGGTCTCTATTTCCGAATTTAATTTATTTCTTTGTGAAATCAACTGCTCGGTTTCCTGCTTAAATTGACTTATTTTCTTTTCAGTAACCTCAGCTTTACTCTGCTCTTCCTGAAAAGATTGATGCAGCTGCTGATAATTGTCTTCCAGCAGCTTTAGTTCCTGAGATTTTTCCGCTTTCTGCTTGCTTAAATCATGAAGTTCTTTTTTCGCCTTAATGAATTTATCTTTAGCTTGATTAAAACGGTCTCTAATCCTCTCACTCATCTTTTCATCACGCTCAATTTGCACAGATAAATCTCTTAAGCTGGCAACCGCATTGGCTATCTGATTTCTTAAGTCTTCGAAATATTGAGTTTTCTCCTGTAGTTCCTGTTCTACTTTTTGCAGCTGCTGCTGTTTAGTCAATACCTGGTTTTCAATTTCTTCAATAGCCTGCAGAGATTGGTGTTTTTTATAGTCTAACTGCTCATCAAGATTCTGGGTTTGCTTTCTCAGTTGTTCTAATAGTTGATTGTTTTCATCAATGTTTATTTCCAGGTTTTTATACTGGTCTTCCTTTTCCATTATGGAGGTTTCCAATGTGGAAATCTCTTGTTTATAACCTGAGATATCATCGGTTAAGCTATTAATAATTTTTCGATTTTCTTCCAGGGATTCATCCAGTCTTGTTTTTTCTAAAACCTTAGACTGAATTTCCTGTAACAACTGACTTCTTTGCGTGTTAAGTTCATCTAAGATTGCTTGATTTTCCTGAATTTTTAATTGAACCTGCAGTATTTCACTTTGATATTCCGATAAAACATTTTCGGATTTTTCTTTTTCTTGATCTCTTTCCTGCTTTACAAAATTAATTTCCTCAGTTAATTCTGATATTTCAGATTCTTTAGAAGATAATTCCTGATTAATTGAATCAAGCTGGTTTTTATGGTCATCTATTAGTTTTTCTATTTCGCTTTTTTGGTTCTTCAAGTCATCCAGTTGAGAAAAGATGGTTTGCTTATTCTGTTCATAAGATTGCAGCTCCTGCTGAAGATCAGTTAATCTTTGCTGATTAAGATCTATATTTTCCTGTAAACGCTTTTGGTCTTCCCGGTATTGGTTGATATGATTGTCTAATTCTTGTTTAACCGTATCCAGCTGAGCTACTTCCATCTGATACTGTTCAATAGCATTAGAATACTGCTGCTGTTCTTGTTTTAGACTATTTTCCAATTCGTCAATTTTTTGAGATAATTCATGTTCTATTGATTTTTTTATTTCAATTTGATCGTTTAGTTCTGAATAGTCCTGTTGAGCTTGAGTTAGTTTCTGTTCTACCCCCTGGAGAGAATTTATATTTTCCTCGATTTTTTTCTGTTGATTTAACAGCTCATCTAAATTTGCTTTTTCTTCTTCAATTTTCATTTCCAGTTGAAGTATTTCACTCTGATATGCAGATATTTGTTGTTCAGTGTCTTCCTTTTCCTGTTTAAAATTATCCACCAACTGCTGCAGTTCCGCTTGTTTTGCGGATAATTCGCTGTTAAGCAAATTTAAATCTTGTTCGGTTTTTTCAAACTCATCTTTCTTAGCCAGTAAATCCTGTTCCACTCCCTTAAGCTCATCTATACTGGCTTCCAGATCCTGTTTGTTTACAGTCAGATGTTCAATTGATTGGCTGTGTTGTTGGATACTTTGTTCTAATTGTTCAATTTCAGCATGATAAAGGGATATCATCTGTTCTGAATTTATTTTTTCTGTTTCAATTTCCTGTTTTAAATTCTCAAGCTTTTCCTGTTGGTTTTTAATTTCTTCATTTTGGTTTTCAATAGTCCGGTTATAGTTCTCAATTTCCTGCTGATAAATACTGATTTCAGATTCCAGATCTTGTTTTTTCCGGTCAACTTCAGAATAATTCTGGTTTAATAACTCAATTTCATTTTGCTGATCTTTTATTTCCTGGTTTAATTTTTCCAGTTCCTGACTTCTGTTTTCATATTGGTTTTCCAGAGATTCTTTTTCCTGTTCAATCTTACCAATATAATCTTCTATTTCCTGCTGTTTCATCTCCAACTGGAGGATATCACTTTGCAGGGCAGCAATTGTTTTTTCAGAATTTTCCTGATTTTGTTGTAATGATTTTTGAGTTTCTTCAATTTGTTTATCTAAATCTTCAGCTTCCTGATTTTTCTGCTGAATGGTGGATTGCATATTTTCAATATTTTCCTGGTGTTGGTATATCTGCTGTTCAAGTTCATCTTTGTTTTGGGAAAGCTGTTCAATTTTTTGTTGAAAATTCTCAATTTGTTCAGTTAAATCCTGTTTAGTTGTAGTGAGTTCTTCAGATTGGCTAGTTAGATGATCTACTTGTTCAATCAATTGCTCCTTTTTCTCCTGTAAATCATCAATTGCCGCATTATCTTCGGTAACTTTCATTTCCAGCTGCATAATTTCACTTTGCAGTGAAGATATTTTGTGCTGGTTTTCAGATTGTTCCCGGTCAAATTCATCTCTTAATTTACTTAAGCTGCTATTTAATCCGCCCAATTCTTCAGTTTTATCAGTTATCTGTTGTTGTAGATTGGTAATACTGGTATCCATAGATCTTATGGAATCTTGATGTTCTCTAATTAACTGTTCTGATTGGGCAATATTTTGTTCTAACTCCTGTTTTATCTGCTCGAGATTTGAATTTTCTAATTTATATTCTTCAATTTTAACCGACAGTTCAGTAATCGCATTATCCAATCCTTCCTTTTCCGTATCCATTCTCTGCAAATCAGTTTTTTGTTCTTCAATTCTTAATTCCTGTTGCAGAAGTTCGCTTTGGTAATCAGAAAGCTTAACTTCATAATTTTCCTGTTCAAGGTGAAGTTGATCCTGGATGGACAGTACCTGGTTTCTTAACTCATCTCTCTGTTCAGTTAACTGTGTAATTTCCTGTTCAATTTTTTCTCTAGCACTTTGCTGCTTTCTCTTCTCTTCCTCATCTTCTCGAATTTTATTTTTCAGTTCTCCGATATTTTCATTTAAGAGCTGCTGTTGCTCCTGAAGCTGGCTAATTTCAATTTTTAAACCTTCAATTTGGTCAAAAGTTTCTTGCAGTTCCGTATTTTTTTCATCTTTTTCCTGTTTTAATTTAACGATAATCTCATCCAGTTCATCTTTTTCCTGGTTTTTAGCACTTATCTCCATATTCAAGTATTCAACGGTGTCAGATACTTCCTGTTGATGACTAATTAAACTTTCAATGTCCTGTTCTAATTCTTGTTTTAACTCTCTAAGTTCATCTAACTTTTCTTTCTCCGCCTGGTAACTTCCATTTATCTCTTCAATTTCTTCAGAAATCTGCTGTTTAGAGCTTTCCAATTGTCTTATCTGATTTTCACTTTCAGAAATAGCTGACTCCAGCTGATTTTTCTGATCAGTTAGTCTGCCCACCAATGATTCAATTTCCTGCTTTTCCGCTTTTTTGTTTTCCAATTCATCTTCAAGTCCAGCTGAATCAATCTGCAAAGCGGCAATATTTGCCTGTAAATCTTCCAATTCTGTAGCTTTATCTTCAATATCCGCTTGTTTTTCCCTTATTGTATTGGTCAGATCAATCATTTTAGTGGAATATTGATCCATTTTTTCTTCAAGTTCCGATAAATCAGAACTTACCTGCTGATGTTCTTGGGTAAGGGAATTATATTCTTTTTCAGATTCTTCAATTTCCGATAAAATTTGCTGTTTTCTTTGTTCTAAAGATTGAACTTGTGATGAAAAATCCCCTTTAACTTTTTTTAATTCTTCAATTTTATCATTGATGTCGGCTAGTTCCTGTTTTTTCTGATCGAAGTTATCAATTTTTTTGTTTAACTTATTTATACCTTTTTCCAGATCCTTTCTGGAATTTTCTAATTTTTCAATTTCATTAATCAGATCATCTCGAGATAGATTTAATTCATCTATCTCCTGCTGAAGTTTTTGATTCTGTTCTTTAAGAACTTCATTCCGGGCAGCTTCCTCAAATCCTTCCAGTAAAGAAGAAGACATCTCTTCAGCTAATGATTCAAAATCACTATCTGATGAATTTGATTTATCTTTATCAGACAACCATTCTCTCCCTGGGGTGATACATTTTAACAACCTCTTTTATTGTCTCTTTATCTAATTCCGTATAGATTTGAGTTGTACTAATTGAAGAATGACCTAATAAATCCTGAACTGCTCGAAGATCTGCCCCTCCCTGAAGCAAATGAGTGGCAAAAGAATGTCTTAAGGTATGAGGATGAATTTCTTTCTCAATACAAGCTTTACGGGCAGCCCGTTTTAACCTAATCCAAATCATCTGTCGAGATATAGGTCTTCCCCGAGAACTTAAAAATACAATATCAATATCTTTTTTATCTTTCAGCAACTTCTCCCGGGCTTCCTCCAGATAATCCTTAATTGCCTTCAATGCCGGTTTTCCCACCGGAACAATACGCTCTTTATTTCCTTTTCCGATAATTCTAATCAATCCCTCATCCCACAGAATTGAAGAAAATTTCATTTCACATACTTCTGATACTCTCAGACCTGATGAATATATAAGTTCAAAAATTGCTCGATCCCTTATTTCTTCAGGAGTACTGTTGCCCACGCACTTTAAAACCATCTCCACTTCTTCCACGGTTAATGGTTTGGGCAGAGGTCTTTTACTGCGGGGAATTACCATGTCCGAAACCGGATTTTTATCTATTTTACCACTCCGCTTAAGAAAATCGAAAAAATGGTGAATGGAGGACACCTTTCTACTAAGAGAGGTTCTTTTCAATCCAGCCTTGGATAGCTGTTTCACAAATTTTTTAATAACATCTTCAGTGACCTGCAATGGAGTGATCTTTTCTTCCAAACAAAAATTATACAGCTGCTTAACATCATTTTTATAAGCGCTGAGGGTATTGGGACTGGCTCCTTTTTCAAAAATTAAAAATTTAATAAAGTGATCACATACAATTTCCCACTCTTTTTTAAAATATTCCACACTGATCTCCTTTGTTATAACTGCCGAATTGAATCCTCAAGATCAGGGATGGTAACACTTAGATCATTATCTTGCAGGCGATTTTTCAACATTTCCATTTGTTCCATTTCACCATGAACTAAGAAGGTCTGATCAGGATTTACTGAGGTTGCAAATTTAACTAATTCATTTGAATCTGCGTGAGCACTCCATTCATTGTTAGTTAAAACTTCTGCGGCTACCCTGTATTTTTCACCAAATATTTTTATTTCATTATTACCTTCTGCAATTCTCCGTCCCAGTGTATGCTGAGCTTGAAAACTGACAATTAAAATTATGTTTTTGCTGTCAGAAATAGAATTTTTCAGATGATGTACAATTCTTCCTCCTTCACACATCCCGCTGGCAGAAATCACTACAAAAGGACCTTCTTTTGTATTAAGTGCCTTTGATTCCTCAACGCTTTTGGTGTATTTCAAAGTGCCAAAACCAAGGGGATCACCATCTTTTCTCATCAATTCCTGGGTTTCCTCATCAAGTTCATAAAAATGCTGTCTAAATATCTCAGTGACATTAACAGAAAGAGGGCTGTCCACAAATACTTCGATATTTTGAGGAATTTTTTTATCCACTCTTAACTGATGTATGGAGTAAACTATTTCCTGAGTCCTGCCTAAAGAAAATGCAGGAATTATCAACTTGCCTTTGGTTTGATCAATTTTATTAATTGCCTGGGAAATCCTTTGTCTGCCTTGGGTGAAATCATGATGGATGCGACCTCCGTAAGTACTTTCAGTTAAGAGGTAATTGATTTTATGGTTGGACAGGTCTTCAGGATCTTGAAGGAGGGGAGCGTTTTTCCTCCCTAAATCTCCGGTAAATAAAAGGGTCTTACCAGATTCTTTAACCTCCACCAATGCTGATCCCAGGATATGTCCTGCTCGGTAAAAGGTTGCGTTGAAGCCCCCGCTGATTTCAAATTCGGAGTTGAAATTTTTAATATTTAATAATCCCAAAGTGGTTTCCACATCTTGCTGAGAGTAAAGTACTTCCACTTTCGGTTCACCCTTTTTTCTCTTCTTATTGATATATTCAGCGTCTTTTTGCTGAAGATAAGCGCTGTCCGCAAGAATATACTGCATCAATTCAGCAGTAGCGGGGGTTACATATATCGGTCCGGTAAAACCTTTTTTAACCAGCAGGGGAGCTAAGCCACAATGGTCTAAGTGGGCGTGAGAAATAATTATAGCATCAACATCTTTGGGATTTATTTTCGGATTCCTGTTTTTCTGTTCAGCTTCACTCCGTTTTCCCTGAAACATTCCACAATCCAGTAATAATTTGCTTCCTTGTTCAGATATCAGTAGGTGCATAGAGCCAGTGACTTCTCTCACTGCTCCAAGTGATTTATACTTCAAACCAACTCCTTTAATGAGATATTAATATAAACAGCTTCTTAAGCAAAAATAACCGTCTTGACAGCTATTTAACATAATATTTATTTATCATAATATGTCAATAAAATTAAGCAATAAGTTGATATTCGGTATATTTTTAGAGATCTTTTCCGGTAAATTAAAATTATGCTGCTTAAGGTAATATTTCAAATGTACTTGTCTGGTTGTGCTGATATTATTATATCTTCTGAAATTAAACATTTTCTGTTATCTTTTTTTAAAGTAAATAACTATGAAAGAAACTAAAACCGCAACTGCCAAATCCTTAGTCAAGTTAGCCAGTGGATTTTCTTTTGGTGTACTGGTCAGCAGGATTATGGGATTAGTCAGGGAAATTATATATGCAACCTTATTCGGCGCATCAGCGGGTATGGATGCATTCAGGACAGCATATATCATACCAGGTTTAATTCTGGAATTTATATCCGAAGGAACGATGAATGCAGCATTTATTCCGGTATTTTCCGATCTGCATAAATCCAAAGGCAAACAATGCGCTTTAAGTTTTGCACTGAATTTATTTAACATACTTTTAGTTTTATCTTTTATTTTAATGATCTTATTGATTTTGTTTGCTCCGGGAATTGTGAAAATTCTTGCGGGGGGATACAGCTTTGAAAAGCAAATGCTGACAGTTAAATTAGTTCGAATGCTTTTTCCTATTTTAGTTCTATCCTCATTGATTTCTTTGGTTATGGGAATTCTCAATTATTATCGCCATTATCCTATAACTGGATTAGCCCCGGCTATGTGGAATCTGGTTACCATCGGAATTACCTGGATAGGCTTTAATTTTTATAGATCCAGAGGATTGGAAACTTCTTACGCCTTGGGATTGGGAATTGTACTGGGGGCAGTGGCAGAATTTTTATTTATGATTCCCACTCTTTACCGGGAAGGGTTCCGATACCGGTGGACCTTTAATCTCAATTCTCCTCATCTGAAAAAAGTACTAATGCTATTTATTCCGGTGGCACTGGGTTATGTGGCTACCCGGATCAATGTAGCCATAAATCAAGCAGTGGCAACCCATATGGGAGAAGGATCAGTTTCACATTATTCCTACGCCTTCCGGTTAATGTCTTTTCCTCTAGGTATAATCGGAGTATCCTTGGCAACGGTAACCCTTCCTGAAGCAGCTAGATATGCTTCATCCCGCAGAACTGATTTAGTCTGCTCCATTTTAATTAAAACTCTCCGCTTAGCCATGTTCTTTGTTTTTCCGGTTTGCTGCCTGATGTGGCTATTAAGATTTCATATTGTCAGAATAATTTTTCAGCACCGGGCATTTTTACCTGGAGATACCGTAGCCACCGGAGCGATATTAGGGTGGTTCTTAATCGGGATAATTGGAGCTTCTTCTACCAAGATAATGGCTAATATTTTCTTCTCCCTTAAAGATACCAAATCCCCGGTAATCATAAGTTTTATTTCCAGCATAATCAATATTATTGCTGTTTTTCTGCTGACCCGGTCAATGGGAATTAACGGATTATCTTTAGCTGTTTCTATTGCCAGTATATTCGGAGCGGTTTTACTGGTATTAACCTTTCATGTTAAATTTTCTCCGCTCCCCTTTAAATTGCTGTGGGAAGGATTGTTTAAAGTTATCATGGCTACTTTGTTGCCGGTAATAATTTATATACCCTGGCTTCAATTATTCGAACCATCCGAACTTAAATTAATCCAGAGTTTGCTCATAGTTGTCGTGGTTTCAGCAACCTATTTGCCTTTTTATCTCATCCTAGCCCGGTTAATGAATTTCAAGGTATCCCATCCTGAAAAGTAATTTACTTGCCAATACAAAAACGATCGAAAAATTTCACTAAATCCCCCGGGGAAACATCTCTTCCGATTATACTGCCTAAATACTTTCTCACCTGTTTAATTTCTTCTGAAGCTAAATCCCAAATCTGCTCAGCTAAAAATTGATCTGCCTTGTTTATTGATTCCCATGCCAGGTAACATAATTGCGATGCTCTTTGAGATAAGTAACCAGCTTGGTTTTGTTGATCAGAAATATTGACAAGTTCGGTCAGCTTTTTAGAAATACTTGATTTAAATTTTTCAAAATTCTCCCCGGATTCAGCAGAAATCATTATTGCATCATGATGAGATGAGGGCAAGTTCTCCATTAAATCAGTTTTGTTTAAAACCAGCAGACAGGGTTTAGAGTCAACTATTTTTTTAAAGTGCTGGTATTGTTCCTGCCAATTTGTAGTTATATCAAAAATTAAAATAATTAATTTAGCCTGTTTCAGTTTATCAGTCAGGAACTGCATTCCCTTTTGCTCAATTTTATTTACATTATACTGACGTTGAGTTATTCCTGCTCCATCCACTAACATCGCGGTTAATTCGTCAAAATTAACCAACTCCCTTACCACATCCCGGGTGGTTCCCGGAAATTCACTGACAATTACTCTCTCCTCTCCGATTATTTTATTAAATATCGTGGATTTACCTGCATTGGGAGAGCCTAGTAATATCACTTCGGGAGTATTCAGATCTTCTGAGGTCAATTCCGCCCATAACTTAAGCTGTTTAATAATATTTTTTACAGTCTCAAACCGTTTTAGAAAATTATCGGTTAAAGCATCGTAATTCACTATACATACTTCTAATTCTGCAGCAGTTTGATCAATATAATCCAGTGCCCTGCTGATGGTTGAGGAAATTTTTCCCTCCAGACTGTTGGCAGCATGGGTTAGACCCTTTAAGGATTTCGCATTGACCATAGCTAAAACTGCGTCTGCTTGAGAAAGGTCAATTTTCCCGTTTAAAAAAGCTCTTCGGGTAAACTCTCCCCTATCTGCCATTCGGGCATTTCGATTGATCAATTCCCTAATCACCAGCTTCATTAAAAGGGGATTCCCGTGAACTGATATCTCTACTAAATCTTCGCCAGTATATGATCTGGGAGCAGGATAAAAAGTCACTACCGCTTGATCTTTTAATTCCGGGGATAAATTTATCCAGGTTAAAGTGGCTCGATGAGGTTTATACTGCTGCTTTTGAGTAAGTTTTTTTGTCAAGGTCAAACTTTGAGGACCGCTGATTCTTATTATTCCTAAAGCAGCAGTGACCAAAGGCGTAGAAATTGCTACTATGGTATCATTTAAAAAGTTCATTGAAATAATTCCAAGGAAAATTCAATTCTTGGAATAAATCACCACATCCCTAAGTATTCCTTCTCCTTCACTCCGGCTTTCCAGATGATCAAAATCTTGGATAGTCAAATGAACTATTCGTCTTTCCTGGGGGGTAAGTCCTTTGATAATATATTCAGAAGTTAATTCGTTCACTTTATCCGCAATTTCCAACACTTTACTTCTTAACCGGTCTTCCTTTCTTTGACGGTATCCTGCTACATCAACATTTATACGATATCCCTGGTAATGAGCAGCCATCATTTTCCCCAAAATATGGGCAATTGCATCTAAAGTGGCTCCATCTCTTCCAATTAGTAAACCATCATCTTTACCCGCATCAATTAAAACCTGATATTCATCCTGGGCTAATTGCTCAATTTTTATATTTGACGACTCTACATTTATAAATTCCAGCATAGTAGCAACTTGTTTTTCCAACCAGGACAAGGGGGAAATTTCCAGTTGACTATTGTCAACCATTTTTACTCCTTATTTAACAAATATTTTTTTCAAATCACCTTTGTATTTTATGATCAATTGTTGAATCAAGCCAAATAAATTATAAGAAGTCCAGTACAGAACAATGGCGGAGGGGAAACTGATGAACAAATAGGTCAAAAATATTGGCATAATCCAGGTCATCGCTTTTTGCTGGGGATTTGGATTGGTTAATTTCTGCTGTAAAAACATCAAAACCCCCATCAGCAAAGGGAAAATACCTATTCCCGGAGATGAAGAGAAAGGCAGGGAAATAGGTATGGTTGTTTCCGGTCTGGATAAATCGTGCAGCCATAAAAATCCTTCCCCTCTGAGCACAATAGTGGTTCTCATAATCTGATATAAAGCCATAAATACAGGCATTTGAAGAAGCAAGGGAAGACATCCGGTAAAAGGATTAAATGATTCTTCCCTGTACAGCTTTATGGTTTCTTCATTTAATTTTTTAGGGTCATCTTTATATTTTTTCTTCAGTTCTTCTAATTTGGGCTGTAGTTCCTGCATTCTTTTCATTGATTTCTGGCTGTATAAGGTCAAAGGTGAAAACACCAGCATCATCAGTAAAGCAAATATAATAATTACTAATCCGTAATTAGGAATAAAACTATGCAGAGCTCTTAATATCCATAAAATAACCTTGCTTATCGGTCTTAGCCAAGTCCAACCCATCTCTACATTTTCTTCTAAATGAAAACCTACCGGGGCTAAATATCTCTCATCCAGGGGTCCGGCGTAACACCAGAAGTTAAAGGTATCTTGCTGAATGGGACCGTAATTAATAGTTACGGTGTAGGGATGTCCCTCTTGGGGAACTGAAAAATTAACGGAGGAAGCGATATCGCTGTCTCTATCCCCCCGGGGAATCAGGGCAATCATAAAATACTGATTAGCCATCCCCGCCCAAAGAGCTTGATCTGTATATTGCTCCCCGGAAATTATATCACTGTAACTTTTTCTCCAGTGTTTATAACCTACTGGATTCATCGCTACAAAAAATCTTCTCTTTCCCTGGTCTATGGGTAAATCTGGTTCAGTTATGGCTAAACCGCCTTCCCATATCAAGTACCCTTGATAAAATCTTTTATTTATACCTTCAGACCAGAAAGAGACCTTAAACATAAAACCTTGAGGAGGTAATTGATACTTTATATAGCTCCGGTGAATTCCAACCTGCTGAGAGAAAATAACCACCGCAGTATCGTCATTGAAATAAGTGGTATCAACAGCCATGGGTATTTTTCCAGTTGAGATTACAGTTTGCTCATTTTCTTGATTAACCACAGAAAATAGCAATCCTCTTTGTCTTCCGGGGGGATGAATTTGGTAAACTGAATCAGTATTATGCAGGTCCACCAAGGGGAATAGAGATAATCTATCACTATCCCTGGTCAGTTGATAACCCAGAAGTTTAATTTCCTCAACACTTGCTCCATGTAATGGATCAATAGTTATCTCCACGTCTTTGTTTCCCAGAATATACGGAGAGGAATCTTCACTAGTTAAAATGATTGCAAATGAATCAGGGGTATAACTGGTAGTATCAGGTAAAACTGGCTGCTGACTGGTAGTAATTACCGGTTCAGGAGTAGTTATTGTTGAAGAGGTATCTTCAATTGACTCCGTGGTTATTTCCTGCTGTTCTGGTTGCTGTTTATTCAGTAGAACTTGCCACAATATCAATAAAATTGCGGAAATTATCACTGCAATAATTAGTCTAACTCTATAGGACATTAATTCCTCCAAAAATTATCCGGGACTGGATCATATCCCCCTTTGCTGAAAGGATTGCACCTAACCAATCTCCAAAGTCCTAATCCCGCACCTTTAATCAATCCAAATTTTTCAATTGCATGGTATGCATAATCAGAGCAACTAGGATAAAATCTGCACCGGGAGGGCAGATAAGGGGATATTAATATCTGATAACCTCTTATCAATCCCAAACCGGTAGAATTCAACAATGATACAAGCCAGCTTTGTTTAATAGATCGGTTATTTCCCATTTGAGTTGTGTAAAATTTAAATGCTCAGCATCAGCAGAAGAAATTAAAAATAATTTCACCGGTTTCAATTTTTCCTGTTCCACTCTCAATATCTCCCTCAACCTTCTTTTCAACAAGTTTCTTCTAACTGAACTGGAAATTCCTTTTCTAACACTTAATCCCATCCTCAACTTATCTGAGGGCAGAAAGAAAATTATTAAATAATTACCCTTAACTCTTTTTCCAATTCTAATTGTCTCGTTTATTTCTTTTTTACCGGTTAATCTTTGACTCCGGTTAAAAGATTTTTTCATCAACAGGAATTTAAACTACCGATAGCAAAAAAACAACTCTCTCAGAAATCAAGTGAAGATAACTCTCTTTGCCATCCCCATCATTGTGATGGCTGGGGGGTCAGCCTTTTTCTTCCTTTGAATCTTCTTCTGGCCAGGATTTTCCGACCATTTCGTGAACTCATTCGATTCCGAAAACCATGTTTTCTCGCCCTTTTTATTCTGCTGGGCTGATATGTTCTTTTCATATTTTCCTCCGCAAAGTATCTAAATTTATATAATTGAAATTGAAATTATAACAGCAAACAACATATTGTCAACATCCTATGAACCATATATATTAAAAGTTGACTGCACCAGTAATTATTTTAAAACAATTCATTTCAACTCTTTACAATTAAACTTTAGTTAGGTATGTTTAAATTATGAACAGCAGCATAGAAAGTATTGAATCCAAACAGCTTCTGCAAAACACAAAGTTATCCGGAGAGATAAAAAAAGTGATTGATATTCTTCTGGATAATAAAGTTGAAAATATTACCTGCATTGATTTAAAAGAAATTTCAGCAATATCTGATATTATGATAATCGGCACGGTTCTTTCCGAAGTTCACAGCAGATCTTTGGTCAGAAAAATACCCAACTACTTAAAACAGCATAATATCTCCAAACCTATCCGGGAAGAAGGAGTAAACCGGGGGAATTGGGTAGTCATGGACTTTGCCGATTTCATGGTTCATTTAATGACTCCCGCTTTTAGAGAGACTTACCAGCTGGAAAATTTATGGGCTAATGCAAAAATTATCAGAATTATTGATCCCCTGGGAAGTGAAAGTCACTCCAGGGTTTAACCCTGACCAGCACTGCCCATTACATTGACATTCTTAGATATCAATAAATCTTTAAGCGCATCCCTAGCCGGTCCCAGATACTTGCGGGGATCGTAAAGTTCAGGATGTTCGTTTAAAATTTCTCTGATCTTTGCAGTAACCACCAGACGTCCGTCAGTATCCACATTTATTTTACATACCGCTAATTTCGAAGCTCTCCTCAATTGTTGCTCAGGTACTCCTACCGCATTGCCCAAGTTTCCGCCGTAGCGATTAACCATATCCACAAATTCTTTAGGTACGGATGAAGAACCGTGAAGAACAATGGGAAAACCAGGTAATCTTTTGGAAACTTTCTCTAAAATATCAAATCTGAGTTCAGGAAATGATTCTCCCGGTTTTAAATTAAATTTATAGGCTCCGTGGGAAGTTCCAATAGAAATAGCCAAGGAATCAACTCTGGTGCGGTTTACGAAATCTTCAACATCTTCAGGATTAGTATAATGTGATTTCTGGGAAACCACATCTTCCTCGATTCCCGCCAGCACCCCTAATTCTCCTTCCACGGTTACTTCAAGCTTATGGGCATATTCCACTACTTTCTTAGTCACCTCAATATTCTGTTCATAGGGTAAAGATGAACCGTCAATCATCACCGAGGAAAATCCAGATTGAATTGCCGATTGGCAAGACTCAAAAGTATCTCCATGATCAAGATGCAGAGCCATGGGGAAGGTGGCTTTCAATTCATCTCTAGCCATTCTAACCGCCCCCTCCGCCATATATCTCAACATGATGGGATTAGCATATTTTCTGGCTCCCCGGGAAACCTGAAGGATCACCGGAGAATTGCTTTCCGCACAGGCGAGAATTATTGACTGCAACTGTTCCATATTATTGAAATTATATGCAGGAACCGCATAATTTTTTTCCAGTGCATCTTTTAACATTTCCTTGGTATTGACAAAACCCAAACTCTTATAATCAACCATTTTATCTCCTTTCTTTGAAATTAAATGATTATGGCTACTTCTGATCTAACTGTTCCACTATCCAAGAAGCAATGGCTAAGCCAAAGGATGCAGTGACCGTAAATAAACTGCCCGGCTGCTGTCTGGTAAAATTACTGGGTTCGGTTGAATAAACTACCGGTAAATCTTCAGTAATATTCAGTTGTTTAAGTTTTTTTCTCATTTTACGAGCCAAACTGCAGTCAGTACTACTGAAAATTGTTCCCTTTTTTACCAGTTCCGGATATTTTTTCCCTCCTGCTCCCATTGATGATATTACTTTAATATTATACCTTAAACAGTTTTGAATTAGGATAATTTTTTCATCTAAGTGATCAATGGCATCAATAATAAAATCCGGATGGTACTGTTTTATATCATCGAAATTATTTTCATCAATATATTTAAATAAACCCACATACTTTCCCCAGGGATTGATTTTTTTCAGTTGATCAACCATGGCTTCAGTTTTATTCCATCCCAGATACTCCGGATATCCCTGGAAATGACGGTTAAAATTGGTTATTTCAATTACATCACCATCCGCCAGCAACATATTACTAAAACCGATTCTAAGCAAGGATACCGCTGCAGCGGAACCAACTCCCCCTACTCCAATAATTGCCAGCTTGGTTTGCCGGATTTTTCCCAGGCAATGTTCTCCTAAAACCAAGGCAGTTCTAGACTGGAATTCTTCCTTGAAATGCGTGGGTAATATTTTCATCAATTATTTCTCTCATTTTAGCATTTTTTATTTTTTTTATTTCTGAAATCACCGAGATAACCCGGGGCAAGACACAGGGGGTCCCCCAGGATTTTGAATTTTCATGAAAATAGGGAGCATCCGTTTCCGCTAATATTAACTCGGCAGGAACAGCTTTGATCGAATTCAGTGTTTTTTTATTTCGGGGGTTGAGAATATTGGCAGAAAATGAAAAATAACAGCCCAGCTTGGCAAAGGCATTAACCTGCCCATCACCCCCGGTGTAGCGATGTAAAATCAGGGGTACAGTAATTTTCTTTTGTTTGATTATATTTTGTAATTTATGGTAATAGCCCCGGCAGTGGATAACCAGGGGAAGAGATTTACTCTGAGCTATTTGCAGTTGAAACAAAAAAAT
>LKUE01000238.1 GCA_001412365.1 Desulfuromonas sp. SDB | reverse complement strand
TTTTCTTTTTTATATGGAATCATTTTTTCCTCTATCTTTTTATACCCCTATTTATATAGATATATTCAATTTATTATTTTTGTCAAGTTATATATATTACATTTGTTTTATATAATTATAAAATTCCCCAAAAAATCCACTTTTTCCATTTGCTTACCATCTCCTTTGTGCCTTAATGTATTTCGTTGCCATTATTTATACTTAGTGATATTGGTTATTTAGGTAATTTTCGATATTTTAACTGATTTAATATTTTTAGATGAACTGTCGGTAATTTCAACATTGATTTTTCCCAGAGTATAAGTATTGCCTTCTTCGGGAATTAAGCCGCAGTGATCAAGAATGCAGCTGGCGATAGTTTCTTTTGGATCTAAGCCGGTACTCACTTTTAATAAATTTTCAATGACCTCCACTTTGGTATCTCCTCTTACCTCTAAAATTCCATGCGGTCCGGACTTGATCACCTGAGGGTGTTGCTGGTCTATATGCACTGCTCCAGCCAGAGAATTAATAAGGTCGGTTTTTGTTATAATCCCCGCCAGTTGTCCAAACTCGTCCACTACAATCAACAAATCACAATGGGGATTTTCATTAAAACAATTAACCACCGTCTTAACCGATGAATGCTGGTAAATGAAAACCGGTTGACGGTAGTTAAAACTGCTGTTGACAACTATGTCCTTTATATAAACTACTCCTAAAATGTCATCAATGTTCTGGTCTGCTAATACTATCTTCTTATGACGGGTAGCCTGATACGCACTTTTTATACCGGTCAAGCCTTCTGATTTAAAACTGCAGGTCACATTTGATCGCGGCTGCATTATGTCGTCAACTTTAAGTTGGTCTAATATTTTAATTCCATCCGCCAGTTTTTGAGCGTGGGGGGGCAGCAATCCCAGACCGGCGCCCTCCCTCAAGGTGTTTTCCATGTCTGAGGAGGTGAAATATTCGTCCCGGGGTGAAATTTTAACTAAATTTAAAATGGAAGCCGAGATATATTTCATACTAAGGGAAAGAGGTTTTAAGATTATTGAACTGGTGTAAATAAAACTGGATAATCTAATTAAAGAGAGGGATGGATTCCGGTTGCTGATGCTTTTTGGGATTATTTCCCCAAAAATCAAAATAATCAGAGTGATGATAAAAGTGGATAACAAGCTTGAATGATCGTTAATTAATTTTTCCGAAAGCTTTTCCGATATAGTACTAATTGCCACCAGGCAAATATTGGTTCCCACCAGAATAACTGAAAGATTGGTCTCAATATTGCCCAGGACTTTCAGAGCCAGAGACCTTCCCACGATTTTCATGGATTTGATTTTAGAGGAACGGGAGGCGATTAGGGCAATTTCTGAGCTGGTAAACAGAAATATAAAAAACAGTAAAGTGATGATTATAAGTGATAACAATAATATCATTGTTTGTTCCGGTGAATTCTGACTAATAAGATGCTGTTTTTTCTGACTTTCAGCACTTCAAACTTTATCCCCTGGAAATTAATGTAATCTCCCTTGCGGGGAATGTATCCTGCTTGTTCAAGGATGAATTTACTAATGCTTTTATCCATATGCTTAGGCTCAAAATGAACTCCGTAATTCCGGGAAACTTCCTGAATACAAGTGCTGCCTTTGAGAATAATTGAGGAGGCGGGAATTGAAGTTTTTCCCTGATGGTATTCAGTTGAAGTTGAACCTACCATGTACTCATACAGATCATTTTCGGTAACTATCCCTGCGGTTCCCCCGTATTCGTCTTTTACCAGTATCATTAAATTTTTGTTTTTCTGAATTTCTTTGATGTAGCTTGGTATTTTAACATTGGAGGGAATAAAGGTTATAGGACGGATGAGATGCTTAAGTTTAGTTTGAAAGTCAGGAGCGTTTAAAAATTGGTGAGAGATGTCCACATATCCAATTACTTCATCAATATTTTTTCTGTAAATAATTATTTTAGATTTTCCGGTTTGTTGATGCAGTACCAGAGCATCTTGCCAGGAATTATGTTCACTGAGGGAAACAATGGACAACCGGGGAGTCATGATGTCTTCTATGGTAGTATCCCCCAGCACTAATAAGGAGTGAGCTATCTTCCACAGGGTTCCTTTTAGAACCTTGTCAATTACCCTGCCTTTGTAGAACATCCATAAAATTTCATGTGATGATAACATGTCCTGTTCTTTATCTTTTAAAATTAGTAAGATAATTTTTTCGAAGGGTTTGACCACAGGATAAAATATAATTCCTAAAACATAAATAAACGGTGAAAATAACAGGGAAATCTTTTCTGGTCTTCTCACCGCCATAAGTTTCGGCCCAAATTCACCGCATATCAGTAAGAGCATGGTGATGAATAAAATATTTATGACCAGGGTATATTTAGATAAAAAACTTATATTCAGCAAGCCCAGTATTTTTAAAGAGGTAACTGATAACAGTACGTTTACAAAAGTGTTCCCCAGTAAAATCAAGGGCAGGGTGTAATTGGGGGAGGTGTACAGCAGTTTTAAAATCCTCCCCCTCCGGTGCTGCTGGGAAAGGCTTTCCACCCGGTAACGGGGAAGCCAGAATATTGCAGTTTCACTGGCGGAGAATACTGCTGAAAACAATAGCAGGGATAAGGACAGCGAAAGGTAAAATATTATAATATCCAATCCCCCATATTTTTGACGATTTCTTCCTGAAGCTTGAACATTTTGCTTTTATTTAGGCGGTTGTCATGATTATAACCCAATAGATGTAAAATGCCATGGGCTATTACTCGAATAAGTTCCTGGGTGAAATTAATGTTGAAGCGCTTTGCATTTTCTTTGATGATTTCAGGACAAATTAATATATCGCCCCAATCTCCTTCTATCTCACTGGGGAAAGAAATTACATCGGTGGGTGAGTTGACCTGGCGGTATCTGTAATTATAACTCTTGATTTGCTGTTCATTGAGAATACTGATACTCATCTCGCCGTGGCTGATGTTTAGATGGGATAATATTGATCTGATTAATTCTTGGTAATTTTTCTGTTGAGGATGCTGTTCAGGGATTAGGAGAATCTTTACCATTTTGATCTTTATCAGAAGGATAGGGCACTCGGGGATGGTATAAACCAATTAAATGTTTGGTGTATACTTGTTCGATGATGCTGATATCTCTGAGAGATAGATTGGTTAAATTCAACTGACCTTCAGTTAATCTTTTTTGAATTATTGAGTGTACCTTGTCCTTGATATCTTCTTCGGTAGGATTTTTTAAGCTTCGGCAAGCTGCTTCAATTCCGTCTGCCAGCATGATCAATCCTGCTTCCTTGGTTTTGGGGAGGGGACCTGGATAGCGGTATTCCTGTTCATTTATGGGGGGACCGCCCTGATTTTCTAAATCCTTGGCTTTATGGTAGAAAATTTCCATAAATGTAGTTCCATGGTGGGTCTTAATAAATTCGATGATTTCCGAAGGTAATTTATGTTGTTTGGCTAATTTAACTCCGTCAGTTACATGCTTGCGAAGAATATTCACACTTTCTTTGGGAGATATGCTGTCATGGATATTTTTGCCGTTGAACCCCTGATTTTCAATGAATCCATCTGGATTCTCAATTTTTCCAATATCATGATAATAAGCTCCCACTCTGGTTAAAATCGGATTTGCCCCGATTTTTCTGGCTGCTGCTTCGGCAATATCTCCCACAATCAAAGAATGAAACTTGGTGCCTTGAGCAATTCTGGCCATGTTGTAGATTAAAGGCTGGGTGTCCTGGGCAAGTTCTAAGAGCTTCATGTCGGTAACTGAATTGAAAATCCTTTCTAAAATCGGTATTAACCCCAAGGAGAAAAATACGGAAATTGTTGAGCTGATCAAAATCAGAAGAATAGTTATAAAAAATAATTTTACCGGTTCAAAGGTAAATAGATATAAAGCCAGGGATACCAGGGACATGCTTAAAAACATGGCAATTAAACCGCTGTAGAAATTAGACCGCCGGTGAATGGTCCGGGATACTGCAATTAATGACAAACTTCCAGTCATCAGCACCAGAAAAACCTGGTATGAAAAATTCCAATAAATTCCTACAGCCATGGCTAACATGGTAGATAGGATTAATGCTTCTTTAATTCCCACCAGTAAAACCAGAAGCATTCCCGCTAATGCTACCGGAGCAATAATTATGGCATCATATTTGAAATTGCCGGTGGGAAATTCTAAAAACATCTCCGCATCGCTGGGGAAAATATATTTTATGAGGATACTGGAAGATATCATTACAATAAAGGAGATTAAGATTATCAGCCACATTTTAGAAGTTGAATGCCAGGTGCGGGGGGTTAAAATCTGTATAAATATCAAAGTTAATATTACAATAATAATCATCAGTAGAATTCGACCGATAATCTGCTTGATCTGAATCCGGCTTTTACCAAATAAATTAATCGTAATGGGGTTTTCCGGTCCCAGGTAAGTTATCAAAGATGATATTTTTATGGAATCCTCTACAGTTATCTGCTGATGCTGTCTGATTATTTCAGCTCCCTTACTGATCTTCTGATCTGTATAGGGGTCTATCGCCCGGATGGCTGAATCAATTCTGGATTTTGTCCATTCCCGGTTGAATTGAAGGTTTTTTTCCGCTATCCTGCGCAGGGCATTTCTCATCAGCAATGTGTCTTCTTTGCGGAAAGCAGCATAAGTTAACACTGCATCGTTTAATTGATCAATATTGAACAAAATTGATCCCTGAAAATAGATATTCTGCTCATTTAAATCATTGAGATTTTCCAAATCAACTATAAATACTGTTTTTTGCTTATTTTGAGCATAGCTTTCTGAATAACCTGCTGATTCAATGGTGTCCAGCAGTTCAGACAGAGCTTTTTGAAAATTGGTCACATCCTTGGAGGTTAATTGAGAGGAGATACTTTCCAGTTCCACTAAGGTAATATCTCTGGGCTCCAACCATTGATAAAGTGAATCAATGAAGTAATTTTCAGTTATTTGCGGAGGATTGACGGAGTCTAAGATGGTGTCAGGGACAAATTCAGATATTGAATTTAATAAAGATATAAAAGTATCTAATCTTGCCTGGGTGATTTCAGTTACATCCACTCTGCTTAATACTGGAGTTACGGTATCCCGGACATAAAGTGATTCCGCCCTTAAGCTATCCGGTGATTTAAACACTCTGAATTCTACCGGGGCAAGGATTGTCCGGTCGGAAACTTCTCCGGGTTTAAAAATTAACGTCTTCCGGGTAGGTGATCTGGAAATGAATTCGGTAAGTAAGATAATAATAAAGAAAGCGATTACCCGCCAGGAATGAGTTACTACTTTATTTTTCATTTTGCTGCTGTCGGTGATAAGCTTGTAAGATAACTTTAACCAGCCTGTGTCTTACCACATCTTTTAAGGTTAAATAGGTTATACTGATTTCTTCAATCCGGTCAAATAATTTAGCAACTTCAGAAAGACCGGAAGTTCCGGAAATTAAATCACTTTGAGTTATATCACCGCATACCACTGTTTGTGAATTTTTGCCCAGTCTGGTCAGAAACATTTTCATCTGGGCGGGGGTGGTATTTTGGGCTTCATCTAATATTATGAAAGCATTATTAAGGGTTCTGCCTCTCATAAAAGCCAAGGGGGCAACTTCAATTACTTCAGCTTCAATCATTTTTTTTGTTTTTTCAATAGTCAAGGTGTCAAACAATGCATCATAAAGTGGTTGAAGGTAGGGTTGCACCTTTTCAATAAAATCACCAGGAAGAAATCCTAAATTCTCCCCTGCTTCCACGGCAGGACGGGTGAGGATTATCTTCTTAACTTCTTTTTGTATTAGCAACTCCACTGCTTTGGCAACCGCCAGATAGGTTTTCCCGGTTCCGGCAGGACCTATGCAGATAGTTAATTCAGAACTATTCATTGCTTTTATATATTCTTTTTGCCCCTCACTTCTGGGGAAAACTTTCCCAGAGGGGGTTGATATTATCAAATTATCATCATTGCTGTCGTAATGGATAGAATTATTTAAATAATTCAGGATATCTTTTTCGTTTTTGAAAATATTGTTATTTAACTTACTTATAAAATTTGATACAGATTTTTCAGCAATTTCAACATTTTCAGGTTCTCCCCGGATACTAACTTCTGAATCACTGAGGTAAATTTTACAATTAAATATTGTCTCCATTAATTTAAGATGCTGGTCCCGGGCACCTACAAATAACAATGCTTTATCAGGGGATAGTGGAATATTTTTTTCTATCATAAACAA
>LKUE01000237.1 GCA_001412365.1 Desulfuromonas sp. SDB | reverse complement strand
AAAACAAGCTAACGCCGGGCGGTGAATGTTTTTTTGCCGTCCCAATATCAACAGGGCAAAAGCCATAATTACTCCGGTATTTCCTGCGGAGATGAACGCATCACATTGCTGCTGCTTCAATAACTTCAGACCTACACTAATCGTAGAATTTTTCTTGGTTTTAACTGCCTCCGAAGGGGAAATGTGCATGTCCACTGATCCTTCCCCTTCTATCAAGGATAGACTGTTAAACTCGGGCTTGCTAAAATCGAACTTTTGCTCAAGTTTTCTTTTTTCTCCCACCAGCAGAATTTCAGTGTCCTCACATTTTTCTAAAAATAATTTTACCCCTTCAACAATGGGAATAAATCCTTGATCTCCACCCATTGCATCAATGGCTATGCGCATTTCTATTCAGCTTCCTCTTCGATAATTACGGGTTTATCTTTGTAGTATCCACATTCCAGACAAATGCTATGGGGCATAGTTAAATTTCCGCAATTAGGACATTTAATCAGCTTAGGTATGGAACCTTTCCAATGAGCTCTTCTTTTTTTTCCTCTAGTAGAAGAACTTCTCTTTTTTGGTAAAGCCATTACTCCTCCTGTTTACAAATATGTTTTAATCTATTATTTATCATCTAATGTAGCTAAAATGTCAAAAGGATTTTTTGAGGATTTTTCTACTGTACAGCAACATTGATTTTTATTGAGATTGATTCCACATACAGGGCACAATCCCCTACATTGTTCTGAACACAGTAACTTCATTTCCTCATCTAATACGATTAAATCCTTTAATATATTGTATAAGTTAATGGTTTCCCCATCGAAGTAAATTAAATTTTCATCTTCTTCTTCATTAATTTTCTGACCTTCAAAGGGTAAACTTACATTCACATTTTCAACTGCTTCCACTTTCCGGTAAATATTTCTTTCCTCTACAAATTTTTCTAAACATCTAGAACATAAAAATTTTCTTTTATACTCAATTCGAAGATTTATATCAATATTTTTTTTCCCCCGGAATGCATTTATCCAATAGTTTCCGGAAATTAATCCTTCAATATTAAAATCCACATTGTTTATTTTCTGCTGAGTTTTAAAATTTTGCTTTTCAAAATCAGTGATTTTAAAACAATAATTTCCTTCTTTATTCATCTCAACCTCATCAAATAGATTCTCTTTACAATTAATCACTCATCGCTAATCACTGTACCTGTTTTACCTTGAAGAGCTTGTATTGCCTTATCCAGTTCAGTGATAATTACTTTTTTCCCTCCCTTTTGAATAAACTCAACCGCAGCTTCAATTTTTGGCTGCATGCTGCCGGGAGCAAATTCACCTTGCTTAAGGTATAATAATGCTTGATTAACATCCATCCGGTCAATAGGTTTTTCATTTGGCTGCTTGTAGTTAATCATAACTTTTTCAATGCCGGTTAAAATTAACAGTAATTCAGCATTCAATTCCACCCCTAAAACCGCGGAAGCCCGATCTTTATCAATCACCGCATCCAACCCCTCCAGCTTTTCATCTTCTTCCAGATATACAGGAATGCCTCCTCCTCCCACCGTGACCACCACTTGATCCATTCCCAGTAAAGCCAAGATAGCATCTTTTTCCACTATTTTTTTAGGTTTTGGTGAAGCTACTACCCTCCGGTATCCTCTTCCCGCATCTGCTTTCACCACCCACCCTTTTTTGGTCAACTCTTCCACCTGGTCCTGTTTATAAAATGGTCCTACCGGTTTAGAGGGATCTTGAATGGAAGGATCATTGGGATCAACAATAACTTGAGTGATAACCGCAGTTACCCTATGATCAAGCTTTTCCTGGAGCAAACGGTTGTACAGGGACTGGGAAATCATATAACCAATCCATCCCTGGGTGGAGGCATCAATAACCCCTAAAGGATGGGTGGGAATTACTTCCGCACTCCTCTCCATTCGTATCATCTCATTTCCTGCCTGAGGTCCGTTCCCGTGGGTCACTGCAACCTGATATCCCTTTCTCAACAAGTAGATTATTCCATCCAAGCTTCTCCGGGTATTGGCAAACTGCTGGGCAATAGTGCCCTGTTCTCCTGCTCTAATTAAGGCATTGCCTCCAAGAGCGACAATGGCGATAGGTTTCTTTTTCATATAATAATCCTGTAATAAAACAAGCAGGAAGATATAGGGATATTCTTCCTGCTCAATTTTTTAAATACTATTTAAATTTCTTCAACACCTGTTCAAGGTCTGGTTTACCAATTTCCTGAAGGTCGTATTTAACTCTCACCCAGGGCTTGTTTATCTTGCATATTCTGGAAAGATCTATGGGGGTGCCGATGATAACTAAATCCACATCCATGCTATTTATAGTTTGCTCAAGCTCTCTAATTTGAGTTTCACCATAACCCATGGCGGGAAGGACTTCTCCGGTGGTAGGATATTTCTCAAAAGTTTGTTTGATTGACCCAATTGCCCAAGGGCGGGGATCAACTATCTGGGCAGCCTGGTATTTCATTGCCGCCACGTATCCGGCACCATAAGCCATTGATCCATGAGTTAAAGTTGGTCCGTCTTCCACCACCAAAACCTTTTTTCCTTTAATTTTATCTGAATCATTAACCGACAACGGTGATGCCGCATCAATAATAATTGCCCGGGGGTTAACCTCATTGATATTTTCTCTGACCAGTTCAATATCTTCAAGATTGGCGGTATCAATCTTGTTAATTACCACCACATCCGCCATTCTTAAATTGGTTTCTCCAGGATGATATTCAAGTTCATCACCGGGACGGTGAGGATCGGCAACCACAATGTACAAATCCGGCTGATAAAAAGAAATATCATTATTTCCGCCATCCCACAAAATTATATCCGCCTCTTTTTCCGCTTCCCTGATAATTGCTTCGTAGTCCACTCCGGCATACACCACCACCCCATTTTCAATATGGGGTTCGTATTCTTCCATTTCCTCAATGGTGCAGTTATGCTTGGCTAAATCATCCTTGTGGGCAAATCGCTGTACTTTTTGTTTAACCAGATCTCCATAGGGCATGGGGTGTCTTATCGCTACCACTTTTTTTCCCATAGCCCTCAATATTTCTGAAACCTTACGGGTGGTTTGACTTTTCCCGCAGCCAGTTCTTACCGCACAAACTGATACCACCGGCTTAGTAGACTTAATCATGGTTTTTCCAGGACCCAACAGCCAAAAATCAGCCCCAGCCGCCATAACTCTGCTGGCTATGTGCATCACATATTCATGGGGGACATCTGAATAAGA
>LKUE01000236.1 GCA_001412365.1 Desulfuromonas sp. SDB | reverse complement strand
GGGATTAGTGTAAATTAGTGGTAAAATATTCCGAAGTGTTGAGCTGTGCTTACCTGTGGTTCATTTTCCCGAATGCCTGATCTAAATCCTCCATCAGCACCTCCGGATCATCCAGCCCCACATGCAGCCGGATAATATCAATCTTATCCGCATCCTTGGTACTGGTAGCCGCTGCCGGGACCACTAAACTTTCAAAACCTCCCCAACTCACTGCTTTCCGGAACACTTTCAGGTTATCGGTAAATTTAACAACATCTTCTATCAGTTTGGTATCCAGTCTAAAGCTGAACAATCCCGATCCCCCCCTCAGCTGCTGCACAGCTAAATCATATTGAGGATGATCCTGATCCAGAGGATAAAGAACCTGTTTGACCCTGCTGCAGTTTTTAAGCCATCTCACTAATTTCATTGTACTGGAATAATGTCTTTCCATTCTCAAAGGAAGTGTTCTCAATCCTCTGAGCAGAAGCCAGCTGTCAAATGGGCTGGGGCAGGAGCCCTTATTCATAAACTCCTGGCTGAATATTACGGAGATATCCTCTGCTGATCCTACCACCACTCCTCCCACCAGATCACTGTGACCTCCCAGGTACTTACTGCAGGAATGGACTACTAAATCAATTCCATAGTCCAGAGGATTCTGATAACAGGGGGTAGCCCAGGAATTGTCAATTACCGTTTTAATATTATTTCTTTTTGCCAGATCAGCCACTTGTTGTAAATTTTGAATATCAAAGGAAAAAGTGGTGGGACTTTCCAGCATAAACAGCTTGGTCTTTGAATTGACCTGGGATTCCCAATGTTCAATTCTAGTGCCTTCAACAAAATTCACCTTAATTCCGAATCTCTGCAGGTATTGATCAAACAGCCGGTAGGTCCAGCAATAACAATCTCTAACACACACCACTTCATCCCCGCTTTTAAGAAAAGCCATAACTGCTGCAGCAATTGCGGCAATTCCTGAGGAGAACAGTTTTGCTTCTTCTCCATTTTCCAGAGCAGCAATTTTCTTCTCCACCACTCTTACGGTGGGATTTTGTCCCCGGGTGTAAATAGGAACCAGTTTCTCATCTTGTAGTGCTTTATGCAGTGATTTGAAATCTGGAAAAAAGAAATTTGAAGTCTGATAAATAGGAGTGGTAACTGGTGAATAGTTAAATTGATCTTCTCCTAAATGATTTATAATATCATATAAATTTTTTTCTTTTTTCATCATTTTTCTCCAGCAAAGGGTTTAAAAACTAAAAATACCAGCTATTTAGAGTTGAGATTAATAATTTTATTATCTATAATTAACTAAATGAAAGAAAAAATTAAATCATTAAAAAATAAACTATCCAGTTTAAAAGATAACAATAAAATTCCAATTTTATTTGAACTTTCTGAATTACTCTGTTCCCAACAGGAATACCAGCAGGCATTGGAATACTCCCAACAAGCGCTTGCATTAGCCAAAAAATTAAGAGATAGAGAATTAATGCTTAAGAGTTATGATCTTTTATACAAAATTGATAAAAGTCAGAATAATTTTCAGCAGGCAAGAAAAAACCTCAACAGCTATTTAAAAATTTACGAAAAGATTTATGAACAGGATAACCGTAAAATTTTAAAAAATTTAGAAAAACAGTATAAATTAGAAGACAGAGAGAGAGATGCTGAAATCTCCAAACTGAAAAATGAAAAATTGGAGAAAATCAACACAGAAGTCCAAAAAGCTATTGACCAGGTAAATACTCTTACCGGATTGCTGCCCATCTGTCCCCAGTGCAAAAAAATAAAGGACAGCAAGGGATTTTGGAAAGAAGTGGACGATTATATTTCAGAACACAGTGATAGCGAAGTCTCCCACGGTATTTGCCCGGAATGTGCAAAAAAATATTTTCCCGATGAGTAAAGACAATACTGATAAATATCTTGATGAAATTTTAGAGTTGCAGGAGAAGTTCAATGCTGCCCGGGATGATTTTTCCAGATCTGAGTTAATGCTTAAAATTTCCGACCTGTATAAAAAGATTGATAAAAAGAAAAGCATTAATAATTACCTCAAAGCGGTTGAATATATTGATGAAGATGAATATCCTCAAAAAAAAGCTGAGGTCCTTAAAACCATTGGACTAGTTTATATTGATTTAGGAGAAATCGTAAAATCAATTGAATACCTTAAAAAATCTGTTCAAATCCTTGAAAAACTAAACAAAGCTAAGGAAATGGCAGATATTTACAATACCCTGGGCACCACCTACAACCGGATAAGAGATTTAGATAAAGCATTGGATTACTATCTCAAGTCCATTAATATTTTTCAAGATTTGCAGGATTACTCATCCATTGTGGGCATCAATATCAATATTGGCTATGTATTTTCCTCCCTGCACAATTTTGATAAATCCAAAAAATACCTGGAAAGATCACTGGAGATGAGTAAAAAATTCAAAAATCAAAAAGCAGAAGTTTGTTCTTTAGTGGGTCTGGGAATTACCTATGTTGAACAGAAAAAATACAACTACGGTCTTGAATACTTTCAGAATGCACTAACTCTAGCCAATCAAATGAAAGACTACCGGATGCAAATATCTATTCTCAATAACATCGGAGTATCTTATGAAAAAATTAAACAATACCGGAAGTCATTGAGATTTTACGAAAAAGCTCTGGTTATTGCTCTGGAATCTTCCATTCAACTCAGTATTGCCAGAATTACCATTAATATCGGTTCTGTTTATCTCAAACAAAATGATTTTTTAAATGCCAAGACCAATCTGGAAAAAGGTATCAAGATTGCCGAGGAAATTCAGGCGGATAACATTCTCCAGAACGGCTATAGATTCCTTTCCCAGTTATACCATGATTACCACCATCATCAGAAATCTCTGGAATTTCTGGAAAAATTCAGAGTCATCAACGAGAGATTGTGTTCTAAACAACGGAACCAGAAAATAGCGGAATTACAGGCTAAACATCAGCTGGATAAAATTGAAAAGGAATCTTTGATAAATCAGATTCGGCATCACAAATTAATAGAAGCCAATCAGAAATTAAAATCAATCCTGGATGATATTAATAAACTAAAAGGTCTGCTTCCGGTATGCGCCAGTTGTCATAAAGTGAGGAATGACCAGGGCTACTGGCAAAAACTGGAAGACTATATTGAAAAGCATTCCAAAGCTCATTTCATCAACAGCTACTGCCCCGATTGTAAAGCCAAATACCTTAAATCAGTTAAAACCGGAAAAAACTAGCTAAAACCTCCCCTTCTTTACCTGATTTCTTAATTTTTCATTTTAATTGATATTCCGCGTTCCATTCCCCCGGGGATGGGTGGTGTGGATCATTGCTATTTTATCAAACATTATTCCATAATTTTCTTATCAGTGTTCATCAGGTTTTTCATCCGTGTAAATCTCACCTAAGACATAGTCGTGCTATCGTAGATAGCATTAGAAAATAATCAGGATATGATGAATTTATTCAATCATATCTTGA
>LKUE01000235.1 GCA_001412365.1 Desulfuromonas sp. SDB | reverse complement strand
ATTTTAATCTTGATCATCGGACAAAACAAAAAAATAAACTGATTTCACCGTCACTAATTGTCAAGGGATATTTCTCTGTGGGGATTTTACTTGTGCTACTCCTGCCTTCGGTTAAATAAAATTAATCCGGGGTTGTCAACTTCACTGTAAATGTGTTATATCTGAACATCATAGGAGATTTAATGCTCTGGACAAAAAATTATATTCCCACTCAAAAAGAATTTCCGGCGGATACAGTAATCCCAAGCCATCAATTATTGGTCAAAGCTGGATTCATTAAAAAGGAACTATCCGGCATCTACTCCTACCTGCCATTAGGTTGGAGGGTATTAAATAAAATAAGGTCAATTATCCAGGAGGAAATGGATAATCTGGGAGCCCAGCAAATACTTCTTCCCTCTCTGAGTACCCCCGATTACTGGAAACAGACCGGAAGGTGGAAAAATTGGGAAAATGATATATTCAAATTAACTGACCGGAAAAAACGTGAATTGCTACTTGCTCCCACCCATGAAGAAATAATTGTCAACACCATAAAATCAGGATTGATATCTTACCGGTGCTTACCGGTCACTTTATACCAGATTCAGACCAAGTTCAGAGATGAACCTAAACCTGGAAATGGATTGCTGTGCCTTCGTCAGTTTTTGATGAAAGATAGTTATAGTTTTAACCGCACTGAAGATGATCTGGAAAAGTCCTATGAAAAACACCGGGAAGCTTATTTAAGAATATTTTCCCGGTGCGGTTTAAATATCAGAATTGTCAGCGGTTCATTGGGAATTGATGACAGTTCTTTTTCCGAGGATTTCATGATTCCCTCCGCTTCCGGCGAAGATAAAATTGTTTACTGCCGTAATTGTGATAATACCGCTAACCTGGATATTGCCACTTCCGTCCCCAAACCTTTAGCTTTCCCCTCTTCCCCCCTGGAAATGGTCAATACTCCGGTGGGGGGATCGGTAGATGAGGTATCTCATTTTCTAAATCTGCCTCCTCAGCAGATGATGAAGAGTCTGTTGTGGTTTATCAAGCAGCAGCCGGTGTTTTTGCTGCTGGCGGGTGATGATGAACTGTCTGAAGCAAAAATAAATCAAAGTTTAGGATTGGGAAGACCGGCTCATGCCGATGAAATACTGGAAATAACCGGAGCTCCGGGAGGATATGTCGGTCCTCTGGGTATTAAGGGGATTAAGGTTTACGCTGATTTGAGATTGAGAAAATCAGCAGGCTTAGTTACCGGAGCCAATAAGTACCACTACCATTACACCGGAGTGGAACCGGAACGCGATTTCCAGGTTGACCAGTTTCTTGATCTTAGAAAAGTAAAAAACAATGAAACTTGTGACCTCTGCGGGGGAACTTTAATTGTGGAAAGGGCAATTGAAGTTGGTCAAATTGGGAATTTAAAGGAGAAATACTCCATCCCCCTGGGGATGACTTATACTGATCCGGATAGCTTTGAATTACCGGTATTGATGGGAAGTTACCGCATCGGTTTGGACCGAATTATAGCAGGAGTGGTTGAACAAAACCACGATCACCACGGAATTATTTGGCCGATATCCCTTGCTCCTTTCCAGGTGATTATTTTACCCCTGGACTATAGCAATCCGAAAATTAAGAAAACTGCTGATGATTTATCCGATTTGTTAAATAATGAGAACATTGATCATATTTTGGATGACCGGAATGACCGGGCCGGAGTTAAATTTAAAGACGCTGATTTAATCGGAATCCCCCTTAGAATTACCCTGGGTGAAAAAAACGTCTCCAGGGGATTAGTGGAGATAACCAGACGGGATACTAAGGAAACCGAACTGGTTAAAATTAACCGGGCAATTAATAATATAAAGAGATATCAGCATGAATTATGGGGATTATGTTCAATAAATTTGTAAATTAATATTGTCAAACCGGTATGATGCTGATATATTTCAAAAATTCAAATTATCATCTCAACTATAACAAATAAGGATAATCAATGGATACATCGACTTTACATCCACTGGAAAAAAAATTTCTGAGGATTTTAAAGCCAAATCAGCAAATCAATGCCGAATTGATTAGCCAAACCGGCTTAATGACTCCTGAACATATCCGGGGAGTAATCGGATGGTTAAAAGCCAGGGGATGGCTGGAGGAAATCAGCAGCACCAGCACCGAAATTGCTGAACTTACCGAGCTGGGGAAACAGTACTCTCAGCAGGGTTTACCCCTGAGGAAAGTTTGGAACTATTTTTCAACTTTTAAACCAATTTCTGAAATTGAAACTGGGACCGGATTATCTCAAGCTGAGTCGGGAAAATCATTCGGCTTTCTGAAAAAACAGGATTTAATCGAAATCAAGCAGGATAAAGCTAAAATCAAAGAAGAGCTTGATCCGGAAGTAATAAATTTGAAAACCCTGGAAAATCTTCTGAATAAAGCTGAACAGAACGATCTTTGTTTAGATGAGTTAACTGAACTGGAACAATCCCTGGTAAGAGAAAATGCCAAAAAGCGGGGCTCGGGAGGTATTTTCAAACTAAAGCAGCAGCTATCTAAAACTTACCGTTTAAACCCCCAGGGAGAAGAGGTTCGCAGTGAAGTCAGTTCAGGAAAACAAGAAGAGCTGGATGAAATTGGCTTAATTACTCCCCAACTGCTGAAAGAGAAAAAATGGGAAAATAAAAAATTTAGAAAATACAATATTGACCTTGCCCCTAAACCTATATTATCAGGCAGGTTACATCCCTATGGCAGATTTCTGGACTTGGTTCGGTCCAAACTTACCAGCATGGGATTTATGGAAATGAGAGGTCCGGTAGTTGAATCAGAATTTTACAATAGTGATCTTCTGTACATGCCTCAGTACCACCCGGCAAGAGATATCCATGATATCTACCTGGTCAAGGACCCTTCCAAAGCCCGTCAACTTCCTAAAGAAATACTGAACAACGTAGCTCAAGCTCACCGTGACGGAGGACGGTCAGGATCCAAAGGATGGGGTTATGATTTTGATGTTGATAAAACCCAGCAGTTGATTCTTAGAAGCCAGGGCACTGCAATCAGCGCCCGGACCTTAGCCAGCAAACCCCACATTCCCGGAAAATATTTTGCTATTGCCAGGTGCTTCCGTTATGACCAGGTTGATGCCACCCATGCTCCTGATTTCTTTCAAATAGAAGGCATAGTCATTGAAGAAAAGATTAATTTCTGCCATCTGCTGGGTCTTTTGTCCACCTTTGCCAAGAAACTGGCGGGAGCTGACAACATCAAATTTGTACCCGGTTATTTTCCCTTCACCGAACCCTCAGTGGAAGCACATATTGAACACCCTGACCTGGGTTGGATTGAACTGGGAGGAGCGGGAATTTTCAGACCGGAAATCACGGAAAGTGTTAATATTCTCTGCCCGGTAATTGCCTGGGGTCTGGGATTGGACCGGATGGCTATGAATGCTCTTAAAATAAACGATATCCGTGAATTATTCACTATTGATCTGGAGAAAATAAGATCATCCAAGGTGGTAATATAATGCCAAAAATTAAAATTGATAAAACCACCCTATACCAGTTAATGGACTTCCAGGGCAATCTCGAACAGCTGCAGAACTTAGCTTGGTCGGCAAAAGCGGAAATCTCCGGTTCCGAACAAGATGAAGAAATTACCATTGATTTCGCGGACACCAATCGTCCCGATCTCTGGTCGGTGGAAGGCTTAAGCAGACAACTGAAAATATTCCAGCAGGGTAAAGAAATACTGTATCCCTGTTTAGAGAAAGCGCCTTCCCCGGAGGCAAAGGTATTTGTGGATTCTTCAGTTACCAATATACGTCCCTATATTGGAATGTTTCTGTGCAAACTGCCCCCCATTACTGAAAAATCTTTAAAAAATTTAATACAAACTCAGGAGAAATTAGCTGAGAATTATGGTAAAAGACGTAAACTGGTTAGCATAGGAATTTATCCCGCGGAAAAAATAAATTTTCCCGTGCATTACCGGGCAGTAGAGTCAGATCAGATGAAATTTGTCCCCCTGGGAGGGGAACAACCCATGACTTTAGGTGAGATAATTGAAAAACACCCTAAAGGCATAGAATACGCCTATACTCTACAGGATGCAAAATTATTCCCGGTAATTATTGATGATCAGGGACAACCCCTTTCCTTTGCCCCCATAATCAATTCCAGGATTACCGGTGAAGTAACCGTAGGTGACAGCTACATTGCAGTAGAAGCAACGGGAATGACTAAAAAAATGGTTGATCTGGTTCTGGTAATTTTAGCCCTGAATCTCACTGATCAGGGAGGTGAGATTACCCGCATGGAGGTAATCGCACCTCATGGAAAAAGTTTTGTTCATCCTGTCTCCGAGCGGGAAGAAATAAGCGTATATGTACCCCATGCTCATTCTCTTCTCGGTCAGGAAGATTTGGGAATTGAAATCATATCCAGCAGCCTTAAGAAGATGGGATACCGTATATCCCGCTCCACTCCCAATGAAATATTTGCCCAAATCCCCATTTTCCGGCAGGATGTCATGCACGAAGTTGATTTAATCGAAGATATTGCCATTGCTTTGGAATACAATGAGTTTTCACCTCTTCCTCTGGAGGAATATACTTCGGGGGGGCTTTCTCCCACCCAGAGAAGGGCAAATACACTCCGGCAGATTTCTATTGGCTTGGGTTTTGTGGAATTCATGGGCAATATGCTTACTTCAAAAGAAACTTTGGAATTAATTACCCAAAATATCTCTAATCCGGTGGAGATTGATAATCCTATGACTAAACTTTACAACTGTCTGAGGGATTACCTGTTCCCCGGATTGGTAGACGTAGAAGCCCATAACAGCAAAGCAGAATACCCCCACTACATATTTGAAGTTGGAGAAGTTAATAAAAAGTATATCAATGACCAACTGGTGGAAACAGAAACCCTGCTCTCCGCAGCTTATTTAATAGCAAATCCGGAAGCCACTTTTTCCCAAATGCATTCGGTTCTTTCCACAATTTTCTCCTATCTCAGTCTGGATTTTAATTTAAGGGAATTGGAAATACCCTTCTTAATTTCAGGACGTTCTGCAGAAATTTTAGTAACCGATCAAACCAGTGGTAAGTCTTTCTCCCTTGGATTCCTGGGCGAAGTTCATCCCCGGATTTTGGATAAGCTGGGAATACATATGCCCACGGTGATTATGGAACTTGAAAATATTGAAAATTTATTCACCACTATAGGAGACTTAGATGAAGGCTAAAATTATCAGACAGGACGGGATGACCTTTAAAGCGGAAATTGGGAATCATCAACTGACCGTAGATGCAGCTGAAAAATTTGGGGGTAAAAATCTGGGACCTTCTCCTAAAGAACTGCTTCTTCCCGCTTTAGGCGGCTGCACCGGAATGGATGTCGTTTCCATTTTAGAGAAGATGAAAGTAACGGATTTCGCTTTAACCATAGAAGTAGAAGCCGAGACCGCAGATGAGCATCCCAAAGTGTTAAACCGCATAAACATCATCTACACGTTTAAGGGGAAGGATCTTCCAGAAGATAAAATCCACAAAGCAGTTAATTTATCCCAGGAGAAATACTGCGGGGTTTCCGCAATGTATTCCAAAACTGCTAAAATTGATTATCAGATAATTCTGGAAAATGATGTTGACAATAAAACTGATTAAATATACATTATAAATTCTTTTCTGACCTCAATAGCTATTTAATATTGGGGGTGTAGCTCAGTTGGCTAGAGCGCCTGCCTTGCACGCAGGAGGTCACCGGTTCGAATCCGGTCACCTCCATTTTTTCTTTTGTACCTAAGCTGGAATAGCTAATAAATTATTAATTTAGTTCCATTATTTTATCCAGTTAATCTTAACCGCCGTAATTCAGCTTACTACGGTTAAGTTATGAAAATAACACGTCTTGACTGTTATAATAATCTATGGTATATTATTATAATAGTTAGAATTCTTAGAATTATTTCAATTTCATTTTAACCACTGGAGGTAGATTATGGGTTTTGAAGAATTACTGCAAAAAGCTGACTGGAAATCGGAAAAACATGTACCGGTGATTGAAATACTGGAAAAAGGCGAAAAGATTAAAATTAAAGTTTCAGTGGGTAAAGAAATTTCCCATCCCAACAAAACTGAGCACCACATATCCGGTATGGAAATTTATTTCAAACCGGAAGGCAGTAAATTCCCCTATCTGATAGGGAAAGTTGATTTTTCAACTCACGGAGCGTCGGTAGAAGGTCCTGATACCAGTACCGTTTACACAGAACCATACGCCTGTTTTACTTTTAAAACTGGGAAATCCGGAACTATCTATGCGTTTTCCTACTGCAATATCCATGGTTTGTGGGTAAATGAACAAAAATTAGATATATAAATAAATCTTTATCAGTAATCTAAAATATTAACATTTTACTGATATTTTTTATTGATGCCGATGATTTAAAGATTTAACATATCTTTAATTAATCAAAGGAATTTTATCATGGCAAACCGCTATCTAGACTGGTTAAACCAAGCTAAAAGAGATTTATCCCAAGCAGAACAATCTCATCATTCAAAAATATATGAATGGTCTTGTTTTGCCTGTCATCAAGCTGCTGAAAAAGCAGTGAAATCCTTACACTTGTACTTAAATCAGGAAGTATGGGGTCATGTGATTGCAAAATTGCTGGATGAATTACCTTCCCACATCCAGGTTCCGGATGATATTATTGAAAAAGCTCATGTATTGGATGCTTTTTATATCGCTCCAAGATATCCTAATGGACATCCGGAAGGAGCTCCTTTTGAGAATTACGGTTCTCTCCAAAGTAGTGAGGCGATAAAGTATGCCGGTGAGATCATTGAATTCATCAGTTCTAAATTGGCCTGATCATCACCAGGTCATAGATGAATTTAAAAAATGGGCAGAAAAATACAAGCAGGTTAGTAATATAATAAAAATTGGTTATTTTGGATCTTACGCCACCTCCAGTTACGGAGTGGGCAGTGATCTTGATGTAATTATTATATTAAATGAATCCGATATACCATTTAACCGGAGATCAACTCGTTTTGATTTAACTTCAATTTCAGTGCCTGCTGATTTAGTGATTTATACTGAAAAAGAATGGAATATGATGAAAAATTCTAAATTTCACCAATACATTGAAAACAACGCCAAGTGGATAAAATAATCATTTTATTAATTCAATAATAATAAGAGAAATTCAGATATAAGAAAACAGAAACCAGATTACAGACTAGTTTTCTCTGTCTTCTACCCTCTGTCTTCTGGTCTCTTCCCTCTGAAACCAATCCTTGTTTTACTGGAAGTAGCTCTCAA
>LKUE01000234.1 GCA_001412365.1 Desulfuromonas sp. SDB | reverse complement strand
AAAATTATAAAGGGACAGATTTTTTGGGTTCAGATCAACCATCAGAACACTTAATTAAATTAAAATCGGAATACAATGAATTAAAATCCCTGGTGGATGAATTAAGGGATATGGTGTTTAAACTAGATCCCCGGGGAAATATTACTTTTATCAATCAAGCAGCAGAAAGTTTGCTCAGTTCATTTCGTGAAGACATTTTAGGAACATCATTTCTAAATTATGTTTCAGATAAACACCAATCCAATGTTAAAGATTCCCTGGAAAAAGTTTTACAAGGTGAAAATATAAATATTGACATAAAATTAAAAAATCATAACCAGGTATTTATAGTTTTTAAGCCTTATTACGACAGTGATCAGAAAATTAGCGGAGTTATTGGAATCAGCCAGAATATAACCAAACAAAAAGAATTTGAAACAGCCCTGTATAAATCGGAAAGAGATAAAGAAATTATACTCAACAATATACAGGAATTGGTTAGATACCTGGATAAAAACAAAAAAATTCTATGGGCAAACAAAGCTTCAGAAAAAATATCAGGGATATCAGTTATTGATCAATTGGGAGAATATTGTTATTCAATAGATTTTCAGAGAGACCGTCCCTGTGAGCAGTGTATTTTTGACAAAGCAATAAAGTCAGGACTGCCTGAATACAGTTATTATTACCGGGAAGATGGAAAAATATTGTCATGTTCAGCTTATCCGGTCAAAGATGCTCAGAAAAACATTACCAATATTGTTCAAACTGCTTTAGATGTTACTTCGGAGATGAAAATTCAACAAGTCAATGAATTTTTAAAACAGAAAATTGATAAGATTTTCACATACAGCCAACTGGTTTTTGTTAAATTGAATTTACCGGATTTGTCAATTGTAGAAACTAATCAGAAATTTCGGGAATTGACAGGGAAAAATCATCTGGATGAACAGCTTCAATTTGATCAGATAATTGATGATGAACATAGGGATTTGTTTCACCAGAATCTAAAAGATTTAATTAACAATCAAAATGAAAGCTTCACCCAGCAGCTCAAAATAGCAGATAAACATCAAACTTCCCGCTGGGTTGAATTAACTTTGACTAAAGTAAAAGATGACCGGAATAAAGAAATTGGATTCGGTATAATACATGATCTTAAGCAGCAGAAGCAGAATGAACAGACTTTAAAGGAATACACCCAAACTCAGGAAATATTAATCAGAGAGGTCAATCACCGCATAAAAAATAACATCATGTCCGTTTTAAGCATGATTGGTTATGAAGAGAAAAAACTAATTGCAGATGAATCAGCATCCTACCTGGAGTCTCTGGATAATTTAAAAGGCAGAATATACGGATTAATATCTGTTCACAGCTTACTAACCGAAACTGGTTGGCAGCCCATAAACATTCAGGAGCTGTTTGAGAAGGTAATTAAAGCAGTATTAAAACATGTTTTTCCCCAGGTGGAAATGTCTTTGAATATTGATAAAACTGACATTAAAGTTAATGCAAAGCAGGCTAATCAGTTATCTATAATTATAAATGAACTGATAACTAATACGGTTAAACACGGTATTTATGAACAGAAAGGTGAAATTACAGTTAATTTTATACATGAAGACAATTACCTGACCATTATCTACCGTGATCATGGACCCGGATTTCCTGATAAAATACTGGCCGGAGATTATTCCCATGCTGGAGTGGGCTTTGATTTAATAAAAGGGATGATGGAAAAATATTTAAACGGAGAAATGAATTTAAACAATCATCACGGAGCAAGAGTTACCTTAAAATTCTTGCATAATCCTCCCTAGTTAATGTAAATTTTAATCTAAATTTTAAACCTAAAAACTAATACCATAAGGATAAGAGTAAATATGAACAGAAAATTTAAAAAAAATATTCTCTGTATTGGAGCAGGTTACGTAGGGGGACCTACCATGGCGGTTATTGCCGCTAAATGTCCTGAATATAAAATTACAGTGGTGGATATCAATGAACAGAAAATAAATGATTGGAATTCCGGCAATATTCCTATCTTTGAACCGGGACTGGAAGAAATTGTAAACCAGGTTAAAAATAAGAATTTATTCTTCTCCACAAATATTGAGAAAGGTATCGAACAAGCGGATATAATTTTTGTTTCAGTCAACACCCCCACCAAAACTTTCGGGGAGGGAGCGGGTAAAACTGCCGATTTGCAGTACTGGGAAAAGACTGCTAGATCAATTTTACAAGCCTCCCGAAATGACAAAGTGGTAGTGGAAAAAAGTACCTTGCCCGTAAAAACTGCCGAAGCCATGGAGAGAATACTTAATTCCGGTGATGACAACATTAATTTCCAGGTGGTTTCAAATCCTGAATTTCTAGCTGAAGGAACTGCTATTCAAGATTTACTGAATCCGGATAGAGTATTAATCGGTTCCCGGGAAACCCCGGAGGGGATTAAAGCAAGAAAACAGATTGTGGAAATATACCGGCATTGGATTCCTGTTCATAAAATTATTACCAGCAATATCTGGAGTTCCGAACTGTCCAAATTAGTATCCAATGCCTTTTTAGCCCAAAGGATTTCATCTATCAACAGTATATCTGCATTGTGTGAAAAAACCGGTGCAGATGTAGAGGAAGTAGCTTATTCAGTGGGTTCTGATTCCAGGATAGGAGATAAATTTTTAAGTGCCAGTGTGGGTTTCGGAGGATCATGTTTTAAAAAAGATATACTTAATCTGGTATATATCTGTGAAAGTTATGGATTATATGAGGTGGCTGAATACTGGGAAAATGTGGTTAAAATTAATGAGTTTCAGGAACAGAGATTTGTCCGGAATATTTCCAAAGCGATGTTCAATACCATTGCTAACAAGAAGATCACTTTATTTGGTTTTGCCTTTAAAGCTAATACCGGCGATACCCGGGAATCTGCAGCAATATATGTCACTAGAGAATTACTGGCAGAGCATGCTCTTGTAACCATAACTGATCCCCAAGCATTGGATAATGCAAAGATAGATTTAAAAGATCATATTCAGCAACTGTCATTTGAGTCTGATCCTTATCAGGCTGCAGTTGGCGCACATGCCATTGCGGTGCTAACTGAATGGGATGTTTACCCTAAACTAGATTATCAGAGGATTTTTGATTCCATGGAAAAACCCGCATTTATATTTGACGGTAGAAATATCCTGGATCACCGAAAATTATTTGAAATCGGATTTAATGTATATCCAGTGGGAAAACCCCATTTAAATCATTTTTAATCTCCCAGGAACTTTTCAAACCGGTCCTGGGAGGCTTTGCAGATTGGACAAATTTCAGGAGGGGTTTCCCGTGCACAGAGGTATCCGCATACTGTACAACGCCATATTGGATAGGAAAGTTTATCCATGAAGAGTGTACTCATATCGGACTGGTTATTTAATTTTTTTCGCTCTTCTCGGTTCGGCCTTCTTTCCGGGATGGATTTTATTTCCTGGTTGCCTTCAATCACTGATTTTGAAACATACAGAGAGCAGTAGCAAGCTCCGTATTCATCTAGATCTGGATCCCGGTATATACAGGGACAGATAATATCCCTGTCTTCATCTCGCTGACCATCTGCTAATCTGCAGGGACAAGCCCAGTAGCCATATCTTTTTTGATTGATCAATAATCCCCGGATTAACTCCTTGGTAAATTCAATATCGGGATTTAAGTTATATCCTGAAGATTCCGCTTCTTGTTTCAGGCGTTGATAAAGCTGATCAATTTCTTGATGGGTTACTTCATTATTTTCCATTGCTTCTCCAGTTAAGTTTGCAGTTTTTCAATAATTGCCTGTTGATCAAATCCTACAATGCAGTCCTCATTGTCAATGACCATAGTGGGAAAACTGCATTGAGGATTCCATTTTTCAATTTCCTGTCTTAGCACGGTCTTATCATTGGGGTCGGCTAAATCAACATAAATGTAATCATATCCCACCCCCAATTCATCTAATAATTGCTTGGTCTTTCTGCACCATCCGCAAGTACTTAAAGCAAACAGTTTAACCTCATGTCCTGATTTACCGTTAATATGAGTCCACTCGTACATTTTTCCTCCAGTTTTTTAAATAATAATACATTCCCATACAGTTGGTTGAAAGAAAATCATAAAATATAGTTGCATAGGAAATAGAAATAAGGGACTACTGTCATTTTAATGGATCCATATCTAA
>LKUE01000233.1 GCA_001412365.1 Desulfuromonas sp. SDB | reverse complement strand
AATGACTGGAAATTAGAGGTTCTCCAGCAGCGGTATGCAGGACATTTTTCGCCATGGATCAATACTTTGATTCAGGCAATGTCGAACCCTTTACCTGTTGATCTGTGAGGAATCTATCAGAAATTCTCACACTGAATTTTTCACAACACCAGTTCACTCTAGCGATCATGTCCGGTTGAATATCCTAGAATACAATATGAGAATAGAGAAACCTAACAAGACACTGCACAGGACGCCCATAGTTAAGCGCCGGTAAGCTTAACGTTAAATAGAATTAAATTTAAAAAAGGAAACAAAAAATATGCGAATGCATCATTTTGCAATTCAAGTTAGTGATATAAACAAATCTGTTGATTTCTATACTAAAATTCTTGGTTTCAAGATTGTAGAAACGGATACAAGAAATGATGGATACGTTTATTTAGATCTTAATAATAGTGGAGTTTTATTAGAATTAGTTTCTATTGATGAGAATAAAAACATATACTCTGATCAAAATCCATCTCCTCACTTGGCACTAGAATCTATTGATCTTGACAAAGATTTTCAGATTTTAAAAGAAAGAGGGCTGGTTAACTTTGACGGTCCATATGTTGTCCAAAACGATGTGAAAATATTGTCAGTTTTTGATCCTGATAATTATAAAATTGATATTGGTCAAAAACTGTAATAAATAGGATATAAAATTTCACTTAACCAAGGCAGAAACCAACATTTTTAACATACATTTTTATGATATTTATGCCTAGTCAGTTACAAGATAATTATATAAGCCACTTAATGTCATTATTTGCGGTATTATTTTGACAAATAAAGATCAATTCAATAATATTTTGATTTAATCATATACTTTAAAATATAAATGTTAACTCTAAAAAAAAGTGTATATTCACTATTGACTATTCACCTTTAGAATATTATAATAATGACCATGAGTTCTTTAAAAGATAAAAAACTTTTACTTCTTGGTATTTTGCAAAATCAATCTACTCATGGTTACAAATTGAATGAGTTTTTAAAAATGCCTGGAAATGTAATCAAAATTGGAAAAGCAAATGCCTATAAGCTTCTTGGTAAATTACAGGAAGATGGATTTGTATCTTCTCATGAGGAACGTAATCATAACTATCCTTTGCGACTAGTTTATTCGATAACACCTAAAGGAGAGAAGGAGTTACATCGCTTGCTCAGGGAGCGATTAGCTGAAAATTATCCAAGTGAGTACCCAGATGGAGTATCTTTAAATTTAATTGGACTTATAGAGCCAGAGGAAAGCTTGAGTCTTCTTGAAGAACGTCAAGCGCGCCTTGCAGATCGTTGTGAATCTCTTAAAATATTCTCTGACGACATCCGCGCATTACATCCTGGTCTCGATTTTATCGTACGACAGACCTCTCTGGAGTACGAATTTATTAGCGAGCTAATTTTAAAACTAAAACAGGAGAAGCGCACATGAAAAAAAACAATCTAGGCAATAGGTTACACTCACACTCAACTGGAAATGTTTATATTGTAATGCATGAAGTTGAGGCAAATGCTGGCAAAGAGAAAATTATACTGAATGAGATTATAGATTCCAATAAAGAATTACAAAATCAATCTGGATTGATTCAGTATACAGTCATGAAAAAAGCAAATGATTCAGGGAAAATAGTTGCTTTATCTATGTGGGAAAGCAAGGAATCTTTTGATGTATGGAAAAGCAGTGAATCTTTTAAAAAGGCACATGGGGAAAATATTTCTGAAATTTTTCATAAAGCTGTAAAAGGATTCAAAACTGAAAATTATCAATTGGTAGATGGCTGGCATCCAGTAATGAGTTAATTGTAAACAATTAGATACTTGGCAATTATTCCATACCTGCCTTTTTGGCAGGTATGGAATTTTTGTAAAAAAGTTTAAAAAAATAGTGTGTTAAGTAGTAATGTCTAACAACCGCATACACTCGGACGAAAATTCCGCTGGGCTACATTTGCACCGGTTATTTGCAGCATTAAGCCTATAAAATTTATCCTTGACTATTGCCGGACATGTAATTACAATGTGCTTACATAACATGGCAAAGGAGAAGACTAATGCGCGCACGGATAATAAAAATAGGTAATTCCCAGGGGTTGCGTATTCCGAAACCCATCCTTGATCAAACAGGTATTATGGATAATGTTGAAATTGAGGTTGAAAAAAACCAAATCATCATTCGACCGGTCAAAGATGTTCGTGATGGGTGGGATGCTGCTTTCAAGGCTATAGGGGAGAAGAACGGCGACAAGCTAATCATTGATGATAATATTTCGCATTCATGGGATGATGAAGAATGGCAATGGTAGTGAAACGTTTTGATGTATATTTGGTCACCCTTGATCCTACAATTGATTCAGAGATCCAAAAAACAAGGACCTGCTTGGTAATTTCACCTGATGAAATGAATCGCAATATACGAACGGCAATCATTGCTCCTATGACGTCTGCTCAAAAAGATTATCCAACACGTGTCTCCTGTACTTTCCAAAAGAAAAAGGGACAAATTGTTTTAGATCAGCTTCGAACAATTGATAAAACAAGACTCGTAAAGAAGCTTGGCACAATAGATTCCAAAACACAGTTGGATGTCATTTCAATTCTTCAAAGAATATTCGCTTTTTAATATAAAATTGAACCAACAACACCATACACTTGGGAAAACTATCAGAAGTATTCGAGAGCCTATCAGCGTATTCGGATCGCATACATTGATAACGGCAGGAAAAGACCGGGTGAGTTTGAGAAACGGCTAAAGCATTTTATCCGGAAGACAGAGCAAGATAAACAATACGGATTTGGGATTGAAAATTACTATTAGGAAGCTGGTTTATCCTAAATGCCGGTTAACAAGGGAGTGTTGATCAATAATAGTTAGATTTAATCTGATATAGTAAAATATAAATGTTATCTATACATTGGTAATACAAATTAAAAATATATTAATTTATATGTACATAGCTTGCACATGTTATCAAATTAATGTACAATGAATTAAATTTTATGTACATGAGAAAATTATATGAATAATCCAAATAATAATTTACCTTTATTACCGCCAATAATTAATGTTGAAACACCAAAAATATTAAAAAAATCAATTAAAGCAAACATTGAACTTGCAAAATTAAATGGATATTGTTCTACAATTCCTAATGAAAATATTTTAATTAATGCTTTAATATTGAAAGAAGCACAGGCAAGTTCAGAAATTGAAAATATTATCACAACCCAGGATAATTTATATAAAGCATTAATAGCGAAAAATCAACAAGTAGATCCTCAGACAAAAGAAGTATTAAACTATAGAGAAGCTCTTTGGAATGGATATCAATTAATTAAAGAGAAAGACTTACTCATTACCAAAACAATTATTCATATTCAAAGAATACTTGAAAAAAATGATGCTGGAATAAGAAAATTACCTGGCACAGCTTTAGTTAATGATAAAACTGGAGAGGTGATTTATACACCACCTGATAATGAACAAATAATAAATAGTTTATTAAGTAATCTGGAAAAATATATAAATAATGATGATGATAACACAGATCCATTAATAAAAATGGCAGTAATTCATTATCAATTTGAATCAATTCATCCCTTTTATGATGGTAATGGTAGAACAGGTAGGATAATTAATGTATTATATTTGGTCTTAAAAAAATTATTAAGAAGCCCAATTTTATATTTAAGTGATTATATAATTAAAAACAAAAATAAATATTATGAGTATTTGCAAAAAATTAGAACTGATGAAGACTGGGAGACCTTTATTTTATTTATACTTGAAGCAGTTGAAAAAACATCAATAGAAACTTTAAATATAATTCAATCAATAAGAGAACTTCTTGAAGAAACAACTTCATACTGTAGAGAGAAATTGCCTAAAACAACTTATTCAAAAGAATTAATTGAAAGCTTATTTATTCAACCTTATACCAAAATAGAGTATTTAGTTAATAATAATATTGCTGAAAGAAGAACTGCTAGTAAATATTTAAAACAACTTGAAGAAATCAAAGTCTTGGAATCTTTTAAACTTGGTAAAGAGAATATATTTATTAATAAAAAACTTTTTGATTTGTTAAAAATGATTAGATAGATAACCATGCTGTTGCATCGGACGCTATCGAGCCGCTGAACAGCAGCGGTTATCTGTAAAGAGAAGGTCATGGCTTGATAGTGAAACAGAAGATCAAACAGTTACTTCTATCTGAAATGCCCGACATTGCTCCGAATAGCGTCTCGGAAATTGAACGCATACAGGAAAATAGCTTTCGTATATACCGCCAAGTTGATTCCATATTCCTAAAATGGATAAAACACAATGATATTAAAGGGCAAAATGAAATACAGAAATACCTGAATTCGCTAAATCCTGATGAAATATGCATCCCAAGATTGCTTGGGCAAATCCGGAATGAGGATGGAATTCTCGGAGTATGGGAGTATCTTGATGGTTCGGATCTTAGAGAGAATAACCGCAGCAGAATTCCTGAGGCTTTTCGAGCATTGGGTGCATTCCACCTCAGGCATGTTAGCCAGACAGGTGCAGAATCTGAGATAACCAATTCGATTCATGCCAGTATCTCTGATATGCTTGATTATGAGGTCAGAATAATATCTAAGATTTCATCTGATTCCATGATTCAAGACTGCCGTGATATTCTTCGAATATTAGAGAGTGGTTTCGTTACACTCACTCATGGAGATATACATCCAGGTAATCTCATCTTATCACGTGATAGAATCTGCTTTGTGGATTGGGGCTATTCAAGGTATACACTGAACTTCTCGGATTTAGGTTATTTGTGGGATAGAGATATATGCAATGAAGTGCCAGAAGGATGGTGGATGATAAAAGAAGCAGCCAGAGACTCCCTACAGACTTATCTTGATGCTATAGAAAAGGGATCTCTATCATTGAGGGAGTTAATGTTGGCGGTGATGATACGAAGCCAACTTTATTCATATAGTAATGCAATTCGTAATGAGCTAAAGGATGCAATCATAGGATGTAGAAAGCGGCTAAATTGCCTGATTCGAGTATCATGAGGGTAATAGTTCAGATAACAAACGGCTGCGGCGATATTGCTGTCTATGCTGTGTTAAAGCTAATCGCAATCCGCTGAGCCTTAGCGTTAGTCAACTTAAAACAGTATGCGATAAGCTGTTTATCATTCGGGAGATCAGGATGGATAATCAATACTTGGACAGATTAGTCTCAAAAGCTGTGGGTAAAAGCAATATCGCCGGTGCGGTCATCAATGTATCTTCCGGAGATGGTATGATGGACTTAATCAGCTCAACCGGTAACTTTCAGAATAACAGCAAATACTACGTTGCCAGTATCAATAAAATATTCATGTCTTCCCTAATTTTACGTCTAGCCACCAACGGTAATCTCAAGCTTGATGATAAATTTGCTGACTTTGTATCAGACGATGTAATTTCCAATCTCCATGTTCTGAATGGAAGGGATTATTCCAGAAAAATTACTTTGAAGCACCTGATTTCTCAGACTTCCGGACTACCAGACTATATAGCAGATAAGCAGATAAACGGTCACACCGTTATCGAAGACTTGGAAGCTGGATTGGATCCAGCTTGGCCTTTGGAAAGGGTAATCGAGGAAGTGAAGAAAATGAAACCTCATTTTCCTCCAGGTGAGCCCGGCAAGGCCAAATACATCGACACTAACCACCAATTGTTAGAGTTGGTCGTGGAAAAAGTTACTGGGCAAGCCAATAACCAGGTATTAAACAATCTTTTCAAAGATTTAGGCATGCATGATACTTATGTTGCCAGTGATATAAATGACAAGAGTTACGTCCCTGTCCGGTACAAAAACAAAAAAATAGGAATTTCGAACTTTATAAGTTCCACAAAAAACGATATCATTTCTACCGCCAGTGACCAGATGATCTTCCTTAAGGCGTTTTTCAATGGATACTTTTGGCCTAATGAAAAACTGGTAGAGTTGGAAAAGTGGAATAAGGTATTTTTTCCATTTGAATATGGGATTGGCTTACAGAAATTTAGTCTGCCAGCGGTCTTTACAATGTTCAGAAGAATGCCGCCTTTGCTCGGTCATGCTGGTTCGGTTGGTTCGGTCGCCTTTTATGTACCTGAAAAGGATTTATACTTCACAGGCACTATAAATCAACAGGCCAAGCCCAGCCTCATATACCAAATAATGTTAAAAATAATCAATAACATATGATTAAAAACAACACTAACAAATAGCGGGTATTGTCATCATCACTAGTAAAGAAATGGCTAACCCAAAGCTTCATCCGACTGCAACAGCAGAGCGCTTTGGCCAGTTCTTGCGGGATTTGAACAGTCGATACTTTTTCATAGCTTAGTTCTATGCTGTTTCAGCGAGTGAGTTAAGCGTTAGCCCATATAATAAGAGCAAGGCAGTATAATTAGAACGAGATGGAAATAACTAAAACATTATACGTGACTAATCGAGATGATTAGCGGGTTTGGTTGGAGAAGAATTACCAAACCGAAAATGAAATCTGGTTGGTTTACTACCGGAGGCAAACCGGAAAACTCCGTATTCCGTATAATGATGCAGTAGAAGAGGCACTCTGCTTTGGATGGATCGACAGCATTAATAAAAAGCTAGATGAAGAGAGGAATGCTCAACGCTTTAGTCCGAGAAAACCCAATAGTGAATACTCTCAGACAAATAAAGAGAGATTGAAAAGACTCATCAAACAGGGAAAGGTAATCCCTGCAGTACTGGA
>LKUE01000232.1 GCA_001412365.1 Desulfuromonas sp. SDB | reverse complement strand
ATCAGTTTTTTAAAATCCTGCTGGGTAAGCCAAGGAGTTTTATATCAACTTAACCAGGGCTCCCTCCAAGAATATATCTTATTTGAAAATTACATTTGGCGGGGAATATTCCGGGATGGTAATTTAAATGAACAAGGACAAATCCTTTATTTTGATAACCTGGAATTAAACCGGGCATATTTAAGAGATATTGATTCCAGATCTATGAGTATTTTCTATATACGGAGTCTGGAAACAATTGCCCCAACTTTTCCCCAATATTTATTATTACTTGAACAGCTGAAATCTGTTATGTTTTAATTTTACCCATTTAATAGATAAGGGGGATTGATGACCATAAAAGCAATTAATCCGGCAAATAAACAAATCATTAATCACTACCAACAATTAACTGATCAGCAGGCAGAACAGCACCTAATCAAATCTAACCAGCAATGGAAAAAATGGAAGGATACTGATTTTAGAACCCGCTCGGAATTAATGATTAAAGCTGCGGGGGTATTGCAAGCTAAAACAGATAAATATGCTCAATTGATCACCGAGGAAATGGGGAAGCCAATTACCAGCAGCCGGGCGGAAGTGGATAAATGCGCCTGGGTTTGCCGTTACTACGCCCAGCATGCACAAGATATGTTGAAAACAGAACCGGTAAGTACTGATGCTTTCCGCAGTATGGTCACTTATCAACCCTTAGGATTGATTTTAGGCATTATGCCCTGGAATTTTCCATTCTGGCAGGTTTTTCGCTTTGCCGTTCCCACCCTCATCGCCGGCAACGGGGTATTGGTAAAACATGCCTCAAATGTGCCCGGATGTTCTGAAGCTATTGAAGAAATTTTCAACTCCGCCGGTTTCCCCCCGGATATTTATAAAAATTTATTATTATCATCATCCCAAGCCTTAAATATCATCTCCCATCCTTTAATTAAAGGAGTTTCCTTAACCGGGAGCACCGAAGCAGGGAAATCAGTGGCAAAAGCAGCAGGAGCAAATTTAAAAAAAACGGTATTGGAACTGGGAGGAAATGACCCCTATGTAATTCTTAGTGATGCCGATTTGTCTGCTGCGGTGGAGACTTGCGTGACCAGTAAACTGATTAACTCCGGTCAGAGCTGTATTGCCGCAAAACGTTTTATCGTAGTAAAAGAATTAAGAGAAGAATTTGAAAAAATTATGGTTAAAAAAATGAATCAGGCGATTATGGGGGATCCCCGGGATGATAAAACCCAGGTTGGACCACTGGCTAGAGAGGATCTGGTAAAACTGCTTGATCAGCAAGTAAGAGATTCCATAAACCAGGGAGCTATTTGTCTTCTGGGAGGAAAAATCAGCAGTTCCCCGGGCTTTTATTACCCCCCCACCGTTCTTACTGAAGTCAAACCGGGGATGCCTGCCTATAACCAGGAATTATTTGGTCCGGTGGCTTCTATAATTATAGCGGGAAATGATCAGGAAGCGGTGGAAATCGCCAATGATTCCAGTTTCGGTTTGGGAGCGGCGGTGTTTACCCAGAACATTTCCAAAGGAGAGCAAATCGCCATCCTTCAACTTGAAGCAGGAAGCTGTTTTGTCAACAGTTTAGTGAAATCAGACCCCCGTCTGCCTTTTGGAGGGATAAAGCAAAGCGGTTATGGGAGGGAACTATCCCGGCAGGGAATACTGGAATTTGTAAATATTAAGACAGTTTATGTAAAATAGAGGAGAAGTTATGTATCAATTAGTGCTGTTAAGACATGGGGAAAGTGTTTGGAACAAAGCCAACAAATTTACCGGTTGGACTGATGTCGATCTGTCCGCAAAAGGCATTGAAGAAGCTCATCAAGCCGGTAAAATTTTGCTAAAGGAAAATTTCAACTTTGATTTAGCATTTACTTCAGTACTAAAAAGAGCTATACGCACTCTGTGGATTGTGCAGGATGAGATGGATCTTATGTGGATACCGGTGGAAATAAGCTGGAGACTAAATGAACGCCATTACGGTGCGCTGCAGGGATATAATAAAGCAGAGATGGCTGAACAAAAGGGAGAAAAACAGGTGCATATCTGGAGGAGAAGTTACGATGTACCCCCTCCACCCCTTACCGAAGATGACCAGCGTTTTCCGGGAAAAGATCCCCGCTATGCCTCTTTAACTGACCAGCAGTTGCCTCGGTCGGAGTGTTTAAAGGATACGGTGGAGAGATTTCTCCCTTATTGGCACCAATCAATTGTTCCTGCAATAAAATCCGGAAAAAAGATTGTTATCTCCGCTCACGGCAACAGTCTCCGTGCTTTAGTCAAATATCTTGATGATATATCCGATGAGGAAATACCCAAATTAAATATTCCCACCGGGATACCTCTGATTTATCAACTGGATAATCAGCTTAAACCGGTTAAGCACTACTATCTGGGTGATCAGGAAAAGATCCAGGCGGAAATCCAGAAAGTTGCCGATCAGGCAAAATCAAAATAAAAATTTGCAGTATTTCCGCTGGTTAGAAATAATTCAGTGCAGCGGTAACTGGTTCCAGCATTTTTTAATGCCCAGGGATAATAATTTTCTACAATCTACCTGCTAATGCTATATAAGTTAATACCGTGCATGCTTAAACTAGTCATTTCAAAAACACTTTTAAATTTAATCATTTATCATTTGGCTTAAACCTAATGAAAATTTAACTTTTTAAAAAATGATAATTTATATAATATTGAAAATTAGCCGATT
>LKUE01000231.1 GCA_001412365.1 Desulfuromonas sp. SDB | reverse complement strand
GGGTGGTGTGTTCCGTGTTCTTCTGTGTTCATCTGTGGTCTATTAATAAGGCTGGGTGGTGCAGGCGGTCTTAGTGTCAATTCGTGGTAAATTGCTATCTTAACAGATAGCCATTACTAAGTCTTCAATTCCTTTTTCTTGGCGGCAGGGAAGAGGACATTGTTCAAAATCAACCTATAGCCAGGAGAGTTGGGATAGAAATTGAGATCGGTGGGGGGATCACCCACATAGTGGGTATAATCCTCCGGATCATGACCTCCGTAATAGGTAAAACTTCCCTCCCCGAAGTTTCCGCTTAAGTATTTCACCTCGTCAGTTCCGTCTACTACTCCCATGATAGTAATATAGGGACGGATGAACCGGGAATGAAAACCGGTGCACTGCCCCATAAATTCACGGATTCTTCCTTGGTGATTCTGGGTTAGCATGGTAGGAACCGGATCCTGCTTAGCTGAAAACTCATAGAGGGAAAAGAACATCTGCTCCCCTCTCTGATATGCTTCCTGGGAAACATCAATATCGGAATGTTCATAAACCATGGGATCAGTAATAATCTGGTAGTTGGTAAAAGCCAGGGAACGGGCAGTGTCAATATCGGTAGTCTGAGGAGGACTGCCGTCAAACGGAGTATCCACAATGTCCAAACCATAGGCAGCCATGGATATTTCCCAGGTGTCGCAGGCGGAACACATCGCAAACAGATATCCCCCTTCATTGACATACTGCCTGATTTTCTCCGCCACTGCCTGCTTCAGCTGCCAGATGTAATCATACCCGTATGTAAATGCCAGTTCCTGATTTAAATTAAATTGCTGTTTATACCATTCGGTGTTGCGGTAGGACGCCCAGAATTTGCCTAATTGACCGGTGAAGTCTTCATGATGAAGATGAATCCAATCGTACTGATCAAGCTCTCCATTCAATACCTCCTCATCCCAAATTTTATCATAAGGTATAAAGGCGTAATCCAAAGCCATAACCACCGCATCATCCCAGGGCTGGGCGGTGGGAGTCTGGTAAACTGCCACTTTTGGAGCTTTTTCCAAAACCACCACATCCGCATTAATTTCCGCAATTTCAGCTTTTATCTGAGCTTCTTCTTCCAGGGATATGGGGTAAATCATAACCCCCCGTTGATCACAAAGCTGCTTTAATCCCTGATTCTCCTCCAGTAAAAAAGCTCCCCCTCTCCAGTTCAGTAACCATTCCACCGGAAGTCCCCAATCCAGTGACTGATAGGCAATCCCGTAAGCACGCAGGTGATCAGTTTGGACATTATCCATGGGAATCAGTAATTTGGAAATCAGGCAAATAGTAATAAACAACATTTAATTATCCTGGTTAATCCACTGCTCTACCAGTTTCAATCCTTCATCCACAGAGTCAAACTCCCCATCCATTTGGGATTCATAAGCTTTAGCTAATATTTCTCCCATCCGGGGAGAGGGTTCAATCCCTAATTCCAGAAGATGCCTTCCCATCAGCAGAGGTTTTAATTTCTGTTTATCAATCTCCAATTCAACAATAGTCTTCTCCAGCCAGTTAACTTCCGGGGAAAAGGAAGGCGGCTGACCCCGCCCGAATTTATCGGATAGAAAAGTGTACTTTAAAAGCTGAAGTTCACAATCCCGGAGTAATCTTCTTATTGCTCCGGGAGTAACCACTTCCCTGGCTTTCCACAGATCGTAAATCCGGTGATGGTAACCCACCAGATTTTTTACTCTATGGATAATTTTATGGGGGGCTTTCCAGCGATTTAAAATTACTTCAGTCAGCTTTACACCTGCCCCCTGATGCCCGGGAGAGATTATCCGGTCTTTTTTTCTTCCCTCCATTCCAACCTTTGTAGTCAGTGGTTTTCCAATGTCATGGAAAAGCACTGCCAGCATCAGAACCAATTTATCCTGATCATCTTCCAGAAATTCCCGGTAATATGCAGCCGCCTCCAGAGAGAGTACAGTATGGATGAATACATTTCCCTCCGGGTGCCACTCCATCTCCTGAGGACAAGTTAACATATCCATAATTTCAGAATCCTTATACAATACTCCGCAGGCGTGAGCAGTATGCAGTCCCAATCCGGGATATTCAGCCTCAATCAGCATTTTCCTTATTTCGGCAAAGATCCTCTCCTCAGGAAGATTCTGCAAACTCATCTTTCTGCACTGATCCAGAGTTTCCATATCCAGGGAAAATCCCAGACTAGCTCTGAACCTTACCGCCCGGTAAACTCTCAGTGGATCCTCAAAAAAATGTTTTGGATCACAAGCCCTAAGGATTTTATGGTTTAAATCATACTGGGCTTTAAGGGGGTCAATTATCTCTCCGGTTAAAACATCCTGCAATATGGCATTTATCGTAAAATCCCTTCTCCGGCAGGCTTCTATAAAAGAAAGGTGGGGATTGACCTTAACCTTAAAATCTTTATGCCCCATGCCAATCCTTCTATCCTCCCGGGGAAGCGATATTTCCGCATCTCCCAGACGATAAACCGCAAATGACTTTCCAGTAAGGTTTACTTTGCCCAACGAATTCAGGATGTCTTCCAATTTTTCCGCGGATAAACCGTATACTTCCAGATCGACATCTTCATTTTTCCGGAGTCGGTTAAGTAACCGGTCTCTAACCGTCCCCCCCACTTCAAACACTCTCCCCCCCTGCTGTTTAGCTGCTTTGGCTAATTTTATGATATTTTTCTTATACTCAACCATAATCTACTTTTTTCTAAATATATTAAAATGTTAACCGAAAAATTATAACCTATTATCCTAAAATTGCAGATTGTTTTATTTTATTGTTCTATTGTTCCTTGGATAGAGTGAAGAGATTCCGGTCAACCTGTTACCAGTCAGGTCAATTCTGTCCATCTGCGTTCCATTCCCTCCGGGGTAGGGCGGTGACTCTGTGTTGGGTCAGGAGTGGAAAATTGTTCATTGTTAATTGATCATTGTTCATTG
>LKUE01000230.1 GCA_001412365.1 Desulfuromonas sp. SDB | reverse complement strand
AAAATTCAATTTCTTTTTTTAATATTTTCAGTTACATCACTTTCCGCGCTGCCTATGCGGGAATAACTGCTTTGATTATATCTTTCATGCTGGGTCCCTGGACTATCAGGAAGTTGAAGCATTTGAAAACCGGAGAAATAGTTAGAGAAGATTTGCCTACCCGCCATCAGGAGAAGAAAGGAACTCCCTCCATGGGAGGATTGCTGATAATCCTGGCAGTACTTATATCAACTATGCTGTGGGGGGATTTGACCAACCGCAATGTGCTGATTTTGATGGCTTCGGTGATCTGGCTGGGCATGTTTGGATTTATTGATGATCTGGTGAAAATGAAACAGAAAAAGGGAATTAGAGGGAAGTACAAACTATTTGGACAAATTATTTTAACTTTAATAGTGGGATGGACTCTTTTTAATTTTCCTTCAGCAGGGGAGTTAAGAGTTACTCAATCTAATGCTCTTTTCTTAAAAAATATGATTATTGACTTTGGGTGGTTCTATGTACCATTGATTTTGTTTGTAATATTGGGATCTTCAAACTCAGTTAATATAACTGATGGACTGGACGGACTTTCTCCTGGATTGCTAGCGGTTTCTTTTGCATCATTTGCAGTAGTGGCATATATTGTTGGAAACATTAAAGCCTCAAACTACCTCCATATTGGCTTTGATCCCCTGGCCGCTGAAGTTACAATTTTTGCCACTGCTGCCTTTGGTGCGTGCTTAGGATTCCTGTGGTTTAATGCCCATCCTGCTGAAGTATTCATGGGAGATACAGGATCTTTAGCCTTAGGAGGAGCTTTAGGCCTGGTAGCCATATTAATTAAGCAGGAAATATTACTTTTGTTCTTCGGAGCTGTTTTTGTAATTGAAGCCTGTTCAGTTATTATCCAGGTAGGTTATTTTAAAATGTCAGGTGGTAAGAGGGTTTTCAAAATGGCTCCACTTCATCACCACTTTGAAAAATCTGGATGGGCGGAAAGTAAGATTGTAATTAGGTTTTGGCTGGTAGCAATACTGTTTGCATTGATTGGCATTAGTACTCTGAAGGTGAGGTAGTGGATAAACTTCAATTAATTGAAAAGCTTAAAAATTCAAAACTGGCGATAATAGGGGCAGGCCGGAGTGGGATAGCTGCAGCTAAACTGTTAAAAGGCAAAGGATTAGAAGTATTTGTAAGTGACCACGGGAAATTATCCCTGCATGCCCGGCAACAACTGGAAGCGTTGAATATTCCCTGGGAGGAGGGAATGCACAGTTCTAAACTGGATGATTGCCGGATATTAATAGTAAGCCCGGGAGTAAATCCAAACCATGAATTCCTCAGAGAAGTTAGGAAAAAGGATGTGGAGATAATTACAGAAATTGAAATAGGGTGGGCTTGGTTGCAGGGTAAGCTGGTAGCCATAACCGGAACCAACGGTAAAAGCACTACCACCGCTTTATTGGGTGAAATTCTGAAAGCAGCAAAATTAGGCGGTGAAATCGGAGGTAATCTTGCTCCGGGCAAACCCCTTTCAGAGTTAGCAAACCAGTCTCAACCCCATAAATGGATTTGTGCTGAAGTCAGCAGTTTTCAGATGGAGCTGGTGAAATATTTCAAACCGGATGCAGTGATTTGGACTAACCTGTCTCCCGATCATCTTGACCGGCATAAAGATATTAATGAATACGCTGAATTAAAAATGGATTTAGTTAATCGGACTTCAGATTCAGGATTTGTAGTTCTAAACGGTGATGATCCCATTATCAGTAAATTGACGGAGAAACTGGATAAACAGAAATTATACTTCGGACATAATGAACATCCCCAATTTTATTCTTTCCTTGATGATCAAGGAATTATATTTATTCCTGATATAATCATACCCTATTCGGATATACAGCTCAGGGGAGAGCATAATTTTGAAAACATAATGGCAGCGGGTACAGCTGCCCTGAAAATTGGTGTTAATCCTGATGAGCTTAAACAGGGAATAAGAAATTTCTCCGGCTTGCCTCACCGGCTGGAAATAGTTGGTGAAGTGGAAGGGGTAACTTTCATTAATAATTCCATGTGTACCAATGAAGCTGCTTTTGAACGTTCTCTGGAAACCTTTCCCCACAGTACAGTTATTGCCGGGGGGCATCCAAAAAATACTGATTTATACCGTATTGCTGAAATATTGAATGATTTAGCCAGCCAGGTTGTACTGTTAGGCAAATCTTCTTCAGAATTAGCAAAGCACCTGAATAATCTGGGTAAAACTTATAAAATCGCTGAGGATATTGATCAAGCGGTGTACATATCCTTCCAACTGTCCAATAAGGGCGAGGTGGTCCTCTTGAATCCGGGAATGGCTAGTTTTGATCTGTTTATAGATTTTCTGGACAGAGGAGACAAATTTAAGCAGGCGGTCAGCAATCTGAGGAGAACAGTTAACTGTGCTTAAGAGAAGATTATTAAATATTGATTATATGATATTAATATCGGTGCTGATTCTGATTGGAATTGGAATTATTGTAGTTTTTTCTACTCAGCAGCAGGTCTATGAAAAACTTCATTGGTCCAATTCATTTGTCAAACACATCTTAAACATTGGGGTAGGTATTATCGCTCTGTTATTGGGACTTATAATCCCGCTGAAGAGGATTGCAAATACAGTTTTGCTGTTTTTGCTGTCATTGCTTACCGTGATTATTCTATTTGCAGTGATTTTGTCGGGTAAATTTGTAAACGGAGCCAGCAGATGGTTTTCCCTGGGGGTGTTAAGTTTTCAGCCTTCGGAATTAGCTAAGATCGTATTGATATTCTACACTTCCCATTATATCTGCCGTAAACGGGGTAAATCCAAGCAGAATGCCAAGTGGTCCTGGGGATTGTTGGTAGTTATTGGTGGGATTATCGCATTGATTGCCCTGGAGCCGGATATATCCACTGCGCTGGTATTATTAATTCTCATTATTGGATTTTTCTTTGTGGGAGGAGTTCCAATTAAATTTTCTCTGGTATTGATAACCAGCGTCATTTTAATCGGATTTATACTTTATTTAATGCCGGTAAATAGATTTAAGCATATTGGTAAAAGAGTGGATGATTACATTGTCCATATAACTGAATCAGATGAAAGTAACAGTCATCCTCAAGTGCTTAACTCCATGCTTGCTTTTGCAAACGGCGGGGTTTTTGGCAGAGGCTTGGGCAAAGGGGAGTTAAAAAACGGGGCATTTATACCGGAAATTGATAAGGATATGGTCATTGCCGCCATTGGAGAAGAGATGGGCATGCTAGGGGTTATGGTGGTGATTGCAATTTTTCTGATTATTTTGATATTTGGATTCAAGGTAGCTTCAGGGGTTTATCAATACGATAAATTTATGTATTTTCTGTCGGTGGGCATATCTCTTAATATATTCCTTTATGCAATTATTCATGCCTTCATCAGCATAGGTCTTTTACCTTCTACCGGATTGCCTCTTCCCTTTATCTCCTATGGAGGAAGCGCCATGGTGACTAATTTGTTCTTAATTGGAGTTTTGCTCAATATTTCCAGCAGCGCCAAGGAATTAGCTTATCAAGATAGGGTAGACAAATATAATGCCATGATATCTGCAGGCATCAACACCCGGAGTACTATAGTATGAAGATTTTAATTGCAGTTGGAGCCTCAGGCGGACATATCTATCCTGCGGTGGCAGTGGCTGAAGTTTTACAGCAATATAATCAAGTGTACTACACCGGGGGCATTCGTGGTCTGGAAAGAAAGATTTTGAGTTCCATGGAAAATCAACTGTTTGCGGTAAGAATATTACCTTGGGCGGGAGCGGATATCTTAAACAGGCTGAAGGCATTGTGGTTATTGAGTTGGTCAACTATTCGCAGTATAAATTTTATAAAGTCAAAATCCATAAAAGTCTTACTTAGTTCAGGTTCATATTCATCATCAGCGGCGATATTGGCTGCAGTGATCTGCCGGTTACCATTGGTTATGCTGGAAATTGACTGTCAACCCAGTATAACTACCAGAAAATTTGGAAGATTTGCCAAATGCATTGCCTTAGCCCACCCGGATGCTATTGGTCAACTCCCTCCTCATTGGAAGGTGAAGTATACCGGTATTCCTTTTCGTAAAAATTTAATTGATAGTAGAAATTCACTTACCAAAACTAAAGCCAGAAAAGAATTAGGGCTGGATCAAAATAGTCAGATTATCTTGATTGTCGCGGGCAGCCAAGGTTCTCAGAAAATTGAAAAAACTGTACACCAGATGATCAGTATTTATTCCCTGCCCCACAAAAGAATTTTTATTGCCAGCGCAGGTAAATTCAGCAGCGGTGATTATTATCAACTCAGCCGCAGCTATACTGATCAATTTATAACCAAGGACTATATTGAAAATATAAGTTTATATTATGCTGCCTGCGATTTAGTAATATCTCGGGCAGGGGCGATGACCATCGGTGAATTAAATTTATGGAAAAAACCAGCTATTCTAATTCCCATTAAACAAGCCAGGGGTCATCAATTGAATAATGCAATGAGTTTAATTAAAACAAAAACAGCTTATTTACTGGAGGAATCTGAATTAAATGCATGTGGGCTGCATGAAGCTGTTGAAAAGATGTTAAATCTTTCAGAAAGGAATTTTAAAGGACAGGACTTTAATCTGGATGGAGCATCAAAAGTAGCGGAATTAGTGATCGAGGCGGGAAAAGCAGGATGATACACTTGATGGGTATAGGAGGATCAGGAATGGCTCCGCTGGCGGAGTTATTGATGATTAAAGGATATCAAGTCAGCGGATGTGACCGGGACCGGAATCATCGGGTGGACAGGTTAATTTCCCTGGGAATTAAATGTTACCGGGGACATGATCCCGCTCATCTAAAATCAGTGGACCGGTTAATTTATTCACCGGCAATTTCACCTTCTGAACAAGAATTAATTGAAGCCAGAGAAAAAGTGAGTACTGTTCAAAGCCGGGGAGAGGCATTGCAACAAGAATTAAAGGAATATAAAGTTGTGGGGATAGCTGGAACTCATGGGAAGACCACAACTACTGCTATGTTGTCATATATTGTCAACAATTCAGATATTTCCGCTTTGACTTTTTTAGGAGGGGAAATATCATCCCAGCAGAGTGGATTATCCTGGGCTGAATCTCAGCTGGCGATTCTTGAGCTTGATGAAAGTGACCGGATGTTTTTGTTATTTAAACCTTTTTGGGGAGTAGTTAGTTCCATGGAAGTAGATCATATGGGAAAGCACTACCAGACTAAAGATCAGCTGTATTCAGCATTTAAACAATATTTAACTAACTCTGAAAATAAATTAGTTATGGTCAGTGATGAGATGACTTCAAAATTAACTGAAGAGATGGGGTCGGAAGTTATCACCTGCGGGCAAGATGAGAATGTGGATATTTATTTTAATGCAAATTTTGACCATATGATTTATCAGGACCGAGTTGTCAAACTGCCGGTTTGGGGTATTCATAATTACAAAAATGCAGCCCTGGCCATCACTATCGGTGGATTATTGGGAATAGCTTCGGAAAAATCCATTGCGGCTTTGCAGGAATTTCCCGGAGTTAGTCGAAGAAATGAAATATTCTGGCAGAATAGTAATTTAACTATGATTAGCGATTACGCTCATCATCCCACTGAGGTATATGCGGCAATAAGCACTGCTAAGGAGATCTATGATAAAGTAACTGTAGTATTTCAACCTCATCTTTTCTCCAGGACAAAAATGTTTGCCTCTGAATTTGCTCAAAGCTTGAGTAATGCCGATGAAGTTCTGATCATGCCTATATATCCGGCAAGGGAACAGCCGCTTCCCGGAGTCTCCAGTGCAATGATTGCAGATTCCCTGAACCGGTTGGGAAAGGTTAACTTGCTGCTGCCGGATAAACAGAGTTTAATGCAGTGGCTTGAAACCAAGATTACCAGTATGAATGGAGTGGTTATTTTATTGGGAGCAGGGGATGTTGATAATTGGAGAGGAGATTTAGTTAAAATTGCCGAGGAGAAAATAAAATGAATATTCCTCTGGAAAGTTTAGGTTCACGCTGGTGGGAGTTGGAAAGCTTATCATCATGGACTACTCTTAAACTGGGGGGGGCGGCAAAAGTACTGTGCCGGGTGGAAAATGAAAATGAATTTTTTGAAGTAATCAACTGGGCTGATCACCATGAACTGCCTGTACTGATGCTGGGAGGAGGAAGTAACAGCTTATTTTCCGACCAAGGTTTTAAGGGGGTAGTTATCGTATTAGGCGGTGAATTTATGAAAATGGAGATATTGCAAGAGGAGATATTATTGGGAAGTGGATTGAGCATAAGTTCAGCAATTTCTCATTTAACTCAACAGGGGATATCTTCACTTTCCGGTCTTTATGGCATGCCCGGAACCATAGGAGGAACGGTAGTGATGAATGGGGGGACCAAATGGGGCACTATTTCTGATCATCTGTTGAGGGTCAAGACTTATGAATCGGGATGGAGAAAAATTAAAGCCGAAGAAATGGATTACCGAAAAGGGATATCCGAAATTTTGCTGAAAGTTATGATTAACCGGGAAGATATGCCAGCAGAGCAGATTGAAAACCTGTTTGCAGAAATTAGAAAGTATCGGGATGATCATTTCCCCAAAGCAAACCGAACTGCGGGATCGGTTTTTAAAAATCCGCCAGGGGACTATGCTGGCGCATTGATTGAAAGATGTGGATGGAAAGGAAAAAGTTACCAGCAGGTAAAAGTGTCGGATAAACATGCAAATTTTTTTATCACTGAACCAGGGGCGAGTACTCAGCAATTTTTAACTTTAATGGAACAGGTAAAACAGGATGTGTTAAAAAAATGTTCAATTGAATTAAATCCGGAATTGAGAATCTATGATTATGAGGGGAATCTAATTGAAGGTTAGAAAAATATTAATATTGATAATTGGGGTATGTCTATCCGGATTTATTATTGGAATAATAATTGGACGAAGTTCATTATTTAGAGTTAGAAAATTAACTATTATATGTAATTCACCAGTTGATAATCAGTTGATCGAACAAATATCGGGAATAAACACAGGAGTAAATATTTTTGATGTAGATTTATCCACCGCGGAAGAACGAATTGAGAGGTACTGGCTGATAAAAAAAGCAAAGATAACCAACCATAATTTCGGCAACATTGCAATATACCTATATCTGCGGTATCCGGTAATTGAAATTACAGATAAATTAGGTATGGATCCGGATGGATTTATAATTCCCTTAGACCAAGCTGAAAATGTTCAAGATGAAATCGCTCTGTTAACTCCGACAATAGTGTTGCCAGACAGAAATTTATTGTCCGCCAACCGGATCATACCTCCGGGAGGAGTGTTGTCCCCGCCTGCTTATCTACTAGCTAGGGGTTATGATCTTTCCATAATTGATAAATTATTGCTCTCAGACAGTGGTTTGACGGTGGTAACTAAAGATGAGATTGTTTTTTATATAGGAGATAACAGTTTTTATAATGCTTTTAGAATTATATTAAGTATGCGCAATACTTCCTGGTGGAATGCAAGATATAGTTTTGATTTAAGTAATCCAGGTGAATTGCTTGTTTATAAAAAAATTGGAAGGGGCTATTAACATGGATAAACACCATATAGTGGCTGGTTTAGATTTAGGCACCTCAAAAGTAAGTGTAGTAATTGCGGAAGTGTCCCCTGAAAAAAAGATAAATATTATCGGAGTTGGGGAATCATCTTCTGAGGGAATGAGACATGGAGTAGTCATAAATTTAGAGAAAACAATTAATTCAATTAAAACTGCAGTTCATGATGCCCAAGTTATGGCGGGAATAGAAATCGGACCGATCTGTGTCGCAGTTACCGGTGAACACATTAAAGGAATGGCCAGCAAAGGAGTAATATCTATCGGCAGCAGGAATGAGGGTATTACCAATGCTGATGTGGAAAGGGTTAGAGAATCAGCAAAAGGAATTGCCATACCTACCGAACGCGAAATAATTCATACCCTTACTCAGGATTTCATTGTGGATAATCAGCCAAATATTGTGGATCCGGTGGGATTAATGGGAATGAGATTGGAAGCAATTATCTATATAATTACCGGCTCCTCATTAGCTTTAGGGAATATTAAAAAGGCGGTGGAACGGGCAGGATTAGTAGTGGATATGATGGTTATTCAGTCTCTGGCTTCTTCCTATGCAGTATTGGATTCGGAAGAAATGCATCAGGGAGTTTGTCTTTTGGATATAGGGGGGGGGGTAACCAATATCGCTATTTGGTATGGGGGCTCGTTAAGAGATATCGGTTTGGTAAAGTTGGGAGGAGAAGCGATTACCCGGGATATTGCCATGGGTTTAGCTACCAGCAGAACTTATGCCGAAAAGATTAAAATTGAAAAGTCTGCGGCTCATCCCTCTTACCTGGATTTAGAGGAAATTATTGAAATCCCGGGTACTGCGGGTAGAGGACCCCGGAAAATTAATACGGAGAAGCTGTACGATGTGGTGGAAGCAAGAGTTGAAGAAATGTTGGATTTTTCCTATCGCCGTATTAAAAGAAGTGAATATGCCCATAATCTCGCTTCAGGTCTGGTGGTAACCGGAGGTTGTGCAAATTTAAAAGGTATTTTAGAAGTGGGAGAAGAATTATTTGAATTACCGATGAGAGTGGGAATTCCCACTAATGATCTCAGCGGGATGGTAGAAGCAGTATCTTCACCTTCATTTTCCACCTGCGTGGGTTTGATTAAATATACAGTAATGGATAAAGAAGAAAATAATGTTAAACGAATTTACACCAGCCAGGATACTTTCATGGACAGATTGAAAAAATGGATCAGTGATTTCTTTTAACCGGGAATAAATTAATGTTTAATTTTAAATTTATTAATATAGAGGCTAAGGAGGAAATATATGGGAATGTTTGAAATTGCTCCTCAAGAAGTACCATTAGCTAAAATAATGGTTATCGGTGTTGGTGGAGCTGGTGGTAATACTATCAATACCATGATTGAAGAAGGGGTTCAGGGAGTTAACACCGTAGCAGTAAATACTGATCTTCAGGATTTGAGAAGATCAAAAGCCAGTACAAAAATTCAGATAGGAAAAGAAGTGACCCGGGGTTTGGGAACTGGTTTTGATCCGGCTAAGGGCAGAAAAGCGGTGGAAGAAGATCAGTCTGAAATCCAGGAATTGGTAAAAGAAGTGGATATGATTTTTATCACTGCAGGAATGGGAGGAGGAACGGGAACCGGAGCTTCTCCTTTGATTGCAGAAGTGGCTAAAAAAGCAGGGGCTTTAACTGTTTGCGTAGTCACTTTGCCCTTCAAATGGGAGGGCATGAAAAAAATGGAGATTGCCAACCGGGGCTTAAAGGAATTGGAAGCTTGTTCTGACACAATTTTGGTAATTCAAAATGACAATATAAAAACCCTTTACAATGATCAGATAACCTTGATGGATGCGTTCAAATATGTAGATGGAGTCCTGGTAAGGGCGACCAAAGGAGTGTCTGACCTGATTACTAAACAGGGACACATCAATCTGGATTTTGCGGACATCAGCAGGGTTATGAGTAAGGGGGGTAAAGCGCTGATGGGAATTGGCTACGGAACCGGCGAAGATAGGGCAATACAGGCAGCCAATGAAGCAATTAATTCACCCCTGTTGGAAAATGTATCCATAAGCGAAGCAGTTAGCGTGTTGATAAATATTACTGGTCCCAGAGATTTAAAATTAGACGAAGTTTACAATACCATGAACTTTATGAAGGAAAAAGTGGGAGGGGAAGGAGAAAAAGAATTGTTGTTTGGTATCAGATATGATGACACCATTGATCAAAGAGTGGAAATTACAATCATTGCCACCGGAATTGGAACTAACTTACTTAGAAAAACAACCCAGAAATCTGACCAGGAACAATCTGTTTCAGAAAGTTCAGTATTAGATCAAGCTGAACAAGCCTTGGACCAGGGATTGGTATGGGATATTGATGAATCAACTTCAACCTCGGACCAATATCAGAGAATAGAGGAAATTCCAGATCAAAAAATGGAAAATGAAAAACAAGATAATAACAAAAAGATGAAGGTTTTTGAAAACCGTATGAGGAGTAGAAAAAACAAACCAATAGACGATGATTATGAAGTTTTTACTGCTGATGAATTGATGGAACCCGCTTATTTGAGAAGGCAGAATAATTGACAATTCTAGGTTGAGGATAGATTATTAAGTTATGAGCGATCATTTAAAGCTTGCCATTGAAGAAAATTTAAAAAAAATTAATGAAAATATTCAAGGTATATGCAGTAAAGTTGGATATAATAACGATAAAATTACCATTGTAGCGGTGACCAAGAAACAGAGTCAGCAAGCGGTGGAGGCAGTTATAAAATCAGGGATTGACAATATTGGAGAAAATAGAGTTCAACAGGCAGAACAAAAATATCTAAATATTCCTCCAGAAATTAACAAACATTTTATCGGTCATCTCCAAACCAATAAAATCAATAAATGTCTTGAGATATTCGGGGTTATACAAAGTATTGATTCCCTTAAATTAGCCAAAAAAATAAAATTATCCTTAGCCAGGAAGGGAATTAGTAAATATCCAGTATTTGTTCAGGTCAATATATCTCAAGAAGACCAAAAATTTGGGGCGGCTCCGGACAGGGTAGATGAAATTATAAGTTTTATTGGTGAAGCTGAAGAATTCAATTTAAGAGGATTAATGGGGATTTCCGGATTAGGGGCATCTGCATCTGAAATCAGAAAACAATTTGCATTTCTGTACAAATTAAATCAGCACTATTCTCTTCCTGAGCTCTCTATGGGAATGAGTGATGATTATTTATTAGCTATTGAACAAGGCAGCACAATGGTAAGAATAGGTAGAATAATTTTTGAATCGAGGTGAAAAATGAGTATTACTCCTCTTGAAATAAGAAAAATGGAATTCAGAAAAAAATTCCGAGGTTATGATCCGGAGGAAGTCATTAACTATCTGGAGACCATAGCGGATAACTATGGTGAGTTAATTAGAGAAAACATGGCTTTAAAAGAACAACTCAGGGAATTGGAAAAAGTTATTGAGGATTATCGAAATTTAGAGGCAACCCTTCAAAAAACCATGACTTCCGCACAAAAATCGGTGGAACAGGTAAAAAAGAACTCAGAACAAGAAGCTGAACTAATTATTCAAAATGCCCAATTGCAGGCGGAAAACATTATTTCCAACGCCCGTAATAGTGTAGTGGAAATTACTAATGAAATATCCGCATTGAATACCCATAAGGCAACTTTAAAAGCACAGTTAATGGGGTTTCTGGAAGCTCAGTTGAAATCTCTTGAAAATGGGGATATGAATGTGAAAAAAGTAGATATTGAGGATACCTTCCCTCATTTAAAACGAAAAATTAAATCAAAGACACCTTCTCTTGACAATCTATTCGAAGAGTAATAACTTAATTAGGTAATAAGTTAAAAAATTATAACCAAAATTTTAATTCATTTATAATTACAAAATATGATTAATCCCAGAATTTCAATAAGTTTAATATTAACCCTGAGTATATTTTCATGTACCCACAATAATAATTCTCAGGGTTTGGATAAAGTTAAGGACCTATACTATCAGGGATTGTATGATAGAGCCCGGATAACCCTGGATTCCATTATGGAAGAGGATGATGAAATTTCAGACTTAAAGGTGTGGTTACTTTCCGCAGATATTGATATAAAGTTGGGACAATATGCTAATGCTGCCAATGCATTGGATACCGTAGTATTGTTAGACCACTCATATCTGGATACAGTGCTGTTGAAATACCAGCAAATTATTGATAAGTTGTCTGAAGAAGGTCGTTACACTGAAGAAATATATTATTCTCAAAAAATATTTTTACTGGATAGAACTGCGGTGAAACCAAATCTGATTTTAGAAGTATCCCAGAAATTTTTATTAGAGGGAGATACTTCCACCGCCATTGAGGGATTATTATTTGCTCATACCAATAATATTAGTTCTTTGCAGGTTTGTTTTATTCTAGCCAGGATTTATCAACAGATGGGAACCAAGCAAATTGCAGTTGATTGGATTGATTCAGCACTGGTTATTCCCGGGGTAAATCGAATGGAGGTAAATCAAGAAAAAGCTAAGCTTTTAGTGGAGATCGCCCAGGATTATTTAAACCAAGGTAAGACTCATGAGGCGATGACTTACCTTACCGAAAGTGCTTATTTAACCAATGGTTCAGTGTCTGCAGAAGCATCCTGGTTAGCGGGTAGTTTACTGGTAGTGTGGGGAAAAAATTATGAAGCATCTATATATTTAGAACGGGTTTTAGAACTTGAAAGAAGCTCTGTACTCAGAGATAAAGCGCTAAGACTGTTAAATGGAATGTAAAGTTCAAGCGATGGAGTTTTTTATGTCAACCAAACTATATAAATTTATCTTAGCGGGAACAATATTACTGATTGTCTCCAGTTGTGCCTCTCATAACCTGTCCAATGAATTTCTAGGAGAACAACAAATTTTAATTCAGGCGGAATCTCTTTATGAACAAGGAAAATATTCAGATGCGGCCACCAAATTTAATTTTCTTTTTTTAAATTACGCTTTCAGCAGTTATAAAAGCTATTCGTGTTATATGGTAGGGGAGTGCTTTTATCAGGATGAGAAATGGAATGAAGCAATTGATGCATTTAGATTGTTTATGAATAGATTCCCTGCGGATAGCCTATATCCTGATGCAATGTATAAGCTGGCTCATTCTTATCAGATGAATGCTCCGGGCATGGAAAAAGACCAAACTGGCAGGAAAAGGGCATTGGAACAATATTTATATTTTGTTACCCGTTTTCCTGATCACCCCCGCCGGGATGATGCCCTGTTGGGTATGGCTGAGTGTGAAGAGGTGTTGATTTCGAAATTAATCCATGAAGCTTACATTTACCGCACCATGAATCAGCCCCAGGCGGCATTAATTACTCTGTTAACCGCAGCAACTATGTATCCATATACAGAAAATGTTGAAAGAGCCTATCTGGAAATTGCTGAACTTTCTCTTCAGCAGAAAGATACTAATCAGGCATTGGAATATTTGTTTAAAATAAATGAAACTGACAGCGAATACTCTCAAAGAGCTCAACAAATTATTCTAGATATTTCTGGGAATATAACTATAGATTCTCCGGATTCAATTAATATTCAGGAGAATTGATGAGAGTGGGGATTTTTGGTGGAAGTTTTGATCCACCCCATCTCGCCCATGTTATATTCGCCTGTGATGCCTACCAAAAAGTAAATTTAGATAAAATATTGTGGGTAGTTACTAATTTGCCTTCCCATAAAGCGAAACCGATTGCAAATTTCAACGACCGGTTGAAAATGACCTTGCTGGTCGCCTCTGAATATAAATGGATGGAGGTCTGTGATATTGAAAAAAATTTACCTCAACCGAACTACAGTTATAATTTGATAAAAGCTTTATTTCTTAAATATCCTGGGGTTCAGGAATGGTTTATGATGATTGGTCAAGATCAAGCGGAGACCTTGGATTCGTGGTATAAAATAGAACAAATTGAAAAGATGGTAAAATTTTTGGTAATGACCAGGAATAACAACCAGCTGGATCCTAGTCCTGAATATATTCAATTGCAGAGGAAAATGGATATCTCCTCTTCGGAAATAAGAAGCCGAATTAAACAGGGGCAGGAGTACAGATGCTTTTTATTGCCCTCTGTTGCTGATTATATTAAAAACAGGGAATTGTATCATTGATTTTTATTGATGGGACTGCCTTCGCTTACCGGAGTTTTTTTGCTCTGCAGCAGGCAAATCTTACCACAAAAGACGGCCGGGAAGTTGGAGCAGTTTACGGGATTATCCAAACTTTAATTTCCCTGGAAAAGACATTTAACGATTTAAATATTGTAGTGGTTTTTGATCCGCCCCAGCCCAGTTTCCGTTCGGAAATCTATCCGGAGTACAAAGCTAAACGGGAAAAAATGCCTGATAGTCTGAAAAAACAAATTGAGGTTTTAAAACAAGGTTTAGCTTATTTAGGTTACCCAGTTTTAGTTTATGATGATTATGAAGCAGATGATATCCTGGCTTCAGCAGCGGTACAATTAGCTCCCCACGTGGATAATTTTAAAATTGTTTCCGGAGATAAAGATCTTTTTCAGCTGGTAAATGAGCATGTTACTGTGGTCAGTCCGGATCGGAAACAAAAATGGGTAATTATGGACAGGGAAAAAATTTTTCAGAAATTTGGCGTTTATCCGGAACAAATCAAAGATTACTTATGTTTAACCGGGGATAGTGTTGATAATATCAAAGGAGTTCCCGGAATCGGTCCGAAAACCGCGGCTAAATTAATCAGCAAAGCAAAAAATTTAAAAAATCTCATTGATCAGCCTAAATCCTATACCACTGCCAGTATTGCAGAAAAAATCAATAATCACCTGGAAGATATTGAACTTGCAGATAAATTGATAGCTTTGAAAACAGATTTAAGCCTTCCTTCCCCGGATAAACTTACCCGGAAAAAACCAGGAGATAAAGCCAGGCTATTTTTACAATCATGGGACTTAGTAAAAGTAGCTTCCCAGTTAGACATTGATTTAAATAAATCTGAATCCATCTCCTTGAAATTAAACGGAGAAATAAAATCAGATATAATTTCAATAAGTAAACTGGAAAATGAATGGATAGCTTATGGCGGAGGAAAATTTACAAAAATCACCCAGAATATAATGGATAAATTAAAACCCAGTAAATTTTTATCCGATAACTTTAAGCAGTTTATGCTGGAATACTCATTAAAACCTGAGCATGGGGATGTAGAGGATGTGGGTACAATGGCTTATCTTATAGATCCTGAAGCAGAACAATATGATCCGGTTAGTTTATCCCGGAGATTTCTCCAAGAATATTTATCTTTACCCCAGAGTATTGAAAAAATGGGTTTAATTTATCAGAAACTTAAACAAAACCTGGGTGAATTAAATCTGACTGAACTTTACTATCAAATTGAACTGCCTTTAATTGAAATAGTTGCCAAAATGGAAAAAAGGGGGGTGTTGATTGATGTTGAATGGTTGAAATTCATGAGTATTGAATTAAATAAGGATTTAAATAAGATTGAGAAGGAAATTGCTCAACTGGCCGGAGCGGAAATTAATCCCCGCTCTCCTCAGCAAGTTGCGCATTTACTATATGATTTGTTGAAATTGCCTGTACTGAAAAAAACTAAAACCGGCAGATCTACTGATTCACAAACCTTAGAAAAACTCATCAGTTCTCATTCCATTGTGGAGAAAATATTGGAACACCGGTTTTTATCCAAGCTTCTTTCAACTTATGTAGAGGTCATACCGGATATGGTGGATTCCCGACAACGCTTACACTGTAAATTTAATTTACGTTCAACTGCTACCGGAAGATTTTCTTCTTCAGATCCCAATCTTCAAAACATCCCCATCCGCAATGAACGGGCACGTCAAATAAGAAAAGCTTTTATCACTGAGAATGGATGGAAGCTTCTATCTGCAGATTATTCTCAAATTGAATTGAGGATAGCTGCCCATCTTTCTGAAGACCCAACCTTTATACAAGCATTTAAGAAGGGGGAAGACATACATAGGAGAACTGCAGCGGAGATATTTAATATTGATCCTTTGGACATAGATGAACAGAAAAGATCATTAGCCAAAATTGTAAATTTTGGGGTCCTCTACGGGATGTCTTCATTTAAACTTTCCAATGATATGAAAATTACTGAACAGACTGCCCGGTCCTTCATCGAAGATTATTTCAACCGGTTTTCCTGCATTAAAACCTGGCAGGATAAATTGGTGGAGGAGGCAAAAAGAACAGGAGAAGTCAGAACATTTATGGGGAGGAGAAGAATTATCCGGGGTTTAGATGACCGTAATCATAATATCCGCAGAAGATCAGTTAGAAAAGTACTGAACACTCCGGTGCAGGGGGGGGCAGCTGATTTAATTAAAATGGCGATGATTGAGTTACATAAAAAACTTCAACATCAGCAATGCCATTTGATACTGCAGGTACATGATGAATTGATCTGGGAAGTCAAGGAAAATGAAGTTGAAAAAATTTCTGCTATTGTGAAAGATGTCATGGAAAATATTGTAAAATTAAAGGTACCCTTAGTGGTGACCACCCACATTGGTGATGACTGGTATAAAGCACACAGTTGAGGAGGGAAGATGAAACTTGATCATGTTATTGAAGCACAGCAGTTTGACCGTGATTTATTGGAAGTAGTTTTTAATGAAGCCAATGAAATGGAAAAAATTGCATATTCAGGAGGCAGCGATATTCTGAAGCATGCCATAATGGCTACGGTATTCTATGAACCCAGCACCCGTACCCGGTTGAGTTTTGAATCAGCTATGATCAGATTAGGGGGGAGGGTAATATCCACCGAAAATGCCCGGGAGTTTTCTTCAGCGGCAAAAGGGGAAAGCATTCAGGACACCATCAGAACAATACAAAGTTATGCTGATATTATCGTACTCCGGCATTATCAAAGCGGAACCGCAAAGCTGGCGGAGAAAATCGCTCAGATTCCAATTATAAATGCTGGTGATGGAGCAGGTCAGCACCCCACTCAAGCTCTTCTAGATTTGTATACAATTAAGGAATCCTTTATTAAAATTGACGGATTGAGTGTGGCTATGGTTGGTGATCTGGAAAACGGCAGAACAGTGAGATCGCTGGCTTATTTACTGGCAAAATACAGTGATGTGAAAATAGTGTTTATATCTCCTGATTTTTTAAGGATGAAAGATGATATCAAACAACATCTGGATAAACATGAAATTCCCTGGGAAGAATGTGATGATCTGAGGGAAATAGCACCCCAAGTAGATGTAATTTATATGACCAGAATTCAAAGGGAAAGGTTAATTGAAAGACCCGGTGATTATGAAAAAGCAAGAGGGAAATACATAGTAAACCGGGCAGTTGTTGATTCGATGAAAGATAAATCAATCTTGCTTCATCCTTTCCCCCGGGTTGATGAAATATCCCCGGATGTGGATGTAGATCCCAAAGCGCTGTATTTCAGCCAAATACAAAACGGGATATTCATCAGAATGGCTTTGTTGAAGATGTGTTTAATCGGATATCAGCATTGAAAATAATGAAGCAAAGATATCCCCGCTGGGCTTTGGGCATTGGATCAATTTTTCTGGGGGTATGGATATTAGGGATACTGCCCCCTGTTCTGGAAAATTTCGGTCTTCTTGGTTTTTCCAGGAATTTGAGGTTTGTATACAGGTTTCTCTGTCATGGAATTCCTAACCGCTGTCCCTGGATTCTGAGCAGGCCGGCAGCAGTATGTTTCCGTTGTACAGGGATTGATATATCCTTCTTCCTGGCAGCAGCAGTAGTTTTTCCCTTACTGCGAGATCATTTGAATTGGAAAAATACCCTGGGATTGTCAATGGTATTTTCTGTTGCCATGTTCCTTGAATGGATATTGGAATTTTTCAATGTTATCAATTCAATTTGGTGGATGCAGATGGGCACCGGTTTTGGTTTTGGATTGGCAGTAAGCCTGTTGGTTTGTGCATTAATGGATGAAGCAATAAATTCATTTCAGTCAGTTCCGGCTTCAGTCACCGTTGAGCAGGATTCCCCGCGGTGATATAATCCCCGGTATTTGATAAAGTACTTTAATCCACTGAATATGTGCTGAAAACCGGAATAGCTGAAAATATTTTTACTTTCCCGGTGGTGGAAGTGATGAAAAATAATTTGGGGTTGGTAGACCACTTTAAAACCTGATCTCCAACACCGGGTACAAAGTTCAACATCTTCAAAGTAAAGGAAAAAACGGGGATCGAAAATATAAGGCTGAGAGGTGATAAACTTCCTGGATAGCATCAAACAGGCTCCCACTGCCCAGTCAACCTCAATGGGTTTTGAAATATCAATGTCGGACATCAAATGCTGATGGTAGAAATATGGATTTGATTTTACCAGTAGAGATAACCTGGAAAAAAAAAGATCGAACCAGCGGTAAAATCTACGTACGGAATGCTGACGGGAACCGTCAAAGTACATCAACCGGGGAGCTAAGATTCCAATATTTTTATATAATCCGGAATTTATAAACTGCAGCATATCTACTATTGAATTTTTTTCAGGTATGATATCCGGATTTAAAATAAGCAGATTCTCCCCTTTAGCGTATTCCCATCCATAATTTATACCTGCACCGAAACCAAGGTTTTTACCGGGTTTTAAAAATTTGATTGAGTTGGAACTTATTGAGTTTCCCTGATAGGATGAATTAAGTACAACTAAAATTTCAGCGGAACTAGGTAATTTTGTTTTTTCAATAAGATGGTCTAATAAACGGTTGGTTTCCTCATGCTGTTTAAAATGCACGATGATTATGGAAAGATCCTTCATAACCAGATTTTATTATATCAGAGTAAATTAAGGAAAGAAAATAAGTTCAATAATATAATAAAATTAACCGGGAAGATGAATTATCATTAGATTGATTAACGGTTAAAATGGTATATTCACAGTTATTTTAAACATTAAATTTTATTGATAATTATATCAACTAAACTTAATCAGGTGCACTATATGAACCAGCAGGAACGTCTTGTGGTCATTCATGCCGATGACCAGAGATTATTTAGAGAGAAAGTTAGAAAAGTGATTAAGAGTCTAAATTTAGTATTTCAGGGAGTGGAGAATGGAGAAGAAGTTCTTGATATTCTGGAAATATTATCTGAAAATGTGGCATTGATCATTTTAGACTGGGAAATGCCTGTGTTGAATGGATATAACTGCCTTATGAAAATTAAATCATGCTCGAAATACGATGAGATTCCGATAATATTTTACAGTGGAATTTCCAGCAATGATTTAAAGAAAATGGCAGTAGATAAAGGAGCGGAGAAATTTATAAGCAAATCCAGGGAATTAGGATATCTTAAGAAAACCATTGCAGAGATGTTAAAAAAGAAAAATGAATATTAACTTGATATTGACAGCAGTTATGGGAATTATTAATTTATCACAACTAGATACAATTATCCCCCAAATTTACCAGAGGTATGATAATATTTACGACCGGATTGCTTATTATTCAGGTGAATTTTTAGGCACTACCTATGTTTTAGGACCCTTGGGTGAAGGAGAAGGGAATTTCCCTGATGAAGATCCCCGGTTTGATTTTCAAAGAGTGGACTGCATGACCTTTTGTGAACAGGTAATTGCCCTGTCCTTGTCCCGGGAAAATTTCAGGGAATTTTTAGAGATTTTAGACCACATCCGTTATGCTGATGGACAGGTTAGCTACTATCACCGGAATCATTATACGGTTACCGACTGGATCCCTCATAATCAGTGGTTATGTAACGATATTACCCCTGATCTGCCGGGAGTAAAAAATATTTTCAAGCAAATTGATCGGGAAAGTTTTTTAATCGAGCATGATTGCCATCCGGATGTAAATCTTCCCGTGGAAAATGTTGATTGCTTTTACTTCCCTAAACAAAATATCCAGCAATTGGAGAATTATCTGGCTAATGCGGATATCGTAATGCTGGTTACTGACAAGCCGGGAATAGTAGTGGCTCATTGGGGTTTCTATATCCGTCCTCCGGGAATTTTCAGACATGCCTCTATGACTAACCGTAAAGTTGTAGATTTATCCTGGGAAAATTTTATTGCCTACCTTCAAAGCAGACAAAATTTATTGGGAGTTATGGTAGTGAGGATAAAATCCAGCCCGGATTTGTACTGGAGAGAAGATGACTAAACTGCTTAATCGAACCATAACTTTTTTAACTCCCCGGATGGCTTTTGATCTGTACATTATAAAACAGATGATTATGCCCTTTTCCCTTTCTTTGTTTGTATACACCTTTGTATTAATTATGAATCGTCTGTTTGAATTGGTGGATTTGATTTTTGGCAAAGGGCTGGATCCTATAACTGTGGGAAAAATATTTTTATACAGCCTTCCCTTCATTATTGCCATCACTGCCCCCATGGCATTTCTCACTGCAATATTAGCAGTATTCGGAAGAATGTCCGAAGATTTTGAAATTATCGCCTACAAAGCTTTGGGAATTAATCCCTTCCGCATATTAGTTCCTCTGGGATTTACTGCATTTTTGTTTGTTTTTTTTATGATTTATTTCAACAATCATATTCTTCCTGACTCCAATCACAAAGTAAAAGTTCTGTTAATGCGGGTCAGTGAAATAAGACCAGCTGCAGAATTAGCTCCTCGAAGCTTTATTACCAGTTTTCCCGGTTATATCCTCTATGCCCGGGCAATTGATAAAACATCCCATCCTGCTACATTGGAAGACGTGCTGCTGATTGAAAAAAGTGAATATGCCCCGGCAAATTTTGTTACTGCCCAGCAGGCTTCCATTACCATTGATAACCAGTGGAATTTAATTACCTTTGAAATGAATAGAGGTCAGAAGCAGGTGATTGGCGAAGATGGAATTTATTGGGAAGTAGATTTTGACCAACAGTTAACTAATGTTTTCCTACCTCCCGAGGCAAGACCGGACACCTCTCACCGCGGTGATCGTGAATTAAGCGCAGGCCAGATGATGAATATGGTTTCCCGGTGGCAGCATCAATATGATTCCCTGAAAAGAGAGCTGGCTGAATTGCAAAGTCAATCCCACAATCAGATTCCTCAGGATAATCAGCTGTACAGCCGTCAGCTGGAGACAATTAACAACCAGCTTAAGGCTTTAAATGATCAAATAAATAAATACCTGGTGGAAATCCATAAAAAATATTCTCTTCCCTTTGCCGCTATTACTTTTATTTTTTTAGGTGCGCCCTTGGGCATTAAAACCAGAAAGGGAGGAATGGGAGCCGCCTTTGGTATTGCCATATTGATTACTACGATTTTCTACATTTTTATAGTGGGTGGTGAAACTCTTTCTGACCGGGGGTTGATACCTCCTTTTTGGGCAATGTGGAGTGCAAATATAATATTTTTATTTATCGGCTTTTGGCTTTATCTGGGATTCTTCATGGACAATCTGATTTGGTGGAGAAAATGAAGATAATTGACCGATATATAATGTGGTTGTACGTTAAATTTGTGTTAATGGGTATAATTGGCTTTGTACTCATTTACTTAACAGTTGATTTAATTGACCATATCCACATGTTTCTCAACAGAAAAGTGACCTGGGATATTATTGCCAAATATTATTATTATCAAATCCCTTCTTTAATAGTGTTGTTAACCCCGGTATCAATTTTATTATCCTGTTTTTTTACGTTGGGCAAATTGGCTA
>LKUE01000229.1 GCA_001412365.1 Desulfuromonas sp. SDB | reverse complement strand
ATGTATATTTTATGCTGCAAAGAAAAAATTGAAATTTTATGAGGTAGTTAATGAAAATTATTAAATTTACGGTAGGATCTTTGGAAACCAACTGTTATATTTTGCAAACAGATCAGTGCTTTGCCGTTATTGATCCGGGAGCTTTATCCCCCCCTCTGACCCAATATTTAAAAAACACTTCCCTAATCTGCTCCTACATTATACTGACTCATAACCACTACGATCATATTGGAGCAGTGAACCCGCTAAAACAAATGTTCAGTTCCGCCCACATTGTGATGCATCACCAGGATTACATCCATCTGGGCAATCCCCTTTACACCGGTGAAATATTATTTGGGCAGAAAGTGAAAAAATTTCATACGGACATTGTGGTGAATTCGGAAACTGAATTGCTGATGATGGCAGATAAATCAAATCAGCAAGTGAAAGTGGAGTTAATTCATACCCCCGGTCATACCGCAGGAGGAATATCAGTTAGAGTAGGACCTAACTTATTTACTGGAGACACTTTATTTAAGCAAGGAATCGGTCGCTGCGATCTTCCTTCCGGAGATATTAATAAGCTATGCCATTCCATTAAGAAGTATTACTCCTGGGGAGTAAACTATCAGGTGTTTCCTGGCCATGGCCCCAATACCAGCTTAGACCAGGAAACCGAAAGTTTAAATTACTACTGCCCGGATTTTTTTGATTAAACCACCCCGGGCATTTTTTTACCATTACTGGTTATCTGTATTTAAGATCAGGGGAATCCCTGTTCCTTCTGGGGAAGTGGGGATAACTACGATGGTATTGTTTCCTGATTTACTCATTTCCCGGATTGCTTCAATAGCGTTCCACTGATTGTAAATGGCGGATAGCTGACTGGTAATGATCTCCTGGGAGGCGGCAATTCCACCCGCTTCCACCACTCTCTTGATAGAATCCTGCCGGGCTATTTGAATTTCATAATAACGCTGTTGAAGCTGTTGTTCAGCGGCAAGCTTTAACTGAATTGCCTGGTCTACAGTCTGGGGAGGCCGCAAATCCCTGAGCAGGACATCATCAACTAAAATTCCCTTGGAATGGAGTCTGTAGGCAAGAGTATCATAGAGCATCTGCCTTATTTCTGAGCGGTTCCGGAAACAGTCATCCAGCTTGTATTTGCTGAAAACATCACGGATTACCGCCCGGGTTGCTGGACGGATGATTAAATCCCTCAACCGTTCCATGTTGTCGGATACCCGTGAATAGATGTAACCTGCGGAATCAGGATTAACTTTCCACCAGATGGTGACATCAATAGTAATTTCAGAGTTGTCCGAAGTTCTTGCGGTTATGGGATCGGAGTGGTATCGTTCCCCTTCTCCCTGCACCACACTCATGGTGTATTCCTGCAGGCGGATGGAGTAGGTTACTACTCTGGCCAGAGGGTTTTTGATGTGCAGTCCTTCATACAGAGTAGGCTTGATTACCTTTCCGAATAATATCTGTATTCCCACTTCCCCTGCATCCACGATAACCAGAGTTTGGGCGAAGAAGGCAGCCACGATGAAGAATACAATGGCAATAATGGCGAATATTTTCTTGCCAATGGCAAACAGGGCAACTCCTCCTGCAATAGCTAAAAAGATAAATAAAAATGCCGGAAAATTCATATTACCTCCTTGTTGATATATAACTTATATCATGAGCTGGAAAATTATAGCAAATAACCTTTGCATTTCCATCAGAGAGTATATATTTTGTTTTAAATGAAAAAAGTTTTGATTTCAAAGTTTTTACATGTATAATGCCACACTCTAAACAAGTGTTATTTGAAAATAAGACTGCAGTTAATTGCAGTTTTTATTCGGGAGGTATTATTGTTTGACAATTCGCTTAGAAAACAGCTTTTAAAGTCTTTATATTTAGGAATTTTTAAGGGGGAAGATGTTGGTGATTTAATTGAAGAATTGGAATTGCTGGGAATTTCAACTTATGAAATCCAGCACAGCATTTCCATGATTTTTTCCAATGAAGAAAGATTGTCTGAAGATCAGGTGACTGTTTCTGATGACAGTATTGTAACCATAATTGACAATCTCACCGATGATGCCTTGCTCTATTTTCTCCAATTTTGGGACAGCGGAATGTTGGATGAACAGGATGTTAAACAATTTTTTCAAGTGGTGGAAAGCAGCGGTGAAGATAGATATGATTTGCGGTCAGTGGAAATGTTGGTTAATGCAATCTTAATGACCAAGAGGTGACAGTGGCTAAAAAATTATTAATTGTTGAATCTCCCACTAAAGCAAAGACTATCTCCAAATATCTTGATCAGGATTTTAAAGTAGTTTCTACTTCCGGGCATATAAAAGATCTTCCTGTTTCTCAATTAGGGGTGGATGTGGAAGATAATTTCAAACCAAGAATTGTGGTGCTTAACTCCAAGAGGAAATATTTGAGAAAAATTATTTCTGAAGCAAAACAGGCTAACTCAATATACATCGCCACTGATCCTGACCGGGAAGGAGAGGCTATTGCCCAGCACATCAAAGAAGAACTGCCTGAAAAAAAACCGGTGAAACGATTACTATTCTACGAGATAACTCCCCAGGGTATTAATTCAGCCCTGGACAACCCTTTGGACTTAGACTATTCAAAAATTGATGCCCAGGTTACCAGGAGGATATTGGACCGTTTGGTGGGATATGAGATAAGCCCCTTGCTTTGGACTAAAATTAAACGGGGATTGTCCGCAGGTAGAGTTCAAACAGTTGCGTTAAGATTAATAGAGGAAAGAGAGCAGGAGAGAAAGGCGTTTAAATCTGAAGAATACTGGACTCTGGATTTTATATTGGCCAAGGATAAGTTGGAATTAACCGCCCGGCTGGAGAAAATTAAAGGAAAGAAGGCAAACATCTCCACTGAAAAACAGGCAGGTCAAATTATAAAGGATGTTGAATCCCACCCCGCAGTATTAACTGAAATTAATATAAAAGATCGCCGCCGTCACTCCCCTCCTCCTTATACCACCAGCACTCTTCAGCAGGATGCCAATAAAATACTCGGGTATTCGGCAAAAAAAACTATGACCCTGGCCCAGCAGTTGTTTGAAGGAGTGGATATTGATGATCAAACCATTGGCTTAATAACTTATATGAGAACTGATTCTTATAGAATTTCCGATCAGGCAGTAGAGGAAACCAGGCAATTTTTAACAGATCAGGGAAAAGCAGAACTAATCCCCCCCCAGCCGAAAAAGTATTCTTTGAACAATAAAAAAATTCAAGGAGCTCATGAAGCGATAAGACCTACTTCAGTTTACAGAACCCCTGAACAGTTGAAATCAAAACTGCCCCGGGATCAGTTGAGATTATACCAAATGATCTGGAACCGTTTGGTTAGCTCTCAATGTAAGGATTCCAAGGAAAAAGTGTATACCTTGATTTTCTCCGTCCTCTCAAAATATGAATTGAGAACCAGCTATACCCAGGTAACCTTTGCTGGATTTAGAGAAATCATTGATCCTGATGTGATTGCCAAGTCCTCATCAACAATTGATTATTCAAAATTTAGAAAAGGAGAAAAATATAAAATCAAGGACTGTCAGTCCCAACAACATTTCACCCAGCCTCCTCCCAGATATACCGAAGCTTCCCTGATCAAGCAGTTGGATTCCCTGGGTATAGGAAGACCCAGTACTTATGCCCCTATTATTTCAATTATTCAGGACCGGAAATATGTTTATAAGCAAAATAAAGCTTTGGTGATAACCAAGTTAGGAGAAGTGGTATCCCAATACCTTACCAGGTCATTTCCCGATTTATTCAATGTGAATTTCACTGCAAAAATGGAAAATGAATTAGATGAAATTGAACAGAATACCAAAACTAAGAACGAAGTATTAAGTGATTTTTATAATCCATTTAAGCACCGGTTAGAAGACATAAGAAATAATCCGGTGCCTATAGAAATATCCGAGGAAGATAAAATTTGTCCGCTGTGCAGAAGTAAGATGGAGATAAAGAAAAGTGCCCATGGATTGTTTTTAGTTTGTGAAAACTATCCTCAATGCCCTGGAAAGAAAGATGTATTAACCGACCACCCCCCCCCTAAAGAAACTGACCGGAAATGTCCAAAATGCGGAAATGCTCTTTTAGCAGTTCACGGCAGATACGGGCGATTCTTGAAATGCTCAAATTATGCTAAATGCAAAACCACTTTGCCCTTTTTCATGAACATTGACTGCCCTCAAACCGAGTGTGACGGAGAAATAATTGAAAAACAGAGTTCCAAGGGTAAAATATATTGGCGTTGTAATCAATGTGACTTTATAATATGGAATAAACCGACAAATAAAACCTGCCCCAGCTGTGGATTCAAGCTAATGGTTAAAAAGACCTATCGCCGCAATAATTATTTATTCTGCCCTCAGTGCAAAAGTAAAATAGAAGATAAAGATGATGTGGAATAAATATCCGGTAATATTAGAATTAAATACAGTTGCCTGGTTAAACCGTTTAACTGAGCAATATGGATATAAAATTAATCTTTCCAATATTCCTGAGCAGGAAATAGATAAACTTAAACAACTTAAACTGGATGGAATTTGGCTGATGGGAATTTGGAAGCGGAGCAGGATATCTGCTCACATTGCCAGAAATATTTCCATTCTTAATCAATGGGGACAAGAGCATTTAGCTGATTTCAACCCTGACTGTGATCTAACCGGATCCCCTTATGCCATAGGGGATTATGAAGTTGCCCCTGAGCTGGGGGGAAAACAAGGATTGTTGAATTTTAAAGCCAGAAGCGAACCCTTGAAAATTATTCTGGATTTTGTACCCAATCATACCGCCTTGGATCATCCTTGGATTTATAAATATCCTGACATCTATGTGCACCTTGATCAAGGAGCGGTGGAGAGCAATCAGGCAGTGGATGTTAACTCATACTGCATTGCTATGGGAAAGGATCCTAATTTCTCTCCCTGGACAGATACTGCCCAGTTGGACTACAGCAAGGAAAAAACCAGATCAATATTGATTGAGCAGTTAAAAGAAATTGCTTTTTTATGCGATGGGCTTAGATGTGATATGGCTATGCTGGTGATAAATTCCGTTTTCAGTAAAACCTGGCAGAAAACAGTGGAATGTGATTATGAATTTTGGGTGGAGGCAATTAAACAAATTAAATTAAATCATCCTGATTTCTTGTTTATTGCCGAAGTATACTGGGGTATGGAATGGGATCTTCAACTGCAGGGATTTGACTACACCTACGATAAGACATTGTACGATCGATTAAAAAATCATGATCATCAAGGTGTATTTGGTCATCTTCATGCAGACCGGCAATACTATCAGCATTTAGTTAGGTTTATTGAAAACCATGATGAACAAAGAGCCGCATCTATCTGGTTTAATCAGGAATTATTTGCGGCAGCGGTTATAACCTTGACTTTGCCTGGATTGAGACTTGTTCATCAAGGGCAGCTGGAGGGGTATCAACTAAAAATACCGGTGCAGTTTTCCCGGTGGCCTCATCAGTCAATTAATCAACAAGTTAATCAATTTTATATTAAATTACTTGATCTTCTTAACCGAGATGTATTTCATTATGGAAATTGGAAACTGTTGACTGTTCACGGATTAGATGAAGATTACGGGGGAGTTTACGCATATTTATGGAAACACCAGCAAGAATTTTATCTGATAATAATTAATTATACTGATGAAGAGAAGAGAGGATACTTAAGTACGGATGTGATCTTATCTAAACCAAACTATTTGAAGTTCAGGGAAATCTTCACCGATCAGGAATACTGCCGCGAAATTAATGATAATCAAGAAACTAAATGGTTTTTTGATTTAGAACCATTTGAATTTTCAATTTGTGAACTTCAATTTGATTGATTGACCAATATTGGTTTAAAGGGGTTAGGTTAATTATAAAGGTCTAACATGGAGAGAAACTAATGACAGCAAAAATTACTCGATCCGATGAAAGCAGAAAACCTGATAAGTTCACTAATAAGCAAAATCGGAATCAAAGAATAAAAAATATCAAGTATTCCTATAAGGGAAATTATCTAATATATGCCTCCGGAGATCTACACATATCCTCGCTGAAAAACAGTGAATTTTTTATCGCCGCCCAGGCTAGCTTAAATTACTCGGGAAAATCAAAAAAAGTTTCCATTAAGGGATTGGTAAAAGTAGTTATTCCCGAAGAGGAAAAATTATCAGAAGATATTTTTTTCCAATGGCTGGACAAGTATTTTACTTCCATGGAGGTGGTGGAAGATAGAGAAGGACGGTGGCTGAAAAAGTGGGTCAATGCCATCATAAACTTCGACAATCCTGACAATAGGATAATCCGTAAGATTAAAATTGATTGGGATTTTATCAAATCTATGGAAAAACTAACTCCCCAGCAGATAAAAGTTCTGAAATATCTATATAAAATTGGCTGGAGTAAATACAAAGATAATTTAATACCTCTGAGCTCCATTAAATCCAGCCAGTTTAATTTTAATAGTAAAGTTATTGATAATGCCCTGGCTAAAAATCCATTGCCACTGGTAATCCCTTCTTATCATTTTGTTAATAATGAAGGTAATTTAATATGCAAAAATCAAATAATTAGAGAATTAGTATCGCTGACTTGAATATTAAAAATATTATTTATCTGTTTTTACTGCTGAGTATTGGTTGCAGCACTCCTCAACCTATTGAAGTTACTTCTACAGATAGCTTGACTGTCGAAGCTCCGGTGGAGAAAACGGACAGTTTTGCAATTATTATTGTAAACCATGCCAGTATGTACAATCCTGTTGCCGGTGAATTTATGAAACAGGATTCACAAGCTATTACTGAAATTATTGAAACTGACTCCCTCCCTTTTTATTTTGTAAAGGCAAATTCTTTCTTCCCTCCTCCTGAAACCACTATAAGTTTTATTTTATATTCTGCTTCAACTGAATCACGTTTACCGGAAATAACCGGTTACACTGATAAATTAATTAGTTATTTAAATAATAAATACAGCATAAATTTAAACAGTTATAAATGCATTTGGTTTTCTCCGGGCAGAACTTTTTTCCGTCCAGTTAAAATATTTCAGGACTTATCTGATCAACCAGTATTTATTTGGACAGATTGCCGGGATTTATCCAGGGAATCAGGTCAGTTATGGGAAACTCACCGGTTGGAATGGGATAGAAATATAAGCTGGCTTGCCAGTTTTCACAAATTTTCACTGGCGGCAGCTAATGCTGATGAAGCTATGCCCCAAAATAATAATATTCTTTACGCTCCTGCCCATCTTTTATTCCAGTGGGATAGTATTTTACCCTGTGAAGGGGGGCAGCAGGATTTAATTGTGATTGTAGCAGGCAGTGATTTGATGCTGAAGTTGGGTTTTTAACTTTATAACTTGACAGCACAAAGCAATTTGTTAAAATTCACATACTTGTCAATTAGTACAGGATTAAAATATGCGGGAGTAGCTCAGTTGGTAGAGCGCCACCTTGCCAAGGTGGATGTCGCGGGTTCGAATCCCGTCTCCCGCTTAAAAATTGCTGGCGGCGTAGCCAAGTGGTAAGGCGGCGGTCTGCAAAACCGCTATTCTCCGGTTCAAGTCCGGACGCCGCCTATGCCGGGATGGCGAAAATGGTATACGCAGCGGACTTAAAATCCGCCGGCTTTTGCCTTGTGGGTTCGAGTCCCACTCCCGGCATTAAATTATTTAAGAAAGTAAACAAATGGGTAAAATCCAGACATGGTTAAATGATCTCAGCCAGGAAGTAATTTCCTGGAGAAGACATTTTCACCAGTTTCCTGAACTTTCATGGGAAGAAAATAAAACTGCAAAATTTATCTCCGGCCTTTTATGTCAATGGGGATATAAGGTGTATGATGACTTTCAAAAGACTGCAGTTCTCGCCCATGGAAAATTAAATCCCGGACTTAAAATTCTGCTGAGAGCGGACATGGACGCCCTGGAGATTGAAGAACAAGGATGTTTAGATTTTAAATCAAAATATCCTGGAGTTATGCATGCCTGTGGCCATGATGGTCACATCGCTATGCTGCTGGGGGTGGCTAAACTACTCAGTGAAATTTCTCCAGAGTTAAAAGGATCGGTTGTATTTTGCTTTCAGCCAGCGGAAGAAGGAGGGGCAGGGGGACAAGAAGTGGTAAACAGTGAACTGGTTAAAAGCATGGGTATTGAAGAGGCTTATGCCCTGCACCTTTATACCGGTGCACCTACCGGCGCTTTTATTTGCCCGGATAAGGAATTTTTAGCTTCGGCAGATGAGTTTGAATTCATTGTACACGGGATTAGCACTCATGGTGCCATGCCCCATACCGGAATTGATCCCATCGTAATCGGAGCAGACTTGGTTTTAGCAGTTCAATCCGTAATTTCCAGAAATATGAATCCCCTTGATCAGACAGTTATGACTATAGGCAAATTTTCCTCGGGTCAGGCTCATAATGTCATCCCCGACCGGGCGCAGCTGCTGGGTTCTTTCAGAACATTCAGTGAGCCAAATCGGAATTTCATAAAAACCCGGTTACAGGAAATAAAAGAAGGATGTGGATTAACTCACCGGACAAAAATTGATTTAAATTTTTATGCCAGCTATCCCCCTACCCGTAACCATCCTGAACAGGCTAGAGATTTTAGAAAGGCGGCTCAGGGCATATGTGATAGCTTGATTGAAAATCAGCTTTTGCTGGTAGCGGAGGATTTTTCTTTCTACTTAAATAAATATCCCGGGGCTATGGCTTTTCTGGGAGCGGGAGGAAGTAATTCAACTCAGCAATACCCTCCTCACCATTCATCTAATTTCAATTTTGATGAAAATGCATTGATCAAAGGAGTGGAAATATTTTGGAATTTAATTCAGTTGAAATTAGGTAAATCCTAGGGCTGGACAAACTCCCCGGCATAACTAATAATAGCTTTAATTGAAAAGTAAAATAAATACAGCAACTGCTAATTTTTCTGATCTCATCAGAGTTGTCCTTCACCCTCATCTTCAGTTCAACCGTGAACATTGGATTTATTTCCCTGCCGCAGTATTCTTAATTTTCCTTCCTTTTTCCCATACCTGGTGGGGAGCAGGATTATCCCTGGGGGGATTAATAGGGATGTGTATATATGCCCGGAGTATCATAATGTTGCTTTTGGTAATAGGATTGGGCTGGATTAGCCCATTCAGCTATGTCTTTTTGCTGCTGGCATTTTTGTTGGTATGCTGGAGATTAAAAACATCCCAGGGAGATAATCTTCTGTTTTTCTTTTTGATATTTAACTCCTTGTTATGGCTTTGTTTTAGATACTATCATTACTCCGTTACCACTCCGGTTGAGTTGCTATTAATGTACATATTGATTTTTATTTTTTGCTGGTCTTGGCTGTCTTTTATAAATACTCCAAATAATTGGTTGAAATTAATAGCGCTGGTGAGGGTGTTGATAGTTTTAGGATTGTGGTGCTTGGTTAATAAACAGATGCTGTTTATTGGACTGGGTTTAGTGCTAAACGGACTACTCATCCCCCGGAATTTTCCCCCAGTGTTAGCTACATTGTTTTTAGGAATAGTTGCAGTGAGTATACTTGCAGTATTGATTTCTCCCTTGTTGAAACCGGCGAGATCAGTAGCGGTTTATCACCTGAACTCTCAAAATTTTGTTGCCCCCTCGGTCAACTCTGATCAGGAAATATTACAGAGGATAACCTCTTTTAACCGGCTTCTGTTGAAAAATGGATTTCAGGTCAAAAACGAAAATGCTCTGGAAAATTTAAGCAGTTATCAGGAAATTTATGTACTGGGAAATGTAAGCAGTCTATCTCCTAAGCAGATTAAAAATATTGAATCCTGGGTTAAAGCGGGGGGATCAGTGACTTTTGTTACTGATCCGGTAACCGATAATCTGATCAAGCTGAAAAGTTATTTTGATAGTTTAGACCTGGATATCAGTATCCCTCATGAATTTTTTGCCGGCTTGATTTATCCGGAAAATTGCAGGGAAAATTTCGAGCTTATAAATGATTCGCCGGTTTGGATTAGTTCAGCTTCTTCACCAGTTTATGGTTTAATTAAAAGCTCTCCAGTTGAGCGAGGGGGGCGACGGTCGGTATATCATGATAAACAGTTATTTACTAACGGACAAGTTTTAGAAAGGACCTGGAATAAATTTTCAAATTTTATATTTTTTGATTATTACCAGGGACAAATATGTATTATCGCTTATCCCCAGATGTTTCAGTCAGGGAATTTATGTGAAAATTTCAACTATATTTCCAATCAGCTGGGAATTTACTCCAGACATGCTTACTATAATAATTACTTATGGACCGGAATATTTTTTGTTCTGATCATAAGTGTAGTTTTAGCTGTTCAGAAATCCAGGAAAGCACTTCTGGTAATAACCGTTTGGATATTAATATGGTTGTGTCTGCACCCTCAGATAAATTTTAATTTTTCTCCTTGTTTTGATTTAAACTTGGTGGAAATAGACCAGATTAATTTAAGAAATTTAGTTATTGCAGAATTGTCCAGAAATGGTCTGCTGGTCTCTGTTCAACACAATGATTTGATTTATGCTGATAATTTGTTCTCTGATGATTTAAATTCAGTGAAAAATTTAGATAATTTTTCAGGACAAGTGGTGGTTTTAGATGATTTTAATTTACAATCCAGGGACAGGTTCATTAAGTTTATAAGCAGGTGTCACCAATAAAATAAAGAGGTTGTTATGGAAAGGACATTAGTAATTATCAAACCAAATGCAGTTCAACGGGAGTTAATTGGAGATATTATCTCCAGATTTGAAAAGAGGGGGTTGAAAATTGTTGCCATGAAAATGATTGTAATAACTCCGGAATTAGCTAAAGTCCATTATCAGGAGCATCAAGCCAAGGATTTTTATCAGCCTTTAATTAAATTTATTACCTCTGGTCCCTCCGTTGTTATAATTTTAGAAGGAGATAGAGCTATTGAAGTAGTCCGAAAAATGTGTGGAGCTACTGATCCCTTAGATGCAGATCCGGGAACCATCCGGGGAGATTATGGAATTAGGGTCAGGCAGAATATTATCCATGCTTCAGATAGTTTATCTTCAGCAGAACGGGAAATTGCATTGTTTTTTTCCACTCCTGAATTAATTGATTATAAATTGGCGGCAAGACCCTGGATTTAATCTTTTTTTTTGTTAATTTAGTTTTATCAGGACAAAGTTCTCCTGAAGCGGTTTTCACCCAGGGGGTTGTAGATAGTATTGCTTACCATGGGCAGAGCCAGATTCAGTTAACTGAATACCCTCTGGTGGAAAATTATGTGGTGATTTCTCCTCCTCTGGAAATTGATTCAGTGGATTGGAAAAATGGGATTTTATGGGTTAAATCCCTGAACCGGGAATTTTTATTGACAGTTGGTTATCTCCCCTGGAGAAATCTGGCTGATTCCAGTTATTATTTATATCTGCCCAGGGAGGAAACTCTGCAACTGGAAATTCAATCTGAATCTGAAGAATTCAGCCCTCCCCCGGGAGAAGAATTGCAGATTGGGGGAGAACAGGCTTTTGGATTCAGGGTTGAGGAAGGGGGACAGACAGAAATTGATCAGGATATTTCACTTAGTTTTTACGGACGTATTTTTGAGGATGTTCAGTTCAGGGGTCATCTGGAAGGGGGAAATAGTGATGTTCCGGTCCCTTTATCTGAGTTGGACAAAGTTTATTTAGAAATGATATCACCGCTATTTGAAGCCACGGTGGGAGATATGGAAATTATCCGTACATCCGGGATCTTCGGCGACATTCGGCAGGATATTTTGGGAATTAATTTAAATGTCCTGTACGATCAGCATAAGGCAGGAGGTTTTTATGGAGAAATCAGAAGTGAAAATCAAGTAGCGGTAATAGATGTTGATTACGGTTTTCAAGGACCTTATCCGCTTGATGCTCAGCAGCAGTATTTGCAGATTTTAAGTGGGTCTGAAAAAGTGTATGTTAACGGCTCTCTACTGGATTTTTCTGACTATGAAATCAACAGCTACAAGGGAACAATAACTTTTTCTCCGGATATTACATTGAATGATGATGACAAAGTTATTGTTTATTATCAGACTACAAATTTTGAATACCGGCGCTATCTTTACAGTACCGGTTATCAATGGAATTATTCATGGTTCACTGCGGGAATATCCCGAATAACTCTCCAGGATATAAAAGACTCCCCTTTGGGATTTTCAATGACCACCTCCACCCAACAGCTGTTGACCAGCTTGGGGGACAGTGCAGGAAGAATCTGGGTAGATGGAGGAACCTATGTCGGATTGGACAAGGGATATTATGATAGGGTGGATAGTATCTATGTTTATCAGGGATATGAGCAGGGAGATTACAATGTAAATTTCAGTTATGTTGACAGCACTCAGGGAGATTATGTCTACAATTACACTATTGCTGGTTATCAATATGTAGGAGAAGGACAGGGTAATTATCTAGCTAAGATAAAGGTCCAGCCTCCGGTCAAAAGACAGGCAGACATCTTTGAACTTTCTGTGATTAAACCAGCTTTTCAGATTAAAGTTGACGCCGCCAGATCATTTACTGACTGGAACTTGTTTTCCCCTAAAGATGATGATGATAATTACGGTTGGGGTGGTCTGCTGGATTTAACCGTAATAAACCCAAAATTTCAGATAACCGGAACTTATGCCCGTATGGACGATTTGTTTTACAGTTTTAATCAAAGAGGATTGGATATCAGTCTGGCTGAATTTTCATCTTATCTGCTGCCAGGGGGAAGTTTTAAAAATTTTCAACTAACCACTTCTTCCCTGGGAAATTTTTTTATGTCTTTGAAGGGGGCTCAATTAAACAATGAATATGATCATAAATCCTCAATTGCATTTAATGCAGAGTTAACCTTTGATCATAGTTTAATTGGCATGGGGTATCAAAACCAACAGGTTGATTCCGGTATGATTTCCCCCTCTTCACTGAGAATTATTAAATATCAGCATAACTACAATTTGATAGCCCGAACTAAAATTTTTTCTTTTATTCCCTGGGTAAATTTATCCAGGAAAGATTATGGAGACAGTCTGGATTACAGGAGATATCAAGCACTTTGCAGATTAACCTGGGTTATTAATACCTCTCTGAGTTGGAACTGGTTTTATCATTACAGCAGGTATTACCTCAATCAAAATCAACATTCCTATCTGTACACGGTTGATGCTGATTATGGCAGCCAACTGCAGTATTATCAACCTTCCCGAGTAATCTCAATTTATATTTCCCGAAAAATCAGAGAGAATGAACAAATAAATTTAAACCCTGATCTCGATTATTACCTGGCTAAATTAGAATACCAGGAGTTCAGGGGGGGGAAGAAAATTATAGCAGCCCAATATCAGCTAAATCGTGAATTGTTAGTCAGTAAAAAGCCAATTTACCAGCAGGTAGAGGAAGGACAGGGTAATTACAGCTATGATTCAGTTTCCGGAGAATACTACCTGGACATTCATGGAAATTATCTGCGCAGCTGGCAGGAGATAGACAGTCAAGTTCCGGTTACTCAGGTGAATTTTACATTTTCTGCCTTTCCTTACTGGAACAACTATGGGTTAGATGTCACTGTAAAGTTTAAAGAAGTGTCTAAATATGACAATATCTATAAATTGATTTGGTTTGATCCTGAGCATACTTTCAATCAGGATTACACCGTCTCCGCATTGCGTCATGGAAGCATAAAACTGCATTACCGCAAAGATAATCTGAGATTGTATAGTGGGATTAACCGGGAATTGATTTTTTCCCGGGAGTCTGAAATTAATCAGCAGGTTAATAGATTACACTGGTATGGAGGGGGGGATTTTCGAAATTTACATCATCTGAGATTTCAATGCTCCTATAACTATGAACAAATTGAACAATTTGAATATAGGGGAAAATCTGAACAGCAGACTGCGGAAGGTTCGTGCCTTTACGGATATGGCTGGGGAGATATTGAACCTCAAATTACTGTAACTGCTGGTTACAGTGAATATTTTAACTACATTGGATATCCCCAGCTGGGGAAATTCCATGGAAACAGTTATGACCTTGTACCAGGTGTGCTGTACAAATCTAAACTTAGAGTTGATCTTCAAGCGGGGATCAAAACGGTTGCCTACTCAATTCAGGAAGTTCCCCCTGGTTTAGCAGCGGTTGATTATCCGGGATTAACCTATCATTGGAGAATTTATTGTAATTACAGCTTTTCACAAAATATCTACTTTTATCTTCAGTATTGGGGAGAAAAGATTATTGACCGGGGAACCTTCCAAAATTTCTCCATGGGGGTGAGATTTATTTTTTAGACTTAAACCCTGTAAATATTAATCTTGACATTGGCGGGGGTTTTGAAAAAATATAGCTAATGAAGAATGTAAACTATTTAATAATTGTATTAATCCTGGTGGCAGTGTTAATTTCAGGAATATTTATTTCTGCCAGGACCAAACCGGCTGATCAAATTTCAGCGGATGTTCAAGCTTATCAATTAAGTCCTCAAGATGTATACGTGAGAATAAATGTCCCCGGCATTTCTGATGGTGTGGCTATTGAAAAAATCATTATATTTTCAGCTGATCAAATTGATACTTTCAGAGACATAAAAAAAGCTTCAATATT
>LKUE01000228.1 GCA_001412365.1 Desulfuromonas sp. SDB | reverse complement strand
GAACATGCTCAATAAAATATTATCTCATACCGTGTTATAAATTAAGTCTGCCAACCTTGGGAAATTGTCCCGAGATGAAAATATTCCATTAAGATAGTGGAAGAAGTTAACATCCTGCTTACGGCATGTATCCATTATAGAGAACATATTCTCCCATGCCCTCTTGCCCAGCTCAGATCTGGTTCCATAGCTTATCTTCCTCTTGATCACTCCTTCGCGGATGGCAATCTCGGCCGCATTATTATGGAGGGGTATAAATGGATAATCGAGCACCTTGAGTAATCCATCTCGATTAGCATCCGTTGATGCTAACCGCTCATCAAGGTCTGTGTACCCGGTGCGTCTCGAAAACAACCAATTGAACTTCCATTCGATAATCACCCTGAGCGAGTTATCTGGATGATTTTTATATCTATTTAACAGATCGAATAAACCCCATAACTGGTCCATGACTTTATCGATAAGGGATCTATGATGATCTAAGAACGGCACCAGCTTCTTGTAATGTCGGATCTCATGAATCCAGCATTTTGCATGACGCTTCGATACGTCCAAATACTGTCTCGCGCCATCGGTGACAAAGGGAATCTCCAGTCTCTCATCATCTTCAAGGCCCAGAACCTCGTAAATGGTTGACCTGCTTTTGCGGTCCTTGATAGTGAAAAATGAGAACATATCGTTGCAAATCACATGCAAGTAACAGTTTCGAGCTTGATGTCTTGCACCAGATTCGTCAGCCTGCAGATACTTGGCTTTTGTCATGCCGGCTTCAAGAATAGCCATCTTCTCCTTGAAAAACTCGGTCGCCTTATCTCTGGTAAGCATGTTGGAGATCGTGCCCTCCGAGATTATCACCCCGATATCCGTAAGGAGGTCGAATATCTTATTCTGAGGCACTCTGCATTTGTAATGGAGATAGGCTACTATCGACTTCAAACCGGCCCCGAACTGAGAACCTTTTATGTCTTCTGGTAGCTCGGCTTCAAATACCTTGTTGAGAGACCTCGAATAGTATCGCTGAAGATAGTAGGCTACATTATCAGTCTTGATTACGATGCTTTGCGTTACTACTTTGCGTTCACCAACATAAACGGCATCTATTGGTAAAATGCTCTTATTGACCGCTATATGCACTTCGCGGTCGATCTTAATTTCGGTGTTCTTTGAGCTTTTGGACCATTTCTTCGGCTTGACTGCTTTCGGCGATTTTTCCCTGGGAGGTACATTTGGTGGTATCTTGGGTTTTCCCTTTTCTCCCTTAAGATGGGCGATCTCATCTTTCAATAGCTGATTTTGCTCACGCAGAAGCTGGTTTTCCTGGGCCAGCAACTCTATCCTGTTGAGGAGTAATAAGATTAGCCTCTTAAGTTGCTCCTTATCATCGAAGTCGATCTTCTCAACATCGAGATCTATAATCTCCCTTTCTATCGTCCCATCCACAAATAATATCTACTAATTTTTTGTATTAATAATTTTCTACACATGGATCATTCTGGCAGATCGCAACGCTTTATTGAGCATGTTC
>LKUE01000227.1 GCA_001412365.1 Desulfuromonas sp. SDB | reverse complement strand
GTTCATAAACTTCTTTTAAAAAACGGTGAATGATATTACCGGTATGCAGGGCATCAGCTTCCTCCAGAGTTTCCTGGAGTTGTTCAATTTTCAATATCCGGTGATAGTAGAATTTTAGGGGGCAGGTTAAATACTCCTCCAAACTGGTGGGAGAAAAGTAATAGTCGGGTGATTGAAGCATGGCTTTAATTGGTTTAGTTTTTACTGCATTAACCGGTTGAGGGGATGAAACCGTCAGCTTCAATTGAGGATAATAAGTATAAGAATTTTCATCTACATCAAGTTGTTTTTTGTACTGGTAGAAGATCTTTTCAATAAATCTGCTCCGGATGGTTTTCTGACCATTCATGTAGTCTGGATAGAAAATATAAATTTTTTCAGCACCCATTATTGCAGAAAAGAAACCAAATTCGTATAATTTTTCCCATTCACTGTATATCCGTAAATTTAAAATTTTTCTGATATCATTTGGTAATATAGGATCGTACTTTCGATTTTCCGGTAAAATGCCTTCCACCACATCAGCGACAATAAGATGCTTAAACTTCAAACCTCTATATTCCATCAATCCCATCACCTGTATACCTTCAAAGGGAGTCCCGTTCAGCACAATGGAAATTTTTGAAAGGTAATATTTTAATAATCCCACTCCGTCCGAAATATCATAGTTTTCCAGCTCTAATTCATAGCGCTTTTGAAAATTGACCATCTGATCCAGGGCAGTTGCAGCGGTGGTAAGGTAATCGTCCAGGAATAAATAGCCGAATTCTTTTTTACGGTTTTTTATTTTCATTAATATTGTTTTTGTATATTTACATAAATTACAGAAAGTTTCCGTTGACGGTTTTAATAAGATTTCTTCAATACTTTCCAGTATTGCAAATTCAGGAGTGAGGTGGTTTGATTTACAGTAGTTCAACACCTTGTCCTTTAAATCCGGATAGGGAGAAGTTATCATATTCTCAGCGACAACTATCTCATCTATAATCGCTAAAAGCTGAGTGAAATCATCAGAATTATAATCACTTAGCATAATACGGATGTAGGGATGCCTGAGTAGATTCATGAAATCAGATATAATTAAACATCCTTTGGAATCCAGATTAATCCTCAAATTCAGAGCGGAATCAATTAGTTGGTAAACGGGAGTTCTTTTAAAGGGGTAACCCATGGATATATTGAATTTTACCGAATTTGTATCAAACCTCGAACATACCGCTTGAACAAATGGAATTAGAGATTCACTCCGGGGCAGAACAATTCCGATCTTTTCCAGGGGGAGTTCCGGCTCCTGTTCAAGTATTTTTTCAATTATTCGGTAAATACCCATCATTTCCATTTCAAAATTTGGAGTGGGATAAATTTCAATATCTAACGAATGGTCAAACCAGGATAAATTATTGTCGGGCACTTCGATATTATAACCTAGATCAGCAGCAGTCCTATCCTGAAGGTGAAAGGGTGAATAGCTGTCCGATATCTGTTTAATCTCAGTATTAATAAGGAATTTCTTGAAAGTTAAATCAGAACTTAATATCAGTTTAAACAATCTTTGTTCAACTTTATTTAATACATTGAATCCAGCTAATACATATCTGCTTATTCCATCGGGCAGGATCAAACTTTTAGTTTCAATTAATTGATTTATCTTCCAGTATTTCATGCTGCTGGTTGCAAAATTATCCTCTTCCAGATATTTTAAATAGTACTTGGCGACAACCGGCATCAGGGAAATAAAATCCTTGTAATTTTTAAAATAATCCCCCAGCTGGACAAATTTCTTGAATTGAGATTGGGGAATTCGGTTCAGGTCACAGCCTTCTCTTAAAATTTCATTAAGTGCATTCATCAACTCCAAGCACCAGGGGAAAAATTGAAAATACCCCTGTTCAAACAATTCCGGTTTTAACACCATTACATCTTCATCTCTTATATTGATCATGCTTCGGTAAACCAGGAAACTGGCAGTCATGTCATCAATCTCGGTATACCCGGGAAAATTTAAACTGAACAATGCGGAAATGAAGCCTTCAATGGGGAAAAGGCGGGGAGGGATATAGTAAGTTCCGATGGTTTCATTTAGTTTATTTCGAAGATAAATGCCCATTCTCTTATTGGGAAAAATAACTGCAGTTTGTGAATAGTCCTTTTTACCAGGTTTTACTATGTAATCAACAGTTGCCTGAATTAGGTCTTCGCCGATATTTACTGTTTCAACCATCTACCATTTCCATCTTTTTAAGATCCAGGTAAGCTAATCTGCCGGAAACGGATTTTTCCGGAAAAATTTCAGATAGTATTTTCATATAATTTCTGATCTGGCTTAAGTAGTCAGGATTTTGGTCGTTTCCAGATTTGTACTCCAGAACTATCAGCTGATTATCCCGCCACACCACCCGGTCAATCCTGTAGTATTTATTGCTATATGGATCGGCAAGCTCCAATTCATTGCGAAACTCCCAATCCCCCACAAAACAGTCAATAAATTGGGGTATGTTGAAGTATCCGGAAAAATTTTTTAAACCATCAGAATCCAGCTTGAAATTTTCTACAATTATTTTTAAATCCTCATATAGTTCATCAGCACAGGAATAGACAGTTAATTCCGACATGATAATATGAATAATCTCTCCCCGGTGCATTGCCTGTTTCTGTTCAGGATACTCATAGGTTTTACTGGAGTACCTGAGATAATCTCTGTTCCATCTATCCGTGGTGAATTTTTTTTCTTTTATCTCCAGACTATAGTAATTTTTTTGTTCAGTCTGAGTTTCCTTCCTGGCGGTTATAGTACCCCTGGTTTCATAAACTGAATTTTCAGTTTTAACAGTTTGATAATAAAAAGGATGGTAGATAAAAAATTGAATTAATTTATCCGGTTGTTTTTCATCATCATCTTTTTTAATCACATTTTCCTGGTGAACTCCGGTGATAAACAGCATCTTTTCAGCCCTGGTCATAGCTACATACAGAAGATTTAGTTCATCTATGCACTTCTGATGTGCCTCTTGATTGTAGATTTCATTCAGTTTTTCATTGAATTTAGTAAAATTCTTTTTTATGTGGTAAATCTGGTTTTCAGCAATAAATATATTGTCATTTTTATTGGATCTGCCGTATAGAGGAATAATCACTACCGGGAACTGCAGCCCTTTTGCGCTATGCATGGTGATTAACTTAACCTGATTGGCGGTCTCCGGTAATACCACTCTTGAATCATCACTGCTCCCGCTGACTGTTTCCCATTTGTTCAGAAAACCGGGGATGGTATTTATGCCCACTCTTTCTAAATCGTGGAGAAGTTCAGCAAAATTTATCAGATACTGTCGGTGATGTTCGAAATTTTCGTACAACTCAAACACGGCAAGGTAATCCTGATATAGGTCGTAAACCGGCAGAAAACCGGAATAATTAAAAAAATGAGAGAAATATTTTTCCCAGAGTTGAGGATAATTATCTTTGAAAATTTTATAGATTTTTTTTCCGGGATTAATAATTTGCTGGTTGAAATTTTCAATAAAATTATCATCTCCAATTAATTTGTTAAAAATCTCTCCGGTGATAAAAGCATAAAAATTAAGATTGTCCAGGGGAGAATTTAAAAATTTTAAAAAAGACACTGTCTCCATGATTAAAGGCGATGAAGAAAGAAGCATGGATTCATCAGAAACCACCGGAATTTTTTGACTAACTAAATAGCTGAATATTTTTCTGATGTCGTCATTCTTCCTCACTAAAATGGCAATATCCCCCGGTTGATAATTTAAATCTAAGCATTTGAGAATAATCTCCTGAATACTTTTATTTAACTCACTAGAGATATCTTCACTTTCAATCTGGTTTTTATGGTTGATATTAATTTCAATATAACCGGGTTCGTTTTGGTTTGATTCTGAAACTAGCTGACCGACATCTTCAAAATTTTCCTGGAGTAATTTTACCAGTTGTTCATCAGTGAAAATCCGGGATATTTTGTCTGCTTCCCAAAATTCATTGTTGAATTCCACAATATCTCTAGCGCTTCTCCAGTTTTTATCCAGAGTTTGCTGTATAATTTTATTTTCCGGGGAAATTTCCAAATTGGCATAGATATTTTCAGGTTTCATCAGGTTGACCTCTCCCCCTCTGAAGCGGTAGATCGCCTGCTTGATGTCTCCCACTAAGAACAATGAACTGTTTGAATTTGAATTAAGCTGCTCTGATATTAGGGGAGCCAGGGAATTGAACTGAGTTTCACTGGTATCCTGAAATTCATCTATTAAATAATGAATATATTGTTCGGACAATTTAAAATAAAGATAGGAAAAACTTTTATCCCAGGATAATAACAAATCTCTTATCAGTTTTCCAAATTCATCCAGGTAAAGCTGACTTTTATGTTCCTTCCAAAAATCCATAAAACTGATCAGTAAACTTTTGTGATATGATGATTTACATAAGCTGTAATAATATACGATATTTGAAATTTCCCCTTTGATGTCTTCATAGACAGGGGATAATTTATCTAAATTCTCACCTGTATGTTTTTTTTTCATTATTTCAGCTGCATTTCCATAAGTAAATAATTTTGATTTCAAGATCTCATTAAAAATGTTTAGATCACCGGTCTCCACAAAATTTTGTATTTTAGCAACCGTTTCTTTTCTCACTAATGATCCGCTGATTTCCTCAGCAATTTCAGGGTCTTTATTAATACTGATGAATTTGGCAAGATTTTTTCTTAAATTTTCAATATTTCTGTCAATTTTTGATTTGTATTTAGCTGTTTCAGCGGGATTGTCTTGTAATTTTTCAATTGAATTAGAGTGCTTGGTGAAAAGGGCAACCAGATTTTCACATATTATGTCCTCAGCATTCCAACGGGTAATTTCTCCAATACTCAGCATTTCATCCAGAATTTTTTGAAAATAATTCCAGTCAGAACTGGCTAGATAATCAATAAATTGCTTGGATTTTAAGGTTAATTCATTTTTTGGATTTATGCCAATATCAAAATCAGGGCTGGAAATATCCAGATCCGGTGAAAGCACTTTAATCATTTGAGCCATCAATGAATCAATAGTTTTTACATTGAAATCATTGTAGTTATCAATAATTGCTTTAAAAAATTCTTCTGAATTATCCAGGACCTGAACTTCATCAATATCATGATCATTTTTTATCTGATCTAAAAGCTTTATATCTTTTTCCGGTATTTTTTCTCTGTCATTTAAAGAAAATGATTTTAATATTTCAATTATCCTTCCCCTCATCTCCCCCGCTGCTTTATTGGTGAAAGTAATAGCCAGTACTGATGATATTATATCTCGGTAGTTTTGTTGATGGTTTAAGGGAAGGTATTTAAATATTTTTCCCAGATATTCCGAGGTCAAACAGAAAGTTTTGCCTGATCCCGCAGATGCTTTGATAATTTTTATATTCATCTGAATTACTACAATATATCATAAAAATAACTGGAAAATAATTTTTGTTTTAACATCAATTAGAAATTTTCATAAATGGTTTAATTTAAGACGGTATTCTTCCATAACCTAAACAAAAGAATACCTGGTTAGCTTAAAGCTGCTGAAAATATAGGAAATCTATGTAACCGGCAGTTAAAAACCAGTCTATTTATCTTAATTCAAGCTGATTTTATTTTTTCTAGCCTGATATGCTGCTTCCAGAAGATTACGGTAAAGATAAGCTTCCTGTTTAAAATAGTGGTTGTTGAATACCTGGTAAGAAAAATCAAGTGAACTCTTACCTAACTGATAATAGCTTTCAAATACAGAATCCGCTTCCACTATGGAATCATTGGCAATCACCGTTAAGGCAAAATTTTCTCCGGCATCTAAAAATGCCAGCAGGGTTAATGCCGAATCTTCCTGAACGTATTGTGGCATTTCACTGAACAGCAGGGAAGCCGCCTGATAGGTATTAATCATATCCGCAAAGGCAATATGGGCAATAAATTTCAAAAATTTAGGAGCGTAAATTTCTCCGGAGGCAACTGTATAAAATTTCTGCCCGGATAGATCGTACTGCATGGAAATCATTCCGGAGAAACCTTCAATCAAATTAACCAGGGCTACAAAATTTGAGTCATTTTGTTCTTTTTTCATCTCTTCCAGTGACTGATTCATGGACTGGAAAAGAGGAGTTGGATCCTGCTGGTAAGGGATGGAAGAAATCGCACTCATCGCGTTGTGAACGTAATCGTAGGGAGTAAGTTTAGAACGGTTTTTCTGAAAAAGAGTAGAGATGAAAAAAATCAGGGCTACCACTGTCAACAAGATTATCAAGGTGTGGTAAGGATATTTTCTTATATATAAAATTGCCTTTTTGATTGACCTAATAAATATATCTTCATCCGGTTCTTTATGATGATGCAGAGTATGAGTCATAATTTCTCCTTTAATTAGCTTGCCAAAAATATTCTTATTTCCGCCCCCGACAAGACTCGAACTTGTGACACCCGGTTTAGGAAACCGGTGCTCTATCCTCTGAGCTACGGGGGCTTAACTTTTTTTATCTAAAACCTTTAACTTAACTACTATTTACCGGTTATGTCAATTAAAATTAGAGATAGGGATAAGCCGGATTCTGTTTATGTGGTCATCAATCTTTGCGACCTACCCAAGAGTCAAACAAGACGAGCAATCTTTCCTCTCCTACATGGTCTTGCACCGGATGGGGTTTACCTAGCACTTCAAGTCACCCTGAAGCCTGGTGCGCTCTTACCGCACCTTTTCACCTTTACTTCTGCTTTAACAAAGTAAAGCAGGGAGCTGTGTATTTTCTGTGGCACTTTCCGTAAGCTCACGCTTCCTGGTATTTAACCAGCATCCTGCTCTGCGGTGTCCGGACTTTCCTCTGGACACTTAATCCAGCGACCACTTCCCTATCTCTAAAATAATAATATTTCACAAAACAATTAAGTCAACATATTTGTTATCATAATCATGATAAATCTTGACATCATATCTTAAAATTTGTATTCTTTTTTCCAGTGCGTCTGTAGCTCAGCCGGATAGAGCATCGGATTTCTAATCCGAGGGTCGCAGGTTCGAATCCTGCCAGACGCGAGATGGTGAGTGTAGCTCAAGTGGTTAGAGCACTGGATTGTGGTTCCAGGGGTTGGGGGTTCAAGTCCCCTCACTCACCCCAGATTTTAACCACTGCTAAACACAGCAAAACAC
>LKUE01000226.1 GCA_001412365.1 Desulfuromonas sp. SDB | reverse complement strand
AGGGTTGGGATGAATTGATAATTGATCATTGTTCATTGTTAACCTCCCCTTCCATCTTTATGATATGCAGCTCATTTCCTTGAACTACTTCAATATTGCGGTTGTAGCAGGATGGACAGATAAAAATAGGTTCGGTTAATTCATTCTGCTCACCGCACATACTGCATTTAATTATCAGCGGTTTATTTTCAATAATTAATTCAGCACCTGCCATGAGAGGATATTGGTTTTTCTGAATGTCAAAATAATTCACCAGCACTTCATCAACAATATGGTGAATATTGCCAATCATCAGGTAAATTTTATCAATCCGGATAAGTTTCCGCTCAGTTCCGATATTAACCGAGGTTTCTATTATTGATTGACAGATGCTGGCTTCGTGCATCAGCAAATCCTGGGAAGTATTTCGCCGGAAGGAGGCATGATTATTCTTTCGGTGCCCAAGGAAGTCCTCAAAGTCACCACTTTCCGGTGATGGGAGGTGATAGTGCCGATTATCTGTGATTTCTCACCCAGAGGATGGGATTTGAGAATATCTAAAATATTCTGTTTATCCTGGTCACTGCAGATAATCAGCATCTTTCCTTCATTGGCAATCTCCAAGGGATCAAATCCCAACAGATCACAGGCGTTTTGTACTTCCGGAGATATGGGAAGTTCATGTTGATCCAGGCTAATGCCCACATCGGCACTGAGGGCAATTTCATTGAGGGTTTGAGCCAGTCCTCCCCGGGTGGGATCTCTCATGAATTTTATATTATACTGTTTTATTTTTTCAATCATCGACCACAAAGGGGCAACATCGCTTAAAATATTCCCTTCCATGCTGAATTCGCCTCTAGCCAGAAGCACCGCAATGCCATGCAAACCTATCTCTCCGTTGATGATGATGGCATCACCGGGCTGGATTAAATTAAAGGAGGGAGGAGGCTGGATTACCACATTTCCTATCCCCGAGGTGTTGATGAATACACCGTCACAACTCTTTTTTTCCACTACCTTGGTATCCGCAGTTACAATTCTCACTCCGGATTCATGGGCAGCTTCTCTGATAGATTCCAGGATCTTCTTTAAATCACTTATTTTATATCCTTCTTCCAGAATAAAAGAAATGGAAAGGTACTGGGGCTGAGCCCCCATGGAAGTAATATCATTTACCGTTCCCGACACCGCCAGCTTTCCAATGTCCCCTCCCGGGAAAAAATGAGGATGAACCACGAAACTGTCAGTGGTAAAAACTATATTGTCAATAATGGCGGAATCATCCATGGAAGCGAGAAGGGGATCATTTAGATAAGGCTGAAAAACATTACGAATTAATTCTTCTGTTTTATGCCCTCCCCCTCCATGGGAAAGTAAAATGCGTTGTGGTTTATCCATACCAGTACCAGGCACTGCAACTCCCTTCTTTGGAAACCATACAAGGACCGATAGGATTATCCGGATTACATTGTTTTTTAAACAGGGGGCACTGGGGAGGGTCAATATAACCCTTCAGTACATCCCCGCATCGGCAGCCGGTGTTTACCTCTTCCCGGGGAATATTTAAATCAACAGAATATTCCACATCGTAATCTCGGTATTTTTGATTAATTTTCAATCCGCTGTGGTCAATATTACCCAATCCTCTCCATTCGGAATTTCCCGGTTCAAATACCTGTTCGATCATCATTTGAGCCTTGAGGTTTCCGCTTTGATTAACTGCCCGGGAATAATTGTTGATAATCTGATTATTCCCTGATTTGATTAAAGAAAGCAGCTGTAGAATTGATGAGACCAGATCCAGGGGCTTAAATCCGGCTACTACTCCGGGTATATTGTTTTCAGCCAGAAAATTAAATGACTGTGACCCTATAATGGTACTAACATGTCCGGGAAGAAGAAATCCGTCAATCTCGGAGTTCCGGATAATTATCTCCATCGCCGGTTTAATAATTTTAGCCGCACAGAAAAATTTAATATTATTGATTCCCAACTCACTGCACTGGTGGATGGTGAAGGCAATACCGGGAGAGGTAGTTTCAAATCCAACTGCCAGAAAAACAACCTGCTTTCCGGTATTTCTGGCATAATTTATCACCTCCATTGGAGAATAAACCACTTTTACCAATCCTCCTGCCGCTTTTTCTTTTTCCAGAGTGGAGTGATTGCCGGGGACTTTAACCAGATCACCAAAGGTGGCGATGATAAAATCTTGCTGCAGCAGGTGAATTGCCTGGTCTATGTAATAGGATGGAGTAACACAAACTGGACATCCCGGTCCGGAAACTAATTTTACTTCAGCCGGAAGGAGATTATGAATGCCCCACCGGTGGATTTCCACAGTATGGGTGCCGCACACTTCCATTATTTTCAAAGGACGTCCCGCTTTGAAATTTTTAAGCTTTTCCACCAGCTCTCCAGGAACTTGATCGAAATTATTATTCAATAAAATTTTCCTCTTTTAACAACTCTAAAGTTTCCTGGGCTTCCTGGTCGGTCAATTTGGTAATGGCGAAACCGGCATGTACAATTACCCAGTCTCCCACCTGAGGGTCATCAATTAACACCAGTTCAACCTTGAGTTTAATTCCTTTATTTTCTACAATTCCGGAAGTTCCATCAATATCAATGATTTTCATTGGAATTCCTAAGCACATCTTAACTCCTAACTTCAGCTTTAGCTGCCAGCACAGCTTGTCCTAATGATATGCAGCTGTCATTAGGAGGAAGCTGCCGGTGTATCAAAACTTCAAAATTATTATTGTTAAACATATCAAGCAACATTTCAAGCAGCAATGTATTTTGGAATACCCCTCCGGACAAACCCACTTTGTTCAGATGGTAATGTTCTCTGAGTATTTTAGAAGAATCCAATAAAGCCTTAGCTAAACTGAAATGCCAGTAAAAAGCTTTTAAGCATACATCTATTTTATCTTCAATGATCTCGCCGATAGCGGGTAACATATCTAAAACCAGGTAATTATCATTAAAACTTATTGAATAATTGTAACTTTTCTGCATTAATTTACTGTCCACAGATACTCTTTCTGCTGCCCCTTGTAATACTGAAGGAAGTTCTCCCCGGTAAGTGCTGTAATGACCTATGCCCAGCAGGGAAGCAACTGCATCGAACAATCTTCCGCAGCTGGAATTGAAAACTCCGATATTCTGCTTTTTTATAATATCCAGGACAGAAGAGGATTGAGGGGTGAATTTATCTGCAAAGTGGGAGGTAGGTTTACCGTTACCGTATAAACTGTGCAGCAGGGAAAGAGCGTATCTCCAGGGTTGGTGGATAGCGGTTTCTCCGGTAGGTAGAAAGTAGTATTTTAACTGTCCTACCCGTTCCAGGCTTTGCAGTGATCCCATAAAGAATTCTCCCCCCCAGATTTTGCGGTCATCTCCAAAACCGGTTCCATCCATGGCAATACCAATTACCGGTCCGTCTTCCTGCAGTTCCGCCAGTAAGGAGGCAATATGGGCTCGATGATGCTGTATTTCCACCAGTTTACTTTGGGGGAAGTTGTCTGCTAATTTTCTATTGGGAAAATTCGGATGTTTATCCACTGCAGTTATATGGGGCTGTACAGACAGCATTTTACAAAACTGATCAATATTCTGCTGCTCCCGGTTTACTGTTTTAAGATTATCTGTGGTTCCCAGGTATTGACTGGGGAAGGCTTGGTTGCCCACTAACATGCAAAAAGTGTTGTTGAGCATGGGTCCTAACCCCAGCACCACTTTGGGGGAAGTAAAGGACAGGGTAATGGGCTGGGGGACATAGCCCCGGCTTCTTCTGAAAAAATAAGGCTGTTGGTTAAAAATCTTAACCACACTGTCGTCACAGGGACTGTGTATTTGCCGGTCATGAGTTAAAACATAATCGGCTAAAGCTAACAAATCAGAGTTCTGTTTATACATAATTGGTTGATGGGATAAATTAGCGCTGGTCATCACCAGGGGCTTATCAACATATCTAAATAGCAGTAAATGGAGAGGAGTGTAGGGCAGCATGAATCCCACTGAATCCAATCCAGGGGCTAATTCTTTGGAAATAAGAGGATGGGGAGGCACTTTAAGAATTACGATGGGAGCGGAAGGGGAAGTTAACGCAGCCTGCTCTTCTTCCCTGAGGCAAGTTATATGCTGAATCATGTTTAAACTTGCCATTACTGCCAATGGTTTGTTTCCCCGCTGTTTTTTCTTGCGGATTGCTAAAACCAATTGATCCTTATCTGCTAAACAAGCAAGATGAAAACCGCCCAATCCTTTGATGGCAATTATTTTATTTTGAAGTAGCATTTCTCCGGCAAAAGCTACCGGATTTACCTCCAGGGAATTACCCTGGTTGTTCAGCAACTTCAGCTGAGGTCCGCACTTAAAACAGGAAACGGGCTGAGCATGATATCTCCGGTCGTTTGGATCAGTATATTCCCTGTGGCAGTCATCGCACATTTCGAAGTCTTTCATGGTGGTAAACGGTCGGTCATAGGGTATATCTGTGATTATTGTAAACCGGGGACCGCAGTTGGTACAGTTTATAAAAGGGTAATGAAAACGGCGGTTTTCAGGATTGTTAAATTCCCGGTAACAATCCTCACAAATGGCGATGTCCGGAGGAATTAGAACATCCCGCTGAACATCTTCCTCGCTTTCCAGGATTACAAAGTTTTCCGTGGGGACAGAAGGGATTTTACTTACTTTTATCTCGGTTATTTTAGCCAGAGGAGGATGGTGTTCTTTTAAAAAATCCACAAATTTTTCCACCTTATCTCCCTGAACTTCAATCTCCACTCCGGAGGAGGTGTTTTTAACAAAGCCGGTTAATTTATAGTGATGTGCGGTTTTGTAAATGAATGGCCGGAATCCGACCCCCTGCACAATTCCTTTGGCTTTAATTTTCAGTCTAGTCATGTTGTTAATGTTTAATCAGGTAAATTGCTTTTTGTAAATATTTTTCGAAATTTTGATCTAATTCCGGGGAAAGTTCACCGGAGTTCAGACATTTCGGCTGAATCCCCATAATTTCGACAGGAGGCAGTTGTCCGTATATTTTTTCAGCTAAATAAATCAATTTCAGTACATCCCCCTCATGAGTGCTGAAGTTGGATATTAATTTCTTAGATTTAACCTGGTCCGGGGAAAAAATCAAGTATTCTCCGGGAAGTTTCCCCATATCCGCGCTGTCCACAATTAATACTTTATGGGTACATTGTTCAACCAGGGACAAAAATAGTGATCCGTTGTTACCCACTACCACTGATTTAAATCCGTCTTCTAAATTCCGGAGGATGATCTGTTCACATATTCTAATCCCAATACTGTCGTCGCCCCGGTAATATGAGCCAAAACCAAAAATGTATTTCATAATATAAAAAAAGGGAGCTGTACAGCTCCCTGAATTTGTTTTAGCAATTCGGATTATCTTTTAAATTCAACATCTAAATAATGGGCGGAACAGGAAATGCAAGGATCATAAGCTCTTACCAGCATTTCCATGGTTAACTCGATTTCTTTTTCCGATTTATCTTTCTCCAGCATTTCCGGAAGGATTTTTTCGAAATCTTTCTGAATATTAGCATGGTTTTGATTGGTGGGAATGATGCAGTTTCCTCCCACACAGAATCCGTCTTTATCATATTCGTATTCGTGGAATAATATCCCCCGGGGAACTTCAGTGGAACCGAATCCCTTGCCGAATTTAGTAGGTTGAGCTGGTTTTTCTCCAGTATCCACGCCCATTTCCAGAAGTTGATCGGCATAATCCAAAGTGGTGTAAGCGCTGTGAACGGCTTCAATAAACTGAGCAACTGAGTTCATGTAGGGATTAAAGCAAATTGCCTTAAATCCCAGGGCTTGGGCTACTTTTTTAGCCTGGGGATGGAGCCGGTCGAAATTAATATTAATTCTGGCTAGTGCTCCCACCATGTAGCTGTCCATGGAATGTTTGGTGTATTTGGCGGTGGAGAGGGGGCTGACCCATTCGTTAGTTACCGAGCGATAGTCTTGAACTTCATAGGTGGTTAATTTCCCGTCGGGCATTAAGCATCCTATTTTACCATCGTACATTCCGTACTCCTCTTCATCCACCAGTCCGATATATTCTGTTTCTCTGGTGAAATCGGGAATCTTATGGGCAACTGAAGCTAAAACTTCTACTGTGGTTTCGACATCGGGAACCCGGTCTGCAATTAATTTTTTCAACTGGTTAAGCTGTTCCTCGTCGGGATATTCAGACCAGCCTCCGGGTATACATTTAATCGGATGGGTAGTTCTTCCTGCCAGAAGACTGCCCCATTCATGCCCCAGTCTTTTCATTCTTAACGCAATTTTAACTACATCGCTGTTAGTTTCCACCAGGGGGAATACAGATTTAACTCCAAACAGGTCAGGAGCGACCAGAAAGAACACATGGAGAACATGGGAATCGAAGTTTTCAGCGTGTTTTAGCATTCGGCGTAAAATTTCTGACTGTTTGGAAATTTTTATTCCCAAGGCATTTTCAGTAGCTTTCAACGAAGCCAAGGTATGTCCTACTGAACATATTCCGCAGATACGGCTGGTAATTCTCTGAACTTCCGAATAATGGCGCCCTCTAATCATCGCTTCAAAAAAGCGGGGAGCTTCGGGTACTTGCCATTCACATCTTTCAATCTTGCCTTCCTTGACATTTACTACTATATTGCCATGACCCTCCACTCGGGTAAGGTGATGAACATTTATATTAATATCTTTCATTTTGAATCCTTCCTTAAATTAGCAGTAAACATTCTAGATTTTTCTTCTGCCCATTTGTCGCCATAAGGTCCTTTTTCTTTAAGTAATTGTATCAGTGACTCCTGATTGGGTTCATCGCAAAAACCCCGGCAGGCTTCACAGGGAATGCCCATGGCGGGGCAGGGTGCTCCGCAGCCGGCTTTAGCTACCACTCCTAAACAGTAATCTCCTTCATCATAACGGCAAACTGTTTCTCTTAATTTGCATTCCACACAAACCGGATATTTGGGTAGCACCGGTTTGCTTCCGTGAATTACCTGGGATACTATCCTTACAAATTCATCCCGGTCAATAGGACAACCTGGAATTTCATAGTCAACTTTAATTGCCGCGGAAATTGGTTTTGCCAACTGAGAATCCAGATGAGGCATGTCTTTATCTTTTCCGTAAACGTACTGTTTGTAATCAGTCTGATGGTTTTTAAGAGCATTTATCCCTGCAGTAACTGCGCAAGCTCCATAAGCAATTACAACATCGGCTCGCTCTCTTATTAACTCCAGTCTTTTACGGTCAGATTCTCTAGTGAAAGAGCCTTCAATAAAGGCAATGTCAATCCTCTGATCTGTTTTTTCAGTCATTACTTCTCTGAACTCGACCGGTTCGATATATTCAAGCAGGTTGAGAAATGGTTCGCCAAAATTAGTTAATTCAACCTGGCAGCCTTCACAGCAGGCAAAGTCAAACCAAGCGCATTTTAATTTAGCCATTATATTGCCTCCTCTAATCCGAGAATATCAGAATATCTGAACACCGGTCCGTCTATACATACATATTTATTGTTAATCTGACAGTGTCCACATTTTCCTACTCCGCACTTCATTCTTCTTTCTAAATCCACAAACACATGCTCATCGGGAATACCAATCTTGCGGAGTTCCTTGATCACAAATTTATACATTACCGGAGGACCACAGATGATAACCCGGGTATCTGGGTCAATGCTGGTTTTGGCAAACAGGGTAGTAATCACTCCCTTGTTTTTATCCCAGCTCTCAGGAGGGTTATCCATGGTTTCATAAAAATCTACATTTTCATCTTGTTCCCATTTGCACAGATCATCGGTAAACAGCCGGCAATCAATATCTCTGGATCCGAAGAATAAGGTGAATTTCTTGAAATCATCTCTCTTGTCCAGAATATAGTTAATCATGCTTCGGGTAGGACATAATCCAATTCCCCCTGCTACGATTAAAACGGGGTGACCGGTAAATTCCTCTACCGGGAATCCATTGCCCAGAGGTCCCCTTATATACATGACCTCTCCGGGATTTAACTCCACCAGGGCAGTGGATACTTTGCCTACTTTCCTCACCACTAGTTCAAATGAATCTTGGTTTACCGGAGATGAGGATAAACCTAAGGGTATTTCTCCCCACCCCGGTAATCCTGCTTCCACAATTTGACCCGGCTGGAAGTCAAATACTTCATTGTTTTTCAATTTTAGCACAAAATGCTTTTCAGTCGGGTTTAGCCATTTGGTCTCTATTATTTCCGCTTGCTGAGGGAAAAAGATATTTTCTTTATTTAAACTCATGCTTCCACCTCCATAACCCTGTTGACAATATTAACCGGGTTGGCAATATCCGCGGTGCAGGCGCCGGAACATCTTCCGCAGCCAACACATAAGGGTGACCCCAATTTATCATTTAAATAAACTAATTTTCTCATCGCCCGGTGACGATATCTGCTGGCAGGGGTTTCCCTGAAGTTTTCAGTGCCCCCCTGAACCGACACTTCTGAAAAATCAATGGACAGACAGCCATCCCACCGGCGGAATCTGAACCCGGATTTCTGATCAATATTCCATTGATCCTGTACATCAAAGCAGTAACAGGTAGGACAGACAATATTGCAGGAAGAACAGGAGAAACACCGTTTGCTTAGTTCTTCCCAAATGTCCGATTCAAAAGCAGCTCTCACTTTTTCTTTTATTTCTGTTTCACTGTATTTTAATTTTTCCGGACAGTTTTCATCAGCCTGGCGGTTTACTTCAGCCGCCTTGGTAATCTGAGTTTCTTCAGCATTCTTGAAATTCCCTAACTTAATCAGCTTCTCCCCTTTATCCGTCAACACTTCCACCACATAACCTCCGTCTATCTTGGTCATGAACAGGTCATGGCCCTGTAGTTTCACTCCCTGGGCTTGAGTGCCGAAGAAGGCATGAGCATAGTGATTTTGAACATTTGATCCGATGATGATGGTAGATTTCCGATTAGCCATGTAATTGTTGTCGTAATGGTTTTCCGAGAACAGTTGATCGGTGAAGGATATTGCTTTAATATCATAGGGATGTACTCCCAACAGCACTTTCTCCCGGGGATCTATACAGTCTTCCAGTGAACCCTGGTCGAAGGTTAATAGATCTTGTTTGGGGGGGAAAAATACTTTTTTAGGCGGCAAAATCGTGGTGTCGTAATCCAGCCGGAGCTGTTCAGGAGATTTTAACTCCTCAAAGACAAACCGGGATTTTTTAGCCACCGGGGCAATTACCGGGTAGCTATCCATTAGCTTGGTAATGAAATTATTTAGATCCTGTTCAGATAGAAAATAATTCTTCATGTACTACTCCTAAACTGAGGTTTAAATTTAAATAAAATTTATGAGAATCTGAATAATAATTTTAAGTAAAGAAATTTACTTAATCAAGAAAAATATAGTGTTTTAATAACATTTTTTTTTGCCAGCTATTGCTGTAAATCAAATACTGATTTTTTCAGATAAGCGGAAAAGTCATTTAAGGCATCAGCTATCATTTGTTCAACCAGGATGTATTGGGATTCCCCTTTCTCCCAGGGATCGGGTATATCAGGATGGGAGGAAGAAAAGCCGGTCAGTTTAAATACTTTATGATCTCCACCTATTTGTTTAAGCGCCTCAATCTGCCGGTCTTCCATTGCTAAAATAAAATCAGCATTAGTTGTGTGCAGGGAGGTGAGCTTCTGAGGTATTTTTGTTTTTTCCCATTTGTATTTGTTTTTCAATATTTTCTTAACCGCCGGAGAAAGCTGGGTACAGGTGTGATCAGTTTCCAGCCCCGCCGAGTTGAATTTCACCCGGTAGTTGAACCGGGGAGATATAATCTGATTGGCGATAACCTCAGCCAGAGGACTTCGGCAGGTATTTCCCTTACAAACTATTAATACATTCAAAGGCTGTTCACAGACATAGCGGATGCTTCCGGTCAGATTTATTATCCGGGTTATATCCAGAGCCCCCTTGCGGTACACCTCGATTTTATTTTTCCGGTAACCGGCTACGGTGGAAGATTGACGGGGAAGTAAATTGACCATACTTCCCCAATAAGGTGGAGAATGGGGTTTGAAGGATTCAGCTACTTTATAAATATTACTGCCGGTGGGTAAATCAGATAAATTAGCGCTGGTTGCCACCAGATATTGGAAAGCTTTTACCAGATGAAGGGGAGTGGGGGGCAGGGGTACCCTCACTGCCAGAAATTTGTTTTTATCGGTGAGGTGGCAAGGAATCCCGGATCGGGCTTTACTGATTACGGTTAAGGGACCAGGCCAGAACTGTGAGCACAGTAATTTTAGGGGAGGAGAAGGTTCTGAGAACAGGGCTAAGCCCTGTTCTAACTCTGATGTTATCACCGGGAATGATTTTCCCGGTTTTCTTTTTTTCAATTTCATCAAACCTGCATATGCTCCAGGGGAGTCCGGTTTAACTGCCAGCCCCCAAACTGTGTCCGTGGGAATGATTAAAATTTTCCCGGAAGCTAGATGAAACAGAGCCTGAAGATCATTAAGATTTTCTAGGATTGACTTAATTTGACCCGGTACTCCTTTAATTTGTTTCTTAAATGGGGATCGGATAGACTGAGAATTTCAATGGCAAATAAAGCAGCATTTTTTGCACCGGCTTTGTCTAAGCTCATGGTCGCCAGAGGTACTCCTCCCGGCATTTGAATTGTGGAAAAAATACTATCCAGTCCCTGGAGGGGAGAACTGCTCACGGGGATAGTTATAACCGGAAGGATAGTGAGGCTTGCCACCACCCCTCCTAAATGAGCTGAATATCCGGCAATGGTGATAATAACCTGATAACCTTGTTCCTGGGCATGGGAGGCTAATTTTCTGGTCTTTTCCGGCATGCGGTGGGCGGAACTGATTTCAGTATGAAAGGGCACTTCAAATGATTGAAGTACTTCTTGAACTTTTTCCGCAATTTCCATGTCTGATTTAGAACCCATGATGATGAGGACCTTTCCCATTAAATATCTCCTGTTTTATTAATTTTATCTAATTTCCAGTTAGTTCCCGAAGCTTTGATGATTCAGGAGATTGTCTCATTTTCTGTAAAGCCCGTTCTTTAATCTGTCTGACTCTTTCCCTGGAAATTCCTAATTTTTTGCCAATTTTTTCAAAAGAACGGGGTAAATTATCTCCCAGCCCGAAATACATTTTCAATATATACTGTTCCCTCTCGGTGAGATTTTTCATCAGCCGGTTAATCTCCTGAATTTCTGCTTTTTTCAGGTAGAACTCCTCCGGGGATGGATAGGAATCCATCATCGTATCGTAAGCTCCGCCTTCCATGACATCCAGAGAAATATCCCTCTTGGCAAACTGATAAGCTTCTTTTAATGAATCTTCCTCTATATCCAAATCCTGGGCGATTTCTGAAAGGGGGGCAGAGCTGGATTCAATGTCATAACCGGCTTCTTGACTTGCCTTAATCACTCTTCTCAATCGTCCAGCCCGGTTGAAGGGGATGGTTACCAAATGCTGATGAGAGATGATATAATGAAGTATATGTTGTCTAATCCACCATACTGCATAAGATATAAATTTCAGTTTTCGATCCGGATCAAATTTATTGGCAGCTTTAATTAATCCAATATTGCCTTCGTTGATCAAGTCGGTGATCATTTTTTTTTCTCGGTCGTAGTGAAGAGCAACTGATACCACAAACCTTAAATTTGCCCGGACCAGTTGATTTACCGCCCATTGTTTTTCCTGGGGGGTTCCGTATTTTATCTTTTTGCCCAGTTCCAATTCCTGTTCTTTGGTCAGCAGGGGAACTTTTCGTATATCTTCCAAATAAAGATTGAAGGTATCCTGACTTATGGTAATTGGAGAAGGGTAAGCAGTGGGTTTGTCTGATTTTGCGGAGAGTAGTTTAGATCCCTGAGATGATAGAAGTTCTGGCTCTTTCTTCACTTTTTTACTATTTTCCTTTCTTTTCATATCTCTATGGGGAGCAGGTAAATTCCCAAATATCGTCAATAATTTCTGCTGGTCTTAACTTTCCTAATTCATCTAACAGGAAAATATTTCGGTTGTCAACCGGAGATGGAGATGAAAAATCGGGAATTTCTATGCTTATTTCAGGAAAATCCTGACCAAAAGGACCTAATTGTGCCAGTAATTCTAGAATTTCGGGAATTGCTTGTAGTTTTGATATTTTAACATCAACTCTCAGTTTTCTGGTCAAATTAAGGGGATATTTGTAATTGGCTAAACTTGACCGGAATGTTTCAATTTCTTGGTGGGGAATGCTGGCTCCCGCTGCCTTCAGATGACCTCCGTGAGAAGTGAATAAAGAGGAATGAGCGTCCAGCACACTGAGAATTTCACCAGCCACCGTTCTGGCTTCAACTGTTTGGAGCCCCTGGTTTAAATTTCCGATTACTATTGCCGGTTTTGAATAAATCTTACTTAGATAATTGGCAATAGTTCCCAATAAGGAGCGGGGAAGTTCGGGAAGATAGCAAAAAGTAAAGTCTCCTAAAAGCTCCGCTTTTTCCCCGGCAATTTCTATTCCCTGCATGCGTTGCTGGTTCCACTCCCTGGATCTCTGCACTAAAATAGCGGCGTAATCAGATGAACTGGTTTCGGTCAGTACTTCCAGCGCTGCTGATTTGGACTGGTCAATGAAGTCAGAAGAAAGGGGAGAAATTAAATATTGCTTAATATCATTAACGGATAGAGGAAAATTTTTACAATCAGGATAAAGTAAATTGACCAGGTTTTGAGGCTGCAGAGAATTTACTAAGAGCAGACCTTTTTTTACTATGGTTCGATTTTCATCCCTCAAGGGCACCCGGTCTGCTATGGTCCCCAACATGGCTAAAATCCATAAGTACTCATTTTGTGAAAAGTTTAAGCTGATTTTCAAAGAAATACCGCATCCCGCCAAATAGGGGAAAGGATATTCACTGGCGGTTCTTTTGCAGTTCATAAATCCATGGCAATGTTCTAATTCAAGCAGGAGTTCATGGTCAATCTCGTGATGATCGGTGATGATGAAGTCAATACCCTGTTGTTCTAAATACTTTGCCGCTTTTAAATCCCGGCTGCAGCAGTCTACTGTAATTACCAAGTTGGGCTGATGTCTATTTATCAGTTTTTTTAAAATATCCAGATTAAATCCAATACCCTGTTTGCCCCGGTCGGGGATATGAGTAACTACATGGGGATTATGCTGTTTAAGGCTTTCACTTAAAATAGCGGTTGCGGTGATCCCGTCAACATCTTGATCTCCCCAGATTAAAACTTTTTGTTTATTTTCCAGGGCTAATTTAATTCTATTTAAAACAGCAGAACTGGAAGGAAGGAGATAAAAGTTATGGCAGGGATCGTCTAGCTGGAGAAAATTTTCAGGGAGATTCCTGTTGGCTAATACCTGGTTTAAAAATTCTTGACCTGTATCCATATATCTCCGAAAACATCAGATTGATTTATGGAAATCTGTGAATTTTTGGCTAATTCAAGAATTGCAATGAAATTTACAATAATCCAGTTCCGGTCAGTTCTGCCTTCCAGTAATTTTTCAAATTTGAATTTTGATTGCTTCCATCTGGAAATTTTTTCCCTGATTTGATCAATTCTCAACTCCAGGGGGATCAGATTTAAAATAAAAGTCATTGCTGACCGGGCTTTAATCCGTTGATTAACTTCCCTGGCTGCGCTGATTAACTCGATTACATCCATAACCGATTTAACTTCGGTTTGGGGCGCTTTGAAATTTATAGATACTGGATAAATCAGACGACCTTGGTGTTCATGCTGCCGGAGAATATCTGCAAATTCCCTAAATTTCTGATACATCAGCAGTTTTTGGGTCAACTCTTCCCGGGGATCAGGCAAGTCCTCATCTTGATCACCGGTAGTTCGGGGTAATAACGACCGGGCTTTTATTCTCAACAACAGGGAGGCGATGTCTAAAAACTCGCTGGCTAGTTCGACATCTAATTCCTGCAACATTTTTATATATCCCAGATATTCGCTGGTAATATGAGCAATAGGGATTTCATAAATATTCAGGCGGTCCCTTTTGATCAGATATAACAAAAGCTCCAGGGGGCCTTCAAATACTTCTAGTTTTACTGAAAATCCCATTAATTACCGGTATAACTAGCCTGACAGTTGGTCTGGTGAGTAACATTGATCACATTGTTGGCACCAGTATTTCTTACAAGGATGGCATCGAGCTAGTTCTACTCCGCATTTAGGACAAAAATACTTCTTTTTTGCCTGGATGCCGAAATCAGCAGGCATATATTTTGAGCAATTATCACACCAATACCGTTGATATTGTTCAATGAAGCGGAGAGTTGATGAACATTCCGGGCAGAGCAGTTCTTTTTCAGCAGTTTCCTGGGCAAGAGACTGTTCCCCGGATTGAATCGGTGTAATTAGTTGTTCTGAATAGGTATTTTCAATTGATTGTTCGGATTCAGGTACTTCCGGGGTAACATCATGTTGAATATTAATGTCAGCGGAGATTTCTTGTTCAGGTTGTTCGGGTTCAGATTCTTCCTCTTCACTTTGAATAGACTGGGCTGCTTCAATGTAAACTTCTTCCTCTCCGAAATCCAAAGGCATATATTTTTTGCAAATTTCACACCAATAACGTTCATACTGCTGGTTAAATACAACATCATTTCCGCAGTCAGGACAAACCAATTCAGCACCGGAAGAAGGAGGGGTTGATGGACTTTCTGCTGATGCAGTCTGAGCGGATTTGCCGAATTCCACCGGCATGTACTCTGAACAATGGTCGCACCAGAAACGGTCGTATTGTTCTACGTATCTAACTGGTTGATCGCATTTGGGGCAGAGAAGAGCCTGTTCCTGTTTTTCCGGGAGCTCCGGCGGGGGTTCGGTTGTCTCAGGCTGAGCTGAGGGAGTAGAAGCTTCCTGCTCAATTTCTTGAGTTTCCATATCCTCAGGATTCAGAACATCCGATTCCAGTGATTTAAACAGTTCCTCGTCTTCGGGAGTGTATTCAACTTCCGGTTCCTCCAGCTCCGGCTCAATCTCCTGTTGCTCAAGCTCTTGATCCTGGTCGGGAGGTTGGGCTTCTTCACTGGATTCCGGAGTAAGATATTCAGAACAGTTATCGCACCAATAACGGTCATAAGCTTCAACATATCTGGTAACATGTCCGCATTTAGGGCAAATTATCACCTCTCCCTCAAAATTTTCATCAAGTTCTTGCTCCTGGGGGGGGTGTTCTGGAATCGGCTCCTCTGGCGGAGTAAAAGATATTTTCGGGGAAGGTTCAGTCTGTTCCTCCTCCACTGAGGGCTGCTGGGGAATTTCAATTTCCTGATCAAGATTATCTATACTTTCAGAATCAAGTGATTTAACATCAATATCCTCGATGAGTGAAGTTTCAGATTCCGGGATGGGTTCAGTTTCTTGATCAGGAGTAATTGGCAGTTCAGATTCATCGGATACAGGGGTTTCAATTTCAATATATTTAGCACAGTTATCGCACCAGTACTTGTCATATAATTCAACATATCTCAATTGACTCTGACATTGGGGGCAGGTTAATGTCTGCCCGGTTTTTTCGCTAATTGCTTCCTGAGGAATGATATCTTCAGTTTGAGGAGTCAGGTCGGGTTGAGGTTCAGAGTCGGTTTTCCCGAAATCAGGAGACATGTAATCAGCACAGCTGTCACACCAGTATCGCTCATATTGCGGAAGGTAACGAACCTCATTGCCGCAATTTGGACAGATTAATTTGGTTTGACCTTTATCCGGAATATGCTGGCTGGGGGAAGATTCAGTTTCAGCTGAAAGATATTCTTCGGTGCCGAAATCAGGAGCCATATATTCAGTACAGGTATCACACCAGTACCGGTCATACTGTTCTAAATACCTGACTTTATTTCCACATTGTGGACAAATTAATTCCGGGGTTTCCCGCGGTGATTCAACTTCAGGTGGGTTATTTGTTTCAGCTACAGGTTCTGATGGCAATTCAATTTCAGTTTCCGGGGAGGTTTCAGCTGCCTCTGGTTGTTCAGTTGCAGTTTCCTTCTGTACATCCACAGCTTGTTCTGATTCTTGCTGAACTTCAGCAGCAACTGAAGTCTCTTGTAGAGTTTGATCATCTGCACTGGCTAATTCGGGGTGGGTTTTGCCGAATTCCTCGGGGAGGTATTCGGAGCAGTGTTCACACCAGTACCGGTCATATTGCTGGATGTACCTGGGCTGGTTACCGCATTTGGGACAAACATCGGTTTGGTCTGCGGAAGTTTCTTCTGCAGGTTCACCAGGTTGATTAGAGGGGGAAGGTGAACTGTTATCTTGTACATCTATAAATTTACTGCAATTAGTGCACCAATATGAATTCTTTGATGGAATATATCGTGTTAAATGACCGCAATCCGGACAAATAGGCACATCTTCATTTCCTGCCATGGAAACCTCCGTAGAATAATTAATGTTGATTGTCCTGAAATGATACTATATACTCTCACCTTAAAAGTCAAGGGGTATACTATGGATGCTGAGCAAATTATTAAACTAATTTCATCTAGTCCCAAAAAGACTAGGGTGAAGCTGTACATTTCGGGACGCCTGGATAAGGTGCGCTTTGATAAGGTGAAGTATTTTGGCAATAAATTTTTCGGAATGGCAGTTGGAGAATGGAAGGAAATCAGCAGGATTTTAGCTGATAATGCTGAAGTTATTTTTGATTATGAGTTGGAAATCAACAGCCGTAATTCAGCCATACCTCTTGCCGATCTGACCAGGTATCAGGCTAGAATAGAACCGGGGGCAGTTATCAGGGAGGGAGTGGAAATTGGCAAGGGAGTGGTGGTGATGATGGGGGCGGTAATCAATATTGGAGCGGAGATCGGAGCAGGAACCATGATTGATATGAATGCAGTGGTGGGGGGAAGGGCAATTATTGGCAAGGATTGCCACATTGGAGCAGGGGCGGTAATTGCCGGAGTTATTGAACCGCCATCAGCAGTTCCGGTAGTAATTGAAGACAGGGTTTTAATAGGAGCTAACGCGGTGATCCTGGAAGGAATTACAGTTGGTGAGCAATCGGTAGTGGCGGCAGGAGCAGTGGTAATTGAAAAAGTTCCCCCTCATTCAGTGGTTGCCGGTGTTCCCGCCAAGGTTATTAAAATGGTGGATGAGAAAACTGCAGGTAAATCTAAAATTGTCAATGCTCTTAGAAATTTAAATGAGTAATTTAGTAAAATTATATTCTCCTTTTGATATGGAAATTTCTCATGGGCAGGGATGTTATATCTATGATGTTGAAGGGAATGGCTATCTGGATATGTTTTCAGGAATAGGAGTTAATGTTTTAGGTTATGGTGATGAGGATGTGCAGACAGCAATTTCTGAAAAATTAAACCGCTACATCCACCTTTCCAATTTTTTTGTTGATCCCCAGGCGGAAAAAGTTGCTCAAAAGCTCTGTTCCCATTTCGACCCGGGAGGAGGAGTTATCTTTTCCAATTCAGGAACAGAAGCTAATGAAGCAGCTATTAAATTATTGAGGAAAAATGATCCCTCCAAAAAAATAGTGGTGGCTTTTGAAAAGAGTTTTCACGGCAGAACTATGGGTTCTCTTTCTATTACCGGAAAATCTGTGATCACCCGGGATTTTAAACCGTTGGTTCCCAATGTTAAAATATTGCCGTTTCATGATTCTGAATTAGTTTCCGGTTTCCTAAAAAAGCATGGTTCGGAGATATCCGGGGTAATTCTTGAATTCATCCAGGGAGCGGGGGGAGTAGTTGAAGTTGACCCGCATATAATTGATCTACTGGATAAATCCAGAGAGAAATTTAAATTTTGCATCGTAGCCGATGAGATCCAGTCTGGTTTAGGCAGGACTGGTAAATTTTTCGCCTTTCAGCATTATAACTTCCAGCCGGATATCATCACCATTGCCAAAGCGCTGGGAGGGGGATTGCCCCTGGGGGCAGTGTTGATTTCAGAAGAATACAAACACATATTTAAACCCGGAGATCATGGTTCCACCTTTGCTCCCAATCCTCTGGCTCTTTCTGCAGCCATGGTGGTTTTATCTAAAATCAATAAAGCTTTGATGGAGCAGGTGGAGCAATTAGGAAAATATGCCCGGAATTTTCTGCAGAAAAATTTACCTCCTTCCTGTGTGGTCAGGGGAAAAGGATTGATGATAGGAGTGAAGACTCCGGTTAATTCGTTGAGTATTAAACAGAAATGTTTTGAACGGAAAATGCTGATAAATACATTGGGGGAGGATTTGGTGAGATTACTGCCCCCTTTGGTTATTGATAAGAATACTTTAGGTGAGGGATTGGAATTGTTATGTGAGGTGGTGAGGACATTGATGAACCAGACAAAATAAAATTGTTATTACAGGAGGAAACCTTGAAAACTGATAATGAACTTCCCTTTAAAGTAGCGGATCTTTCCCTGGCGGAGTGGGGGGAGAAAGAAGTAAGAATTGCAGAGAAAGAAATGCCTGGTTTAATGGCATTGAGAAAGAAGTACGGATCCCAGCAACCTTTAAAAAATGCAAAAATTTCTGGGAGTCTTCACCTAACTGTACAAACTGCGGTGCTAATTGAGACTTTAATTGAACTGGGAGCTGATATCCGCTGGTCCAGCTGCAATATATTTTCCACCCAGGATCATGCCGCCGCATATCTGGCTTCCAAGGGAATTCCGGTATTTGCCTGGAAAGGGGAGAGTTTAGAAGAATATTGGTGGTGCTGCTCCCAGGCGTTGAAATTTGATAACGGTTATCCGGATTTGATTGTGGATGACGGAGGAGATGCCACTTTAATGGTGCATTTGGGTTATCAGGGAGAAGAAGATCCAAAACTATTGGAAAAGAGTGCTTCCGGTCAAGATGAAAAGAAGTTAATGGAAAGATTGAAGATTATTGCCCAGGAAGATCCCCGGCGATGGCACCGCACTGCAGAAAATATCCGGGGAGTATCCGAGGAAACTACTACCGGAGTTCACCGGCTCTATCAGATGAAATCCCAGAATAAATTGCTTTTTCCCGCAATTAATGTAAATGACTCCGTGACTAAATCAAAATTTGATAATCTGTACGGCTGCAGGGAGTCCCTGGCAGATGGAATTAAAAGAGCTACCGATGTGATGCTGGCAGGAAAAGTAGTGGTAGTATGCGGTTATGGAGATGTGGGGAAGGGTTGCGCCCAGTCCATGAGAAATTTCGGAGCCAGGGTTATTGTTACCGAAATAGATCCGATTTGCGCCCTGCAGGCATCCATGGAGGGGTATGAGGTGAAAACGGTGGAACAAGTATTGCCAATCGGCAATATTTATGTCACCACCACCGGAAATTGCGATGTGATCACTGCTGAGCATATGTCAAAAATGAAAGACCAGAGCATAGTCTGCAATATCGGTCATTTTGACAATGAAATTCAGGTGGAAAAGCTGGAACAATGGCCGGGTATCAAAAGAGTTAACATAAAACCGCAGGTGGACCAGTATTTCTTTTCCCAGGGACATTCCATTATCTTATTAGCCCAGGGCAGATTGGTAAATCTGGGCTGCGGCACCGGACATCCTTCTTTTGTAATGAGTAATTCCTTTACCAATCAGGTACTGGCTCAAATTGATCTGTGGACTAAAAATTATGAAATTGGAGTTTACCGCCTGCCTAAGAAATTAGATGAAGAGGTAGCCCGGCTGCATCTTGATCAGCTAGGAATAAAACTTACGGTGATGACTCCCCAGCAAGCTGAGTATATCGGTTATCCGGTGGTAGGACCTTACAAACCTGAACATTACCGGTATTAATTGAGATAAGAATTCTGATGAAGTGAAAGTGCAGTTGAAGTTTATTTTAAAAGTTTTACTGGTTTTGATATCACTGGGGGTAGTGGCGGTAGGAATGCTGTTTATCAGCATTGATCACAGAAATAAAACTCTTATATATCAAGGTGAAAATGGGATCTGGCTGTCCCACAGGTGGGTGGGAGAGCCGGTGGCACCGCTAAAGGTGGACAGTTTAATTGAAAACCTGAGAAAAACCAGGATATATCATGTTTTCGCTCATGCCGGACCTTTGAATGCTGATGGAAATATTCCTTCCCACCGGTATCCCTATGCCTCTGATTTTATCAATATAATTAAATCTGATTATGCGGAGCTGGTAAGCGTACAGGCATGGATTGGACAAATTGAAAAGAGAGGAGGTGGCAGATTAGATATAAGTGATTCCGGAGTAAGATCCAATATCGCCTCCACTTCAGCGGAAATGATAGAATTAGGTTTTGATGGAATTCATCTTGATATCGAACCAATTTACAATCAAGATGAATACTTTCTGCTGTTGCTGGCGGAAATCAGAGATTCACTGGGTGAAGATAAAATCCTCAGCGTTGCCTGTCCTAAAATTTCTTTAGGAAAAGCTTTTCATCTGGGAGCTCAGATTTTTTCAGTAAGTGGATTGTGGACTCCAGGATATTACCGGGAAGTTTCCGGTTATACCGATTATAATGTAGCCATGCTCTATGATACCGGAATTCAGCAGGTTTGGCTTTATCAGCTTTTTATTGCCCTGGAATTAGTCCAGCTTACTCACTCTGCCCATAAGCCGGTATTAATTGGGATTCCCAGTTATGAAGACGAAAAGAAAAGTTTTAATCCCCGGGTAGAAAATCTTGTTCATGCTCTAAACGGAATTTCCGGCGGATTAGATCATGCAAATCAAAGTTATTACCTGGGTATTTCAATCTACGCCGACTGGACTACTGATCAGCAGGAATGGGATTACCTTCATCAATATTTTAAACTATCACCACAATGACTGGAATATCCATAAGAAGAGGAGACGGTCACCGTGGTAATTATCAGCGGAAACCGTTCAAGGTGATTTTAGACAACATGAGAAGCGCTCGAAATGTAGGAGCAATCATGAGGACTTCCGATGCTGCAGGGGCAGGAGAGCTAATTCTGTGCGGAACCACTGCCATCCCCCCCCATAAGAAAATTGAACAAACCGCCATGGGGGCGGAAAAATACCTTCAGTGGAGATATGAAATCCACACTCTCCCCGCGGTAAAAATACTTAAACAGCAGGGACTGCCTATTGTAGTAATGGAGACTACCACCAGAAGCAAGAACATCTGGGAGGTAAATTATCCCCGGAATTTAGTGCTGGTCTGCGGCAATGAAGCATTGGGCATTGGAGAGGGGGTATTGGAACTAGCTGACTACATAGTGGAGATACCCATGTTCGGATACAAAAATTCATTAAATGTCGCCTCCGCCTTTTCAGTGGTAGTTTACGAGATGATCAGGCAGTGGCAGTAAATCCTGTCAATTCTTATGTGGGTAGGGTGGTAACTGCGCAGCAGCAACTTTCTCTTTCAGTGTTCTGGGACTAGGTGTGGAA
>LKUE01000225.1 GCA_001412365.1 Desulfuromonas sp. SDB | reverse complement strand
AAAATATGGAATTTTCTATTATTCATATTTTTTATCATCTGCTCGCTTTCCTCGATATTTTTAATTGTTCAAATAAATTTTCAACTTGTTTTAAATTTGCCTTTTAATTTGTTATTCATCCATGTAGAATCAGGTATTGCTATGATGATAATATCAATATTCCATATAACTTGGCATGGCAGTTATATAAAAAAATTTCTAAAGAAATAATTCTTTAATGACTGAACCAATAATCAATAATTTAATAGACCTTTTATTGAAATCTTTTAAATCTCTGGAAGTTAATGTACCCCTAATAGACATTGAAAATATTGCTGTTTTTATTTATCGTTCCATGGAAAACGGTAAGAGAATATTTCATACAACTAGGCATGTATTTTTAGTTTGTGACTCTGATGATCCTATTCAGATTCTAGCAGGATTATATCATGACGTGGTTTATTACCAGATTGACGGGGGTTTGCCTCCCCATACAGAATTTTTAAAATCATTCCTCCAAATTGAGCAAAGGAAATTTAGAATTAGAAGTAATCCTCCGGATGAACTGTCATTTAAGCTGTGCTGTGATGTATTTAATTTAAGTCCGGGACAGCAGATTCAACTGAACAATGGTTTAAATGAATTTCTCAGTGCGGTAATTGCTGTTAAAAATTTAAGTAAATTCCTTTCTCTGAAGTATTTAGCTGAAATTGCCGCCTGCATAGAAGGAACAATTCCCTTCCGTTCTAAAGATAAAAATGGAAAATCCAGTTTTGATTTATTGGAAGAGCGCTTAATTAACCTAAATGAAAAATATGACCTTGGTTTTAGTTCAGAAAGTATTGAAAAGACTATTTTAAAAGCAGTTCAACTAGCTAACCGGGATGTTGAAAACTTTGCTTTTTCCGATACCGGCAAATTTCTTGACAACACCTGGTCCTTATTGCCTGAATCAAATGCAATATTGTTAAAAACCAAACTTTATTCAGTTAAAAGCTACCGGAAAGCTTTAAAAAAGATGGAGACATTCCTGGCAAATCTGGACTATCGAAATATTTTTCATCAGTATCACAGTTATCCTGATGACCGGGATTATAATAAAATGAGTAACCAAGCTCGAATTAACATTGAAATAGCCAAGGATTATTTAAGGGTAAAACTTTTAACATTAGCCATAATTGAGTCTCTGGCAATGCTTTCAGGCGGAGATGCTCCTATCAATATGTTTTTAGGTGATTTAAATACAGGTAATCCCCATCAGTACAAAGCTAAAGATTTTCTCCCTTCAGTTAAACAAGCCAGGCAGGAGAACAATCCTCAAGTTCAAAATTTATTGGAGAAAGGTAGAAATCAGGACACATTTTTTGATATTAAGAATTCACCAATATCATCTTATGTCTATCAGACATTAGGTAAAGCCAATGTGGAGAAATATTACCAATATGCGGTGGACTTATTCAATCATAATTTAAGCTATAGGAAATTTGTTGAGATTATAGATGACAAAGTGATTAAGGATATAAGTAAAGCTTGTGCTAAAGTAGCTTATACCAGAAGAGATGCACTAGCCCAGTTTTTTGATGAAGAAAAATAACTAAAAACTAATTTAATTCAATTAATCCCTGTTCGGTAATAATTGCGGTTATTAGACAATGGGGAACTATGTCGAAGGCAGGATTAAAAAAGTAATTTTCCTGCTTTTCATAAATTAAATTATTATTAAATGCTTTTATTTCGTCATTATCTCTTTCCTCAATTATGAAACTAGCTCCACTATCCGCCTGTTTATCGAAGGTTGTTTTAGGCGCAGCCACATAAAAGGGAATATTAAAATGCCTGGCGGTTATAGCCAAACTTAAAGTTCCGATTTTATTGGCTACATCGAAATTTTTAGCAATCCTGTCCGCACCCACAATTATTTTGTCAACTTTTCTACAACTGATAAGATAAGCAGCAGTTGAATCAACAATAATACAGTGGGGTATTCCTCTTTTTCGAGCCTCCCAGGCAGTAATCCTACCCTGAACTCTTGGTCTGGTTTCTTTAATCCAAAGAAAAATTTCTTTGTTCTGTTTCTGCCATGCATAATTTATTCCTCCCAGTGCTGTACCCCAGTTGTACATGGCTAAAGAACCTGAATGGCAGTGAGTTAATATCCTGTCATGGGAGTGAATAACCGAGGAAACCTGTTTAACTAATTCCAGTTCTAATTCTGTGATGGTTTGCAGGTAGTTAAAAGCGGATTTCAGAGGATTTGCATTATGTTTTAACATGTATTCCAGGGCATAACTTAGATCTCTGGCTGTTGGTCTGGTTTTAATCAGCAAATCGTAAATAATTTGATCACTGTATTTCTGTTTTTTCCCCAGTGCCCACCCAAATGCTGCTGCTATTCCAATTGCAGGTGCACCACGAATCACCATGTCAGATATCGCTTGCGCCACTTTTTCCACTTTATCTGCAATGAAGACATCTTCAATATGGGGAAGTAACCTTTGATCAGTAAATATTAACTGGTTTTCAGACCAAATCAAAGGAGTGAGAAAATCATGCATGATTGGATGTTTATTAACTCATTGTTTTAATCTTGCTTATATTAAAATCTAAACTATAAGTTACTAAAAATATCTAATACCGTAAACAAAATATTTACAAAAGATTTATTTCATTTATAATAGCTAAAAAGTCACATTTAAAAGTGAAAATTATCAGCGGTTATATTTGATAATGCTGTGTGTTATGATGTAAATTTAACTGTAATAAAATTTTTTTTCAAAGGAGGACTGTTTGAAAGACCGAACTACTAAATGTCTTGAGGAAGCTTTTGCCGGAGAATCCATGGCCCATCTAAAATATTTATTATTCAGTGATATCGCGGATAGAGAAGGTTTTGCAAATATAGCCCGTTTGTTTAAAGCAATTGCCTATGCTGAACAAGTTCATGCTGGCAATCATGCTGGAAATTTAGAGATTACCGGAGAAACTGCTGAAAATTTACAGAGCTGCATAGATGGTGAGAATTATGAAGTAGAGGAGATGTATCCTGCCTTCGATGCTGTTGCTAAATTACAGCAAGAGAAGGGAGCTGAACAATCCATCCATTATGCATTAGAAGCTGAAAAAATTCATTCGGAAATGTTTAAACAGGCGAAACAGGCAGTGGATTTGGGACAGGATCAGGAAATTGATGAGATTTATATATGTCCGGTCTGTGGTTTTACTCATATCGGAAAACCTCCGGATTGCTGTCCGGTGTGCGGAATAAGTAGTAAGAAATTCAAAAATTTTTAACCAAGGAAGTTTTTATTATGGCCGAACAAAATGATCTTTACTCTATTGACGACATCATTGCTTTTGCTCTGGATAAAGAACAGGAAGCCCATGATTTCTATGTTTATTGGGCTGAAAAAATTAATCATAAGGAAATAACTGAAGTATTTCTGGAATTTGCCCAGCAGGAATTAAAACACAAAGAAAAAATTAAGAATATTAGTCTGGGAGAAAGTTTTAACGCTCCCCGTCAAAAAGTTCCCGATTTAAAGATTGCAGATTACCTGGTTGAAGTTAAACCAACAGAAGACACCAACTATCAAGATGCTTTAATCATTGCAATGAAAAGGGAAAAAGAATCTTATAACCTTTATCAGGACTTAGCTAAATTATCCATAACTGAGAACACCAGGAATTTGTTTTTAACATTAGCTCAGGAAGAGGCTAATCACAAATTAAAAATTGAAACCCTCTACGATCAGTATATATTACAAGAAGATTGATCAGCATATATGGAATATGCAGCCGAACGGATTAATCGAATAATTGATGCTCCGGTAGTAAGGGTGAGGAAGTTGTTTAAAAATACTCACCCCCGGTTAGATCTATCTCAAGGAATTCCCTTTTTTTCTCCCAGTGAAGACATGGTTAAAGATCTGTTCAGTAAAGGGCAAAAAGAAAATTTCAACATTTACAGCCCTGATCAGGGCAGGGAAAGATTTAGGAATCTGCTCTGTGAGCATTTGTCTAACTACAATATTAACAGTACCCCTGAAGAAATTGTAGTTACTCCGGGGGCTAATCAGGCTGCATTTATGATTTTCTGCTTGTTGTTTTCTCCCGGCGACGAGATCATACTGTTCAAGCCCTATTATTTCAATCACTTTATGTCGCTGAAGATATTAGGTTTAAATCCGCTGATAGTGGATACCGATGAAAATTTAAAAATTGATCCTGAAAAATTATCAGATAAAATAACCCCCCGTACCAGAGCTATAGTGGTGGTAAGTCCCAACAATCCTTCGGGCTCAATGGTGGATAAGTCTACTGTATTTGATTTAATAGAAATTGCTGATAAGTTCGGGCTGTATATTATATCTGATGAGGCTTATCACGATTTTTGCTGGGATAAATCTCATTTTTCTCCATTGACCACTAATTATCCCAAAGTGATTGGCATTTGGTCCTTCTCTAAATCCTACGGTATTTCCGGTTGGAGATTAGGTTGGATGAAGCTTCCCCCAAGCTTAGTGGGTAATATTCTGAAGATTGCTGATTGCACTCATATTTGTACACCGGTAATTTCACAGCTGCTGGGAGAAAAATTAATCACAGATGATCCTAAAATGCCTGAAAGATTTGGCGGGGAGATATTAACAAATAGAAATTTATTGTTAAATATGTTTAAGGACAGGGAATTGGAAAAAAAGATTACTGTCTATCCTTCCTGGGGAGGATTTTATATTTTTCTCGGTTTAAAACCTTCTTCTAATTTGCAGGGATGGGAAGTGGTGGAGCAACTTGCAAAAAAACATAAGATTGCAGTGATGCCCGGTGAACCATTTGGGATGACCGGCACTCCTTTTATCAGAATCAGCTACGGTAATTTAAAACATTATGTTTTACAGCAAAATTTAAATCGGTTAAAGCAGGGGTTAGTGAATATTTAATTATCTGAATTTGAATCCACCAGAATTTTTTTTCTTTTCTTTTTTCCTACCCGGATAACTGGATTCGATTTGTCGAACTCTTCTTTGGATAAATCAATTTTGTAATCGCTGATCGGCTGATCTCTCCAGTAAACCCCGCCCTGTTTTATTATTCTTTTTGCTTCTGAATTGCTGGAGACCAATTCAGTCAATCCTAATAAAGTTACAATATTTATTTTCCCCTGCTTAAAATCAGAATCTTTCAGTTTTAGAGCTGGGATTTCAGCTTGATCGGATTTAATATTTTTTATTGAAGATGAAGTTTTAACTGATCCCTGAGGATCAGCTGCTCCAAACTCTTTGAGGGAAGCCGACGCTGCCTTTGCCGCTAGATCAGGTGAATGGACCAGACTGGTTATCTCATAAGCAAGAATTTCCTTGCTGCGGTTTATTAGGGGAGAAGTCAGGTTGCTGAGGTATTCAATTTCATCCAGGGGCAACTCTGTAAATTTCAATAACAATTTTTTTACATCAGCGTCATCACAATTTCTCCAAAATTGGTAAAAATCATAAGGCGATAATTTTTCCGGAGAAAGCCACACTGCTCCCTTCACTGATTTGCCGTATTTTTCACCAGTGGAGGAAAGCAGCAAAGGGGTGGTGAAGCCGTATACTTCTTTTCCGGAAAGTCTTCGGACTAAATCAATCCCCGCAACTATATTGCCCCATTGGTCTTGTCCTCCAATTTGAACAGTGCATTGGTATTTTTTATTTAATATATAAAAATCGTAAGCCTGTAGCAGCATGTAGGAGAATTCAAGAAAAGATAAACCCTGCTCTGAATTAACTCTTGATTTTACAGATTCTGCCTGCAGCATTTTATTGATAGAAAAGTTAACTCCGGTTTTTCTTAAGAATTCAATTAAGTTTAATTGCTTTAACCATTGTAAATTATTGATTACTAAATGTTGTCCATCGGTTTTGCAGAGAAATTTATCTATCTGTTGAGATATCATTGAACAGTTGTAGTTCAACTGTTCAGAGCTGAGGACAGATCGTGCTTCGGTTTTACCAGAAGGATCTCCAATATGTCCGGTTCCTCCTCCCACTACTGCAATTACGGCATGCCCTTCCCTTTTTAACTTGGACATGAGTATCAGTGGAATTAAATGACCGATATGAAGACAGTCGCCAGTAGGGTCAAAACCACAGTAAATAGTTACATTATGGTTATTTACTTTATCCGCAATGGTTTCCTGATCGGTAGCTTGATAAATAAAATCCCTGGCTTTTAAATCTTCATATAAATCCAAAAATCTCCTCCTTTATATGACCGTATGGGAAGGAATAACCGCTCCTTTTTTAATGACAGTTATTCCGTCTTTGATCCAGTAAAGATCTTCTTTTACATCGGTATCATCTTTATGATTGCGGATCACTACATGATCTCCGATTCTTACGTTTTTGTCAATAATAGTCCTCTCAATGTGGCAGCCTTCTCCTATAAATAGCGGTTCCTCATGATTCATTTGATAATAGTCGTTGCCGAAGACTACTGAATTTATTATTGTAGTATCTTTTTTGATTATTGCACGGATTCCTATTAAACTTCTAATCATGGTAGCCCCTTCAATGATTGCTCCGGAAGCAATTATACTCTGATCTATACGAGATCCTCTAACTTTTGCCGGGGGGAGATATCTTCTTCTAAAATAAATGGGATGGTTTATCTCATTGTACAAGGTAAATTTCGGCAAAATGTCTGTTAAGGATAGATTGGCTTGATAGAAAGATTTTATGCTTCCGATATCATCCCAATAATCATCGAAGATATAACCGTAAACTTTGTGATGGTCAATGGAATAGGGTATTATATGATGACCGAAATCGGTAAAATCTGTACTCAGCAGAAGTTCTTCTAAAATTTCATAATTAAAGAAATAAATCCCCATACTGGCTAAAAATGGTTTCTCTGAATTTTCAATATTTTTACTGGTCAGCTGATCTAATTCTGTTGAGGGGGGTTTCTCGTTAAATTTTATGATTTTATCATCCTGATCAAGTTGCAGAATGCCAAATGACGATGCATTTTGATGGCTTACGGGAAGGGTGGCAATGGTGATTTCTGCATTTTGTTCAAGATGATATCTCCATAATTTTCTAAAATCCATGTGGTAAAGCTGATCCCCGGAAAGTATTAATACGAACTCAGGTCTTTGTACTCTGATGTGGCGGAGAGTTTGTCTAACCGCATCAGCGGTACCCTGGAACCATTCTTTTCTTTCCAGAGTTTGTTCTGCGGCCAGAAGAGAAACAAATCCGCTGCGGAAGGAATCAAACTGGTAGGTTTCGTTGATATGTCTGTTTAATGACTCTGAATTGAACTGGGTGAGTATAAATATTCGGTTTAAATTTGAATTTATGCAGTTTGAAATGGGAATGTCAATTAACCGGTACTTAGCTCCAAACGGGACTGCGGGTTTAGATCTTTCCAGGGTTAAGGGAAATAAACGTGTCCCTTTACCTCCTCCCAGGATAATTGTCACCACTTTGCCTTTATTCATGTACCCCCCTTCAAATCTGGTCAGGTTTAAACAAGAACTGTGTTAATTTTATCTAAAGCCCAATCAATTTCCTGTTTATTGATAATTAGGGGAGGGGCTATTCTCAGGGTATTTTCATGAGTTTCTTTGCACAAGATACCTTTATCCATCAATTTTTCTGCTTCTTTTCTTACCGGATGATCTAGTTCGATCCCAATCCATAAACCCTTTCCCCGAATTTCTTTTAAACTATTTATGTTCATTTGTTTTAGTTGATCTAATAGATACTCACCCATCTGTGCAGAATTTTCAATTAATTTTTCATCAACCAGAATTTTTAATGCTTCTTGAGCAATAACTGCAGCCAGGGGATTTCCACCGAAGGTGCTTCCATGTTCTCCCGGTTTGATAACCTCCATTACCTCCCAGTTACTGAGGAATGCAGAAACTGGATACATTCCTCCGGATAGTGCTTTCCCAATTATTACTCCGTCCGGTTCACTTTCCAATTCATGCTGATAAGCAAACATTTTTCCTGTTCTTCCTAAACCTGATTGAATTTCATCCAGTATCAATAATACTTCATTTTGCCGGCATAATTGAAATGCCTCTTTTAAAAATCCGGTAGGAGGTATAATTATGCCTGATTCACCTTGAATTGGCTCAGTTAGAAAAGCCACCGTATTTTCATCAATACAATTTCTCAGCGCATCAATATCTCCAAAAGGAATTATCTCAAATCCGGGAGTAAATGGTCCGAATCCTTTTCGATAGCTTTGCTCACTGGAGAAGCTGATAATGGTAGTGGTCCGACCATGAAAATTATTTTCACTTACAATGATTTTTGCTTTGTCCGTGGGAACTCCCTTTTTCATATATCCCCATTTTCTCACCACTTTTATTGCAGTTTCCACCGCTTCTGCTCCGGAATTCATAGGTAAAATAGCTTCAAAACCGGTCAACTCATTTACTGTCTGGTAAAATAATGCCAGCTGGTCATTTCGGAATGCCCTTGAAGTCAAGGTCAGTTTTTCAATTTGAGTTTTCACTGCTTCAACTAATCTGGGATGACAATGCCCCTGATTTAATGCAGAATAAGCAGCAAGAAAATCTAAGTATTTTTTTCCCTCCACATCCCACACCCATACTCCCTTTCCTCTGGTGATGACTACATCCAAAGGATGATAATTATGAGCTCCAAATTTCTGTTCTAAATTTATCAGATCCTTGCTGTTCATATAATGTTCCTCCTTAATAATAATATTTTTGTATATCAACCTAGATATTTACCAGAATAATTCAATATGGTAAAATAAAATATTATGCAATCTGCAGATAACCGCACTTGGATTAGTTATTTCTATCAGCAGCTAAAAACCACGGCAAGTTTCAATGTTGCTGCTGAGCAGTTGGTTAAGGCAGCAAAAAAGTGCAGTGCATTCAAAGGATTATCCTTGATAATTTATAATCAGAATAATCCTGAAATTGTCAACTCCTTTGGCTCACTACAGAATATTAAAAATATCAATGACTTGTCCTCAACCGATATTATTAACATTGATTTTCCAGATTTATCAGGCTACATCCTGGCTGAATTGCCCAAAAGATCCAATGCCAGATATTATCTATGGTCAGCAGTATTTTTACTATCCTTATTTAAAGACATGAGATCCCAGGTTAAACAAGCTGAATTGTCAGGCATAATTGACCAGACCACCGGATTGTTGTGCAGAAATTTTATCTTTGAGGAAATTGATTTTGTGATTAAACAGCTTAATCGTTATGGCGGTGAATTTTCCTTGCTGTTGATTGCAGTGGATAAGTATTACTCTAACTCCAATCAATTTGCAAACTTCGATGATCATAGCATTCAGGAGTTAAAGGAGGTTGCTGGTTTTTTAAAAACAATTATTAGAGAAACTGACCGGATTGCCTCATTTGCCCCGGGAGCTTTTTTATTGCTGCTTTCTCAAACCGACTTAAACGGTTCCAATGTGGTTTGTTCAAGAATTTTAGAAATGTACAGAAGAAAAAACCTGCCCTCCACCATAAGCATAGGCATTGCCAATTATCCTGCTGACTCAATAACCAGAGATGAGTTATTGGAAGTAGCGGAAAAAGCAGTAAATCATGCCAGGGGTTTAGGAGGTAATACTGCCGCCAGAATTTAATGATTTATCTTAATCAGTTTACCTGATTTTATTTCATAAAGGGTATTTGCGCGGTTCAAGGTTGCTTCACGGTGGCTGGTTATTAAAATTCCAGTTTGAGGATAGTTTACTTTGATCTTATCCCATAAGTTTTCTTCATTTTCTGCATCCAGATTGGCAGTACAATCATCCATTAACAAGAAATCTGGATTTTTTATCAAAGCACGGGCAACCGTCATTCTCTGACGCTGACCTCCGGATAATGACAGTCCCTTAACCTGCAGCAGTGAATCAATATCATCAGGTAATCTTTTTATTTCATCAGCCAAACCTACTATCTCCAGAACTTTCCAAATTTCAGCACGGTCATATTGTTCACCAAAACAAAGGTTTTCTCTAATTGATCTGGAAAATAGAATTGGTTCCTGGGGGACATAACCTATCCGGTTGCGGTAAACTTCAGTGTCCCATCTGGAGAAACAAATATTATTAATTAAAACTTCACCGTAGTCAGGGCGGATAAATCCCATTATTAATTTGATCAAAGTAGTTTTTCCTGATCCGATAATGCCTTTCACTGCAATAAAATCACTCCTGGATAAAAATATATCCACATCTTTGAAAACTTCTGCTCCTCTGATTTCTTTACCAATGTTTCTTAATTCAATATTATCAATTTTAGATATTCTTTTTCCCCTATAGCTGATTAAACTCAGAGGGTAGTTCTCCAATTCATCAATTCTATCAATAGACACAGTGGTTTGTTTTCCTGATATGAAGAAATTGGGTATATCGAATAAAGGTATGGTAATTAAATCTAGATACAGGTAAAAAGCATATAAAGTCCCTATGTCAATTTTCTGCTGTACCACCCATATGCCCCCGAAAGCTAAAATAAATATTTTTCCTGTTTGGGCGATTAAAGTGTCCAGTGAATGAAGCAGGTTTATGATAATTCTAAGTTTAATTTCAACTTCAACTCTTTTTTCCAATATTGAGGAAAGTATTTTTTGTTGCTGCTGTTCAGCTCCCATCGCTTTGACTAGCTTAATGCCGGAAAATGAATTCTCTAAAATTGAACTGGTCTGGCTGGCTTGATTCCGGCTGACCTTTACAATTCTCTTTAAATTTGATTGCACCGAAAAAAACAGCAGCAGCATGATGGGAAGTGGGATAACTGCATAAATCGCTAAATTTTTATTAATTATAAACATTGCTACCAGACAGAACAGTACCCGGGAAGAGGAATCCACAAACCGGAAAATTCCAGAACAGGAAAACCAGGATATAAAATCGTTAATGTCATCAGTAATCCTGGTAATAATGTCACCGGTTTGAAAGGAAAAGAATATGCTATTGTCTTTATCAATCATTTTCTTGAAAACTCTATTGCGTAAATTCATGGCATTCCTCAAATTAAGCATGGCTCTGAATGCCGGATACATAGAGCTTATAAATCTCCCTGCGGCTAAGGCGATTAGTAGTAAAATGATATTGGATAAAATTGATTTATCAGTAAGTTGTTGGGAAATCGTATTGATCAATTTCTTTAATATCATCGGATATGCTGAGGTAACTAAACCGGACAATATAGTCAAAACCACTAGATAAATGATCCAATGTCTGTTCCCTGACCATAATTCCCAAAACCATTTAATCTTCCTTCTCAAATTTACTCCGATTTATACTGCAGTCGGTAAAGTTTTTTGTAGATGCCTTCACTTTGGAAAAGCTCTGCATGATCGCCCTGTTGAACAATGTTCCCTTGGTCCAGAACTACAATATTATCAGCATTACTCACCGTAGATAAACGATGGGCAATGATGACTACGGTACGGTTTCGGGAGCTGTTTTGCAGAGACTTTAACATCTTGAGTTCAGTGGTTATATCAATAGATGATGTGGCTTCATCCATCACCAGGATTTCCGGCTGGTTAACCATAGCCCGGGCAAATGATATTATCTGACGTTCACCTACCGATAGGTTTATGCCCCCTTCAGCCAGCCAGGTATCCAATCCTTGCGGTAATTGTTCATAGAAATCTTTAACTCCAATTAAATTTAGGATGTCTTCAACTTCTTCCCTGGCAATGTGGGGGGAGAAGTATCTGATGTTATCCAGGATGGTTCCGGGAAATATAAAAATATCCTGTAAAATTAATCCGATGTTTTTTCTCCACACCGGCAGAGAAAATTTTCGAATGTCAGTATGATCCAAAGTGATATGGCCGGAAGTGGGATCATAAAATCTCAGCAGAAGATTTATCAAGGTGCTTTTACCCGCTCCGGAAACTCCTACTAATGCAACTGTTTTTCCCCGGGGAATGGTTAAACTTACCTCTTTCAATGCGTATTGATTGGGTTGGTACTGGAAACTTACCTGATTAAATTGAATTTTCTGCCATTTCCGGGGAATATTTTGTAAAGCTTGTGGATGCTCAATGGTTGAAGAACTTAATTGAAAGATGTTAAAAGCTCTTTCTGCAGCGGCAAAACCTCTCTGCATTCTTGAGATTTCTTCACCAATGCTCATCAACGGCACAAAAATTTTACGGGTGTATTCAATCATCATAATGGTTGTGCCTACAGTTATGGCAATCACCGGTTTTAAGAATCCAAAGTATATCAGGATGATAATGGCGATGACTTCCGCACTCATTAAAAAAGCCCAGCTGGAGTACAAGAAAAAATAAGTTGATGATTCCTGAGAGTAGAGTTTTTTATTGTAAAGGGAAAGCATATCCTTAACCCAGGGCAATTGTGAAAATGACTGGATTATAGGAATACCTTTAATGTATTCAGCTAGAAATCCGGTTAATTCAGCATATCTCTGTCTTATCCTGATGAACTTTTTCCTCAATATAAATGCAATTATTGTAGTTATGGGAATTAGGGGTATGCAGAAAATTAATATGGCTAAAGTGATTTTAAATGCATTTATGAACATCATGGTCAGGATAATAGTCAAGCTGAAAAACATTTTAAATAATCCCATAATGGTTACGCTGAACAGTTCCTGAATTTGCTGAGTATCCGACTCAACTCTGGCAATTAACTTGCCCGGAGGGGTCCGGTCAAAAAAATCCATGGATAAATTGATAATGTGATTGAAGAGTTTTTCTTTTAACGAAATTACAATTTTAATACCTGCGGAAATAAAAAAGTAAACTTGTATAAACGAACAGCCTAAAGAAATAACAATGAGAATCAACGCCAATCCTGAATTTACCATCACCATTTTTATATTTCCCGATGGAATTGATTGATCAATTATATTTTTAACAATTAAGGGAAAAAATGCCTCTGCTATAATTCCCACAACTAAAATTACAGTTCCCATAAATAATAAACGGTGGTGGGGTTTGGTTAGTAATAAAAGATTTTTTATAACCGGAAGGTTAATTTTCATGCGGTGGAGAAGGCTTTTCAGGTTTAAATAAAGCTTTAACCTTTTGATTGCTGAGAATGATTATTAGTACCACTGGAAGCAGGGCTTCCAGAATAAATATTGCCAGCAAAATTAATATCATTAATACGATATCCCAGCTGCCAATTTCCGTTTCCAGGTATTGTTTATATTCTGAATAAGATAATAATTTAAAAGTCAGTCCTAATGAGATTAACAACCACACAATTCTGAACCAGGCGGAGGATAACAGTAAACTTCTAGCCCAAGATTTCAGCTGCCAGAGGAAAAAACCGCCGACAACAAAAAATACTCCAATACTGAGAATTAATCCCCGGTTTAGATTAAAAATCTTAGAATAAAATTCAGGAATTTCAATATTCTCCGGTATCAATGCTGAACTACCTGAGCATAAAGCCAGGATTCCATAAACCATGGCTGCGACCGAGGTAAAAATTATGAGACGGTTATTGGTAAACTGCAGGTTCAATCTCCTTTCTCAATACCAGTAAAGTTCCTCTAACTAAAGCTTCCAGTTCATCTTCACCTGGAAAAACCTCAATAGGAGCAATCCAGGATATAAATTCACTAAGAGCATCGGTGAGTTGATGCTGATGAGCCATGCCTCCGGTTATAATTATTGCATCAACATTCCCCTTCAGCACCGCACTCATTGCTCCAATTTCTTTGGCAATTTGATAAACCATTGCCCTGAATATTAAATCAGCCTTTTGGTCTCCCTGCTCAATTCTGGTGATAATTTCCCTGAGATCGTCAGTGCCGCAGTGAGCAGTTAATCCTCCCTTTTTAATGACCTTGGTAATCATTTCCGGCTGGGAATATTTTTCACTGTAGCATAATTTAATTAAACCGGTAACTGGAAGATATCCGCTTCTCTGAGGAGACATGGGACCGCCGTCATTGGCATTATTTGCATCAATAATTTTTCCTCTGTTCATAGGTACAATGCTGATCCCTCCTCCCAGATGAGCTATTACCAAATTAAATTCCTGTATTTTTTTTCCTTGGGAAGAAGCATACTTCCTGGCCACCATCTTTATATTCAGGGCATGAGATAAGCTTTTCCTGGGTAATTCAGGTAAACCGGATATCTTGGCAGTGTCAGTAAATTCATCTACAGATACAGGGTCAACTACAAACGAGGGAATCCCGTATTGATCAGCCAGCTGTTTAGCCAGCAGGCATCCTATTAAAGATACATGTTCTGCTTGAACTTTGCCCTCCAGCACATCATCAATCATTGCCTGATTTACTTCATACACTCCGCCTGGCAGGGGCTTAAATGTACCCCCTCTGCCCACCACTGCGGAAAAACTGCTGAGATCAAAATTGTGCAGTTTAAGAGAATCTTCAATAATTTCCTTTCTGTATTTATATTGATCAACTGATTTTTGATATCTAGCCAGCTCCGAACCTTCATGACGTATAATATCCACCCGGACCGGATTTTCATTTTCATAAATACCAATTTTGGTGGAAGTAGCTCCTGGATTGATTGCTAAAATTTTAAACATAGTACCTCCAATCTCATTTGGATAAAACAATGTTAAAATACAGCTATTATATATCAATATACCCATAAATAAAAAGTTGAATTGCAACAATTTACCAATTTGACTTATCACCATAAAGAAAATAAAATAACTTTTGTATCAAGGAGGTAAAAATGAAATTTTATATATTATTATTGATAGTATTGGCATTGCCGTTGAACTTGGCTGCCCAGTTTAATCAACCTTATTTTATTTCTTCAACCCGGTTACCTGGCTTGGATAGTTTAAATCAGTGTTATCAAAATCTTCAGTTCAATCACTCCATGGGATGCTATTTCTCTTCATCCGGTTCAAGTTTTTCCTGGTTGGGGACTACCGGCAGATATCATCCTTATCAAAATCTGATTATGGATGTAAATCTTTCTTTGGTTAGTGATCTCAATTCATGGGGGACAAATTACCTGTTATCTTCAGGTATTGTTACTTATCAGATAAATCCCAAAATGACTATTACCGTCGGATTTCAAGCCCCTGCAGTTAAAATTGAAACTAATCAGAGCAATCAGATTAGATGGTAAAACTATCCCTGATTCAATTTGCTCCGGAAATATCAAATAAATCCGGCAATTTGAAAAAAATTGAAGAATTTTGTAAAAAATCCCAGGGTGATATCATATTATTGCCTGAATTAGCTACCACCGGTTATGCTTATCCCAATACGGAATCATTATTGCCCTTAGCTGATAAACTTACCCAAAACCAGGAAATTGTAAAATATTTTCAGGATTTAGCATCTTTTCGGGATTCATTAATTGTAGTTGGACTTCCTGAAGTTTCTGAACAAGAGGGCAAGGTTAGCTTGTTTAATTCTGTTTTAGCTGTAGATAAAAATGGAATAGTAGAGGTTTACCGCAAACTGCATTTATTCGGCAGAGAAAAGAAAATATTTACACCGGGCAGTCAAAAACCTCCTGTTTTTTCATTCCGTACTTATAAACTGTCACTGTTGATTTGTTTTGACTGGGTTTTTCAGGAGTTATTCAGATTACTTTCCCTGCAAGGGGTGCAGGTAGTTTTGCATTCCGCTAATTTAGTTTTACCTTGGTGTCAGAGATCTATGATTGCCAGAGCACTGACCAATGGATTATTTATCGCCACTGCTAATCGAATCGGTCGGGAAAGAGAAGGATTGGATGAATTGACCTTTACCGGGGGCACTCAGGTGGTTTCCCCCCAGGGGGAATTACTGGGCGCATTGAATGATGATGAATCAATTTTAGAAGTTGAGTTTGATCCTGCTCAGGCTGATAAAAAAACTATCGGAACAAATAATGACCGGATAAAAGATCGCCGGGAAGATATTTATAAATTGGAATGGGTGGTCAAATCTTCACATGATTGGGAAGATTTAAAGAAAATGGCAGTCAAGGCGAAATCCAATGCGTATACCCCTTATTCTAATTTTCCGGTTGGTGCTGCGGTAATGGATGACCGGGGGTTTATTTATGGGGGATGTAATGTGGAGAATTCATCCTATGGACTTACAATGTGCGCAGAACGTTCAGCAATCTTCAGCATGGTCGAGGATAAGGGAAGAAAAATAAAAAAAATGGTTATTGCTTCAAACTCCGGTGTATATCCCTGCGGAGCTTGTTTACAGGTAATCGCTGAATTTGCGGATGAAGCGGAAATACTAATCTTAAACAATAATGGAGATGAAAAAAGATGTCGTTTATCCGATTTAATGCCACATCGTTTCTCGAAACTAGATTTAACTTAATTTGGTTAGGGATAATAATTTCCTGTCTGCTATATTCCTGCGGAGCTAATCAAAATTTAGTTATTGTTCAGGAAGAAGCACCGTATACATCGGAATTAATAGATATAGCTGTTTCAAATCTTTTAAACTTAGGTTCCTTTTCATCTCAATGGGAAATTGTCAGAAATGATATTGAACCTTATCAGGATTTATCTGTTAAATACGATCTTTTTTACAATTTTCCGGATAAACTGAAATTGATTGGAAGATCTTATGATGCGCAACAGCAGATAATTGCAAACGGGTCTAGTGAATTTCACCGGGTGGGGAATCATTGGGAGGAATATCCCCGGAGTGAATTATCTGATCTGGATTTTCAACTGGAATTAATATTTTTAAAACAGCAGTTTCGTTTTGTCGGTTTAACCGATGATAATATGATTGTTTTTGCTTTTCAACCGAATATTCCACTGTTAGATCCATTGAGTGTAATTCAGACCACCGGATTTGTAACTATACGTCAGCAGGATAGTTTACTTTCTGAAATATCAGTTTATTCCCCCGATTCATCTCTTTTTTGGAATTTTAAAGTCCTGGATTACTCCAGTTCAGAGAAGATAATATCCCCCCGTGCTGTCCAATATCAATATAGTTTAAATTTTACCGACATTTCAGATACCGCCATTATCAGAAAGAGAATGGAAAAACTGGGAATGGATAATGTTGAGTTTTCTTCTTCAGGCAGAAATATCAATCTTTCATTTCTCAGTGCTGTTGATCCTGCAGACTTTTTGAGTTTTGTTACTTGTACCGGTTCTTTTTCGTTTGACCTTGGCGCATGGCCGGATACCTCACCCCAGTTGTTAATTGATAATCCTGAAATTATGGATTCGATTTACGGTGTTAATAGTACTATGGACACTATTGGGGATATACCCTATAGATTAGTTATATCCTTAAATGACAGAATATATATTGACAAATCCGATATTGATGAGGTATTGGTTAATACAGATCCTGCAGGAAGGATCGGTTTAAAATTAGGTTTAAGTTCAGAAATGTCAGAAAGATTAAATACAAAATTTTCATCAAATCCCGGAAAATTACTGCTTTTATACATGGATGATAATCTACTGGCAGCTGTACCCATTTACAGTTATCAAATTGATGATGTCTTTTTCCTATGGGAAAAAGACAATAAATTTCCAGTGGATGTCATCCGGTCTATTCTTTCCAATCCAAAACTCTCAGGAGAAGTTTATCGAGCCTTCTAATCCTTGTTAATTCCAGTATTTAAGAAAATTAATAGCAATCAAACATTGAAAAATTGTTTATTTGCAGGTAAAGTGTGTAAATTTTAATGAATTTTTGAGAAATATTTATATTACAGGTGATTTATATTGTTTAATATGATTATCATACTCATGTTTTCCCTGGGAGGGGATATTGATTTTAGCTTAACCAATGAACTAACCGATAATATAACCATAGACAGTTCTAAATTCTTCAATCCTGCCGGGTTCAGCTACAGTTACGAGTTCGCCTGGAGGGGGATAGAGGAA
>LKUE01000224.1 GCA_001412365.1 Desulfuromonas sp. SDB | reverse complement strand
TTGCAGCAGATTGATAAAATTTTTTTCTTTTTGCCAATAAATCAATGATTATATTGGTATCAATTAACAATTTTTTATTTATATTTTTCATTTAGGTATTTAAAATAACCTTCTTTATATTCATCACCTGAAAGTTTTATAACCCCAGAGATACTGTCAACAAATGGAGTGATTTCTATATTTTCTGAACCTGATCCGACAAGTGATTTGAGATAAAATTCAATCATTTTAGATAAACTGATGTTTTTATTTTTAGCATATTTTTTTGCACTTTCAATAATTTGCTTATCTAATTTCAATGTTAATTTAGTATCCATACTTTATCCTTTACGTATTAATATAAATATTTTATACGTATTTGTCAACTGAATTTTAGTTATTAAAATATCTTGACAAAATATTAAAATTTTTAGATAATGTACATAAATATGTACGCCCTGGGAGGAAATATTGATAAATTTAACCGCTACAAAAGCACGAAGTAAATTATTTGAAATAATCAAGGATGCTGTAAATAAACATAAAATCTTTCATATACGGCATAAGCAAGGTGATGTCGTACTTTTATCAGAAGAGGAATATGAAAGTCTTCAGGAAACATTAAATCTTTTATCAATCCCGGGATTTAGAGAAAGCATAAGCCGATCGGTAAGAAATATTGAGGAGGGTGAAGTATATCCTTTTGAAGAAGTATTTAATAAAGATCAATAATGCCTTACCGAATCTTATTTACCAAAGAAGCTATAAAAGATATTGAAAAACAATCTCCTAAAATTATTAAGAAATTAAAAGAAATCATCAAGAATCAAATATCAATAGAACCATATTCAGGGAAAAAATTGGTAGGAGATTTAAAAGGTTTTTATTCAATTAGATTAAATTATAGAGATCGAATAGTTTACAGTATTGATGAAAAAAGTAAAGTAATCTACATACATAAAACAAGGACTCATTATCACGCATAGAACTTGAAAATTTATGTTAATTTGAAAAAAATTTAATTTTCATTAAACTAGATTTTAATTATTAAATAGGTTATATTTCAGTTAGTAGATAAAAAGGTATACTAAATGAAATATAATGATTTTATAAAAAAGCTTTTAAATAATAAATATTACGTATTTTCAGTAAGAGACTTGGAAATTTTATTTCCTCTTGAGAGTAAATACAGTATAAAAAAATCACTCTATTTGTGGAAGAAAAAAGGATTGATTAAATCCTTGAAAAGAAATTTATATGAATTAACTTATCCTGATGATTATCATATTCCAGATCTATTCATTGCAAATAAGCTATATCGTCCTTCCTATATTTCCTTGGAAACTGCCTTGTCAAATTTCAGCATTATTCCGGAAGTATCCATGTCGGTGACATCTCTGACTACAAAACCAACCAGGAGATTTAAAAATCACCATGGTTTATTCATCTATCAAACTGTAACTCCTGAAAAATTCAGTGGTTATAATATTGAGAAAATTAATCAATTTGAAATATTTATGGCTGAACCGGAAAAAGCTCTGGTTGATTATATTTATTTCAGAATAATCAGGGAGAAATTATTAACATTTGAAGATACCCGAATAGACTTGTCAGTTTTAGAAAAAATGAACATGAAAAAAATTATTAAGTATTCAACTCTTTACCATAAGCGGAATGAAATATGCTCAATTATGAAAATTTAGTTCAGCAGGCTAAACTTAGAGAATTACCCCTCAACAAAATTAGGACAATTCTACGGGAGTATTTACAGATACTGACATTGAAAATACTCAATAATAATCATCATAATGAATTGTATTTTACTGGAGGTACTTTTCTAAGACTGGTTTTTCAAAATAAAAGGTTTTCTGAGGATTTGGATTTTTACTACCATCAAATGAATAGAGACAGATTTGAAAATTTAATGGAGAAAACGGCAATTGAATTAAAAAGATATGGCTTTAATACAGAGGTCAATTATACTCACTGGGATAATAATTTTGTAGGAAAATTAATTTTTAAGGAAATTGAAAATAAATACGGAGTAGTTTCTGAATATTCAAAAAAATCAGGTATTATGATAAAGATAGAAGCAAGTAAATATTATGAACGAGCTGAATGTAAATCTCACATTATTTCGGGCTTTGGTGAAATCTTTCCCTGCTTGTGTGCCGATAAATCAGTTTTATTTTCTGATAAAATTGATGCAATTAGAAAAAAAAATCGTGGTAGGGATATTTACGATTTAATCTTCTGTCTGGTAAATAAGTTTATACCAGATAAGGATGTTTTAAGTATTCTAGATATAAAAAATGAACCTTTGGAATTTATACTTGAAAGCATATCAAAAATACCATCAGAACAACTGTCCAGACAGGCTAAAATTCTTCAGCCATTTTTATTTGATGAATCTGAAATTAAATTAATTGAAAATGCCCATACAGTTATCCTGGAATTGATTGAAAATTACCAGAGATAAATAGAAAAATTTTTCGGTTATAGTATTAATGGATAAATTTTGTTTACTAATTTTTTAATAGAAGAAATTATACTACATATTAATATTTGATCAGGTTGTTTAGATATTATTAACACTTGACAATAATAGCGTATCACGCTATTATATTGATTGAATGATAAAAAGTTTTGCCTGTAAAGAAACTAGTAGATTATTTAATCGGCAATTTTCACGGAAATTACCACAGAGTATCCAGCGGATAGGTCGAAGGAAACTTGAAATACTTGATGCTGCAGAGATTTTACAGGATTTGAAAATCCCACCTTCTAATCATCTTGAGAATTTATCAGGAGATAGAAGAAGGCAATACAGCATAAGAATTAACAGTCAATGGCGGATCTGCTTCAAATGGCGAAAACAAGATGCCTATGAAGTTGAGATAGTTGATTATCATTAAGGGGAATAATGAATAAGCTTACACCAATACATCCAGGAGAAATACTGATGGAAGAATTTCTCAAGCCTATGGGGATAAGTCAGTACAAACTAGCTAAGGATATAAATGTCCACCCACGGCGGATCAATGAGATTGTGCATGGAAATAGAGCAATTACAGCTAATACCGCTTTGAGATTATCAAGGTATTTTGGAATGTCAGAACGTTTTTGGATCAATCTTCAGGCACGATATGATTTGGAAATGGAGAAGGATAAGTTGAAAAACCGTTTGGAGAAAGAAGTGAAGATCCATATTCAGAATTAGTTTTTTGACTTTCCGATTCTGCGCAATGATATTTTGTAAATTAAGTAATATATTAATGACCAGAAACTATTGTTTTGAAAATATTAATCCCTATACTAGGTGAGTATATCAAATCGTTTATAAGTATGAATAAATGAGCAAAGATAATTGATTATGGAACAAAAATACTTCTTAAACTCTAATGGGGAAAATGAAAAAAATCAGGATTGTGAAATTTAGAAATCAGTCTAATTATTTAGTTGCCCAGATAAGCTGCAGCCAAACCCTTTTTCCCGTCCATCAAGATAGTCATCCCCTGGGGAACTTCCAGATGGGCACAGTAATTTTTTCTTTCCACTTCCGGTAACTGTTTAATAATATCCCAGTTGATAAAATCTTTTTCCTGATTATAGGGTATGGTTAAATATCCGATGTTTAAAGTGGTGATATTATGAAAGAAATGGGAACCCAGGGAGGGATCAATCTGAAAATCTTTCATTCCGTATTCCACAATGGTCCTGGCACCGGAAATCTGATTCCATTTCACTGGTATTCCTAAAAGATGTTCATTAGTACCCCATCTTCCCGGTCCGATGAGAAGATAAGGTTTCTGATCATTTTTAAGTTTCTGGTTAAAGTATTCCACTTCTGATGCAATTTTCATGGTTGCCATTTTGTCAAAGTTCTCCGGTAGAACATAGACAATATCTTTAATATCTTCTACTTTTCCGTTTCCCAGAGCCTGTTCGGTCAAAATAAAAAATTCTCTATCCTTGAGTTCTTCGGAATCAATTTCATAGTCTTCAAAATTACGTACAAATGGTTTTAGTTGAAGTATATAGAAAATCGGTCTTTTTCCCATTTCCACTGCAAATTCAATCTCCACCGGGGTTCCCAGTGCTAGTTTAAATACATTAAGCAGTTTTGTCAGTATTTCAGAAAGAGGAAAAGAATTGTACTTAAGAATATTGGTAAAGTTTATAACCTTAGCTCCTTTGGTTCCCAGATAGGTGGAAAACTTATTGTTCTGCCAATCCCACACTGAAGCAATATCCTGCAGGGAGTTGTCCTGCTCAGCCTGTTCCAGAGTTGATTTTATCAAGGTAATATTTTCACCCTGAGATAAATCAAAGTTACTTTTACTCATATCCAGTGCCCAGAAGTAATTCTGGGAATTTTTCAGAAGGTCTTCTGGAGTGTAAAAATCAATTTTGGGATGTTTAGGACAAAACCTATAAGCTCTTTCTCCATCCACTACATAAGTTCCCAGCCCTAGAGCAACCACGGCAATTCCATCTTCATGTTTTATATAAGAAATCGGGTAGTAGTTATAAGATTGGGCTACTCCGGAGAAAGAAGGATAAAAACGGTTATTTGCTTCCTTGCCCACCAGCTTCTGCACCACTACCGCCATTTTTTCTTCTTCAATCTTGTAACCGATAGAATCAAAGTAGGTTTTAGCCACATCTGAATACACTGATGAGTAAACCATCTTTACTGCATCGGTAAATTGTTTTAACCGTATTTCAAAATCATAATTTGCATTTGGTATTATGTAGGTTTCGTAAATGCCGGCGAAAGGATGTGATATTGAATCTTCGAAAACTGCTGAAGATCTTACTGCCAGGGGATGTTTTACTTTTTTCAGCAGCAGTTTGATTTTATTTTCAAGTTCCTGGGGAAGAGTTGCTGTTAAAAATTTTTGTTTTATTGAAGTATAATCTTCCTGGGAAATTGCATACTGAAGAAGATCATTATTTTCCATGAATTGGTCAAATGAATCGGTTCCGATGATAAAAGTCTTGGGAATCCTGATGCTAGCTCCAGAAACTGAATTTTCCAGAGCGCTGTTCTGCAGCAGTGAATTAATAAAGGCAATTCCCCTTCCCTTGCCCCCCAGGGCTCCTGCAAACAACCTCACGATGTTGTGACCTTCAGTTAAATACCTGTCTTCAAAGTTGATTATTTTACCTTTTGACTTTTTGTATTCTACCAGCTTGGAAAGGTTGGACAGGTGATATTTGATATCTTTGGAACTTTCAAAATCCGATACTTTCATTCTGCGGAGACTTTCCGCTATTTTAAATTCACCCCGGGCCATAAACCAGGTGGAAAAATCATTTCGTTCAGAATGGTACAATACGGATTGATCTGGTATTGTTTCAATTTTCTTTTCAAATTCTTCCATATTATTTGCCTGGTCTATTACTTCTCTTTTTGCATTTCGGAATACAAACGGTCCAAATCCGAGATCATTGGTGACAAAATCTTTCACCGAAGAAGAAAGAGTTTCAGAATTTTTGAGGATGAAGGAAATATTCAAATTTGTGGCCAGTTGAGCAGTGGATGGTTCGGATGACTGGAGAAGGATGAACAACTGAGGGGTAGTCTCTCTGATTTTTTCAATTAAACTGATCCCCGCCTTATCAGCAAGCTCCTGTTGTTTGGGAAACCGGGAATCGGTTATCAGGCACATCAAATAGTCCTTATATTTTTCATACATTTCCACTGCCTGCTCGTAAGTGGAAGCAAGCAGCACTTTTGGTCTGGTCTTGTAGCGGGTTATCTTCCTGGTTTCATCAAATTTTTCTTCCAGTATCAGGCAGTGAGTTTGTCTGATAATTTCTCTGTACAGCAAAGGCAGGTATTTGGAGTAATATACCGGAGAGTCTTCAACCAGTAAAATGATTCTGACCGAAGCCAAATTGGTATCATTTTCCGCATTCTTCAAATCCTCCATATATTTACTCATCGCCAGAAAAATTTTTGCATCTCCATTCCAGATGAATATTTTATCAATGGCATTTGGTTTATCTTTCCACTGGTGAACAATTTTCATATCGGTGTTGTCGTTGAGCAGGAGGAAAACAGGCAAATCTGGTTCAATTTCCCTTATAGACATACTCATCTCATAGGGGTGAAAATCATCAATTCTCATGGTCAATATCACCAAATCTATATTTTTTTCTTTGATCACCTCTAGCGCTTCTGTTTTGGAATATACCGATGTAATCCGGGGAGCGTCGGCAAGACTGATTTTAAAATATTCCTTGAACAGCATGTCTGAAAGAAGACCTTCCTGTTCAAGGGTGTAGGAATCGTAAAGAGTTGCTACCAGTAATATTTCTCTGATTTTAAATGGGGATAATTCTCTATTTACATCACTGTCAATCTTAAGATTCTGCTCGTACTGTTCAAGTTCATGGTCATTCATTGCATTCTTCTTCATTGTTTTTT
>LKUE01000223.1 GCA_001412365.1 Desulfuromonas sp. SDB | reverse complement strand
ATTGTCATAGCCACTGTGTTTTTTATCGAAGAGGGAACGTAGAAAATGTTTTGATCCGGTTCCCCAGTCGTCATCGCGTCCCACACCGAACCAGCCCTTTTTCTGGAGGAAATAGAGGAACACGATCTGGCCCAGCAGTTTTTTGGCAAAGTTGACCGTGTCTACCCCCTTGGCTTCGAAATCAGCTTTTACTCTGGCATCTCGTTCAATGACTTTGTCAAGTTCTTCTTTTGTGCGTATAAACAACTCACGATATTTTAAGAAAAATTCATTGGTGACGGTTTCGATGTCAAAGGCGTTTTCCAGTTGGGCAAGGGTAGGATTATGCTCATCATCGGCAAGAATTTTCACCAGGCGGCTCTGGGCGGTATGGCTTTTTTCATTAGCACCCACCAGAAACGACCAGCGCCGGGCAGGGGTGAATTCTTCTTTGACCTTCACTTTGCCTACCTGTGTGGTTCCGCACGCAGACAGGCCGGTTTTGGTCTTTCCTGCCTGCCGCGACGCATCTGCTTGCGGCGCAGGCAGGTCAAACTTGTAATCCATCTTGACCAGGGAGAACCGCCAGTCCGCCTGATCCGGGGACACATAGGCCACCAGGGCGGCGTCTTTCATTACTCCGCCGCGGCTGCCGTTTAAGTACCAGGCGATAAAATTACGCTGCATGGTGCGGGCGCGTTCCAGGGAGGTCTCTTTTTTCAGGGTGATGACCAGAATATCGAGGCTGTTTTCCCCATCACTGAACTTGCCGATTCGCTCCAGGGATCTGATATATGGCCGAAATTTCTCCGGGATGTAATTACCCTTATAGGTGAATGGGGCATCTTCAATATGGTTTAAAAGATTCCTGACAAAACCGGTGAACTGGTCTTTGTCAAACCGGTTTTCAAAGGTTTCTTTGATGATATTCCGGGCCTGCTGCTTGTTCATAATTGCTCTTGTTCTGTCCGTATCTGATTTTGTTCTATTTTTGACTCGTCATTCATTGGCAATAAAATATCCGCCATATATCCGACATATCCGCCAGAAAACGGACATTTATCCGCTATTACGCCAAGTTATAATGGGTCCCTTTCTTTTGTCCTTTTTTCAGAACAATCTCCTTTCGAATTAAATCGTCAAGATCACGCAAGGCTGTTCGTTCGGATACATTGTTAATCTTCTGATAATCTGAATTTGTAATCTTGCCGTGCTCCTTGATATAGTAAACAGCCTTAATCTGCCGATCGTTCAACCCAAGCCTCTTTAGGGTCTCTTCGTTCCATTTATCTTTATAAAAAATAACAGACATTACCCCGTGATCATTGTGGAATTCCGGCTCCGGTAAACCCTGGTCGCGGCATTTTTCAACAATCTTCAACGTTCCCCGGCCCCACGCTTCGATAAATCCGGCAAAATAAAAAACATCAGCGAGGAGTTTGTTACGCGGTTTGGAAAGATGGTTTCTTTTTAGGTCTTCAACTGTGATTTCAGGCGGCAGACCGCCTTCGTTCATCATAATCATTCTGTCCGGATAAACCCGTATTTGAATTTGTGAAAAACCATGATAATCCCGGTGAATCAGCGCATTGATGACGGCCTCCCGTAAGGCTTCATAAGGATATTCAAGAATGTCTCTGCGATGGATGCCTTCAAAAGAAATAGGGCTTTGCAGGTATTTTGCGCGAAGAATTTCCAAAGTGTTCTCGACTTGCTGAAAAAGATTACCTTTGACAATGTCGGTTGTTTGAATGTCGGTATCTGTCAGAAACTTGCCTACTTTAACCACCGCATGGCTGTAATACCGTTGCGGATCGGAGCCGAACAACAGAACAGCAGCCCGTTTCAATTGTTTATTTTTCTGAAGGTTCAGTTTGTCCAGAAGCATTGAATAATTGGTTTCGTTGATAATCCCTGGAATTCGGTCAGTTGCAAACCGTTTAAACTCATCAATGGTGGACTCTTCAAGTTCTTTGAAAGTGGAATGTTTTTCGACAAAATTATCCCATGGAATGCCGGATTTGCTCAAAAGGAAGTCGGCCAGTTCCTTTCCCTGCAGTTTTTGAACTGTACTGCCACTCCGGATGTAGTATTTGCCGTTAAACGAGACCGGAATAGAAGACGGCAAAATTGTTATACAGATGATCTTTTGTCCGGCTTTTTTGTCAAGTTTTACTATGGACAAGATGTTTAATCTGTTCTTAATGGTGTTAGGAATGTCTTCCAGCAGTTTTTTTGTATTTTTCAGTTCGACCGGATGCCCCTGGTCGTCGAGACCGACAAAAAGCCTTCCACCTTTGGCATTTGCCATCGCGGAGATGGCTTTCAGGCAATCATCATTCCATTTCTGCTTGTATTCGATATTGTGGTTTTCTTCACCGGGCATATTTATTCCTCTGCCGGACCTGCCTGCTCGTACCCGCATGCAGACAGGTATAATGATAGTATGACTTCACCCTTGTCGCATAGGTCCGGATTTTGTTCCGCGTAATGGCTTTGCAGTAGCCGTTTGGGAATGTGCTTCTGCAAAACCGCCAGAACCTTGAAGGGATTAACCAGATCCTGGCCAAGGCCGTTAAGCGCTTTTAAGGTGTTTTTGGCGGTATGTTTGGGCAGACCGCCTTCCTCAAGCTGGGTCAATACCTTTTTCAGGTAGAGTTCCTGATCATCGGTGAATATTTGGGTGTTTTTCAGCGTTGCTTTCAGAATCCGAAGTATATTGGCAGTGCTGTCCCGGCCCCCTTTCTTTTTTGGTTCCGCCATTTCCTCAGTGGTGGCGATGATAAAGGCTTCTTTGTTTTTATCCAGAAGATCATATAGATGCGCGGGTAGGTTTTTCTTTTTTTCATCCGACTTGCTCTCAAGAAGAGTGGCGGCGGCCATGAAGTCCAGTTCTACGGCTGCGTTTACAGCATGCGCCATAAAAAACTTTTGCAGCTTTCCTCGCCGGAAGTAGGTAATCAACGCGTCCGGGTAATCCTTGTTTGCTTTGGCAGTGCGGGCTTTTTTTGGAAGTCGCTTAATCTGCTCAAAGAGGTCCGGGTGGTTTTCTCTGATTTCCCGTATCGCGTGCAGGTATTTCAATTCGCTTTCTTCTGTTTCGCCGTCTCCTTCCACTGTTTTTCTTGAAATCAGACGGTCGAAAAGTTCATGGGAACCGATCGGTTCCCCTTCGGTCAACAGCTCCGCGTCCCCGCCAAGCAGGGTTAGAAAGGCGTTGATTTTGCCTTCCGCGGCTTCTTTTAATTTAATCTGGTCATTGGACTGTACCGTGGGGAAAAAATTAAAGGTGTAGATAGTATCAAAAGGCGTATCCACACGGTTGATGCGGCCTACCCGCTGCATCATGCGGGTCGGGTTCCAGGGAATGTCATAATTGATCACCACATTGGCGCGGTGCAGGTTAACGCCTTCGGAGAGAACTTCGGTGGAAACCAATATGCGGTGATCGTCCTTTTTATGCCGAGCCCGGGCATCAAAGTTTTCAATAACTTTATCCCGAACGGATTCGCCTGAATCCCCGGTAAATAAAAGAACTTTTCCGGGATATTGCAGATCTATGTTTTTATACAGGTAACCGGCAGTTTCTTTTGATTCGGTGAAGATAATCAGGTGACTGTCATTTAATATGCTGTTTCGGGAAAGCTCATCTTTGAAACGCAACAATTTGGGATCCCGTCGCACCTGCTTCCAAAGACGTTTAATCTCTCTTAAGATTTCAAGGTCATGCTCAAGATCTGTTTTCAGGTCATCCCTGAAGTCCTTACTGTCATATCTTTCCGCCTTGCCTTCATCAATCAGCCGTTGAATCGCTTCGTCATCGTCGTTTTCCAGCATTTCAAATATCTTGTTGGTATGCTTTTTACTAACATATACAAATCCGTTATTCAATTCATTGAGGAACATTTCATAGGAATATATGAATCTGTTCACCGAATTGCGGAAGGCGAAAAAACTGCTTTCCAGCCGCTTGACCAGCAGGATTTTCATAAACCGCCCCATATTAAGCTGGGACTGCGCTTCAAGTTGATCGATCTTGCCTTCATAATACAGCATAGGCATGTAACGGGCGTATCTGAACTTATTGGCGATCAGGTCAATGGTGTTATTAAATATTTCGTCTTCCCTGTCGTTCAATTCATAAAAAAGGGGTGCTGGTTTTTCGACTTGGGGAAATTTCAACCCCTGCTCCTCAATATCCTTTTTAAAATATTTTTCGATTTCGGTCCGGGTGCGGCGAACCATTAAGTATTTTAATACCTTGTCCCGGATTTCCCGTGCGTTCCTTTTGACGGTGCTGATGTATTCATCATAGTCTTTCTTCCGATCCAGTTTCTTTAGTTTCTTTTCGAGATTTCCGAAAAAGGATTCCAGGTCGGGAAGATTCGGGATGGTGCTTTTTTGGGCTTTCTGAAACAGCTTGAGCAGGCTCAGGATATCCTGAGGTCTATTATTATAAGGCGTCGCCGTCACCAGGATCACCCGCTTACCCCGGCATATTTCCGCCAGTTTTTCATAGGTGATGGTTGTTTCCGTGCGGAAACGGTGGGCTTCGTCTATGATGATATTGGTATATTTATCTGTCCCCCTGCTTAAAAGATCATCCAGTTTTCCGAGTGATTCAAAATCCGCGGGTACTCTGAAGTCTGAAAATACATTGAGCCAGGAACCCGGATTGGATTTTTCCAAAAGAACGGGCGGCGCGATGACAAGGGTTCTGCCGTCCAGTTGAGCGGCAAGCATGGCTGAGATGTAGGTTTTGCCGAGCCCGACAACATCAGAGATAAACACACCGCCATATTCCAGAAGAATTTTTTTGGCATTCAAAACCGCCTGCTCCTGGTATTCCAGCTTCTTGAACTCCTGAGGCAGATATTTAATGAAAACCTCATCCCCCTGGCTGAGTTCATCCTTGAAATATTCATAAAGGAATTTCAAGTAGAGCTGGTAGGGCGATATGTTTTTGGTCAACCAGGTCTTTTCCTGTATCGTCTGCACATATTTTTCACTGACATCGACTGCTCTTTCCCACAATTTGTTGAATTTTTTCAATGCAAATTCGTAATCTTCGGGGCGTTTCAACTCCACATTGAATTCCAGATTATCGACCAGACCCGACTGGGTAAAATTGCTTGAACCGGTGATGACCCGGCCGGTGTCGCGGTCGCCTTCTCGAAAAGTCATAATATAGAGTTTGGCATGGATCTTTTGAGAAGGGTAAGCTCTGATTTCCAGCCTCCCGTTTTTGATCCAATCCATGAAGGTATAAACGCCTTCTTCAACGTTTCGGTTGTCTTCGGAATCAGCCATTTCGTTTTCGATAAGATTTTCAATTTCCTGTTTGGCTTCGGCATGGGAAAAATCAAACACGGATTGTGTTTGTTTATTTGCCTGCTCCATCATGTTAAAAGTTTGCTGGTTTGTGCTGATGCCGATCAGGATTCGTATTTTGTCGGTATTCTCAAGGGCTGGATAGACAGTGTAAAAACCGCTGGAGTAAAAGTATCCAACAAGACAATCAAAAAAAGACGTGTCCTTGATGAGAGTCCTGAATCTCTCTTTGAGGCTCTGATTTTCTTCGTTGGTGATAAATGATAAATTTGAATTCATGTATTTACTGTGCCTTTTGTATTATCGGTATAACGTTTTTGCTTACCTGCCACAAGTTGCGGGGCACAAATTTTAACTAACCAAAATAACTTACTGCGAGTTTCAAAACTCGAAAAGCCACATAGCCCTTGAGGTCAAGTAAAGTCAATTGTTATATTTTTTAATTCTTATTACACATTTTGATGTCCGACGATGTAAGGAATCCATGAACGACCAAAACCCCGTCCGTATGTTAATTTCCTTCTTTTTTCTAAATTATCATAGCAGTTATTAATCACTACAGAAAAGTAATTTAAAGTTTCAATATAATTAGCACCTTTGATGATTTCACAATCACTGATGCCATATTTTTTTATTTTGATAGAGTATTTACCTATTATGCAAATGTTGAGCAGTGTTGGTATACTTTTAAACCATTCAACAAGTGTTTCTTTTTTTACTTCAGATTCAAGTGCAATTAGGCTTAGGAGTATTGGAAAGTTATTTGTTTGCTCTATCTCTTCTCCGGGTTGGACAACAACAACAGGTTTCATTTTATTAAATTCATCATATTGTTTTTGCAATTGATCTTTGGTGTTCGATTTGATAATTGATTTCATTTCTATTGCCAACAATGCTGTCTCAACTGGAATTAAAGCTATATTTTCCATTAGTGCAATTGATGGAATTTGGTTTTTTTCTGCAAGTATGAAGTCAATTTGTGGTGAAATGGTGCCAAAACAATCACAAATAAATCCTGATCCTATAGATAGATTTGGAGGCATAATATCGTTTAAAAAATCTCTTAGGTAAGCCTCTCTTAATGCACCTTTGGTGGCATCATGAACGATATTAGAAGATTCCCTGATAGATTCTTCAAGTCTTCGGAGCCTTGAAATAAAAATTTGATTTATCCTGCTATATGTTACTGACATTTAAAACCCTTTTTATTTCCATAAATATCAAAATATAACTATCAGCATCGCGAGTGAGCAGAGTAATGATACCTCTGCAAAGGCACGTTTTGCAATAAATTACACAAAAGTTAAAACTGCCCGACCCTGCGAATCCCTGTGCATGGTGTTGTTATAAACGATCTTTTATGGTGTCATTAATGATGCATCCTATGTCTGCGCAAAAATTTATAAATCCTGCATACGGCATTGTTATATCAAGTTCAATTTTCTCTTGCTTTTTTTTTATTTTTACGTCTGTCAATCTAATCGACAACATGTCCGGATGCTCATATCTATAATGACTAATTGAGTTCCGTATCTTGTTCATGAAAAAGACTAATTTTTCTGTATCAGAGTTATAGTATCTAGTTCTGTTATTTTTAGTCTCAGCAAGATAAGCAATAGTAATCCGATATTTATTTGTAAAATCGGAAAATTGATTAATGCCTATTGCCTGCCAATCTGAGGTTTTGAATAATTCATCGATTTGCGTTTTGTCGAAATGCTTTTTTAGGCATTCAAACATTCTAACCAGTACCAAATAGGAGAAGCCAATTAATGTATTTCCACCGAAAAACCTTAAATTATTATCTTGAATACCAACATAGTTATTTACAAAAAGAGTGAATTCACGGTCTAATTCTTTAATGAGTTGACTGTTTGTCATTTCAAGGTATGTATAAAATTTCAGCCGTACTATCGAATTGTATACTTCAAGCCATTTATTTTTTAGTGACAAATCATTATTAGATGCAATCATTGTCTTTATCCTCATATGTCATGATCTCTTATCATTTTATCGCTGCAAATAACCGATGCAAATGGAGCGCATTGGAATTTGCATTCGAGTTAATTTGCCTTGTCAGGACATTCGGTTAATTTCCCTTTTATATAAATAATAGATGATGCAGCAAAATCTAAAAAGAACTCAGCTTCGAATTTTCCAATTGACTGATTCCGTGTACCACCATGGCGTACAAAATCTTTGTCACTACAGAGACCATAAACTTGACTAATTATTTTACCAATATCAGCATCAACCTCTTGATTTTTTATCAACTTTCCAAGCGTTCCTTTTGGCTGGTTCAGCAATATCATTAGACAGGATTCAATCGAATTAACTGACTCCTTAATCGAATTTTCATAGTCCGGTGGTGAGGCATGGATAAAATTCATTGCTTTTAACCATTGCGACCTGACGGGGGAAAGCTTATCGGTTAAAGAATCATTTGCATTTTTCCAATTTCGCGGTTCTTTCAATTTTTTCTTTTTCCTGCCAATATCAAAAAGAATATCAGCATATATGTTCCCAATAAGCTCTCTTCGCGATGCCCAAGTTTCACCGCAATCTTTCCAGAATTGTTCGATAGTCTTATACTTGTTTGGGTTAGCATAGCCTGCATCTTCTAATAGAATATCAAGCTCTATATATACCTCTTGATACTGTTGTGGCTGGTCGTTGGTTCTGCCATCGGTCGAGTAAGCAAGCATAATGGATTTGATATTTGTAATTTTTGTTTCTATTACATCAAATGTTGCCATTTTATACTTAAGTCCTAACGGCCGAGTTGAGCGGCATGCCCGGAGCGTCAGACCGCAAGTCTGTAAGCGACGAACATTTCCGCTCCAATGACTTGTTGTCGCTCGCGAATCAGCGCGCGGCGACAAGTTCATTGGAGTTTGCTCGATTCGAGCGTTGTCGGCGTGCGCAGCGCGCTTGCAACATATATATTTTACCGTATTAGTGTCTTAAGAATAAAATTATAAATCGAACAAATTTATTTGTACACAAGGATTTCTGGCCTTTTTATGTTTATCAGGATTCAAATTCAGCAAATTTATAATATCCTTTGTCTTCTGACATGAGGGCTGTTCTTTGAATTGATAGAAGACAATACAAAAAATTTAAATTCATCTTCTGCCATACTTTATCTTCCTTTCTTCATCACCTAAATTATAAATTCCCATTCTCTAAGTAAAATATTTTTAAATCAGTTTAGGATTTGAAAAAGCTGAAAATTAAAGTCAACACTAAACTTAAAACAATACTGATAACAATCATTGAACCTAAAGGCAGATAGAACTTAAAGTTGTCAGTGTCAATTCTGATATCGCCGGGTAATTTGCCAAACCAGTTGAACAGCCAGGGAGCGAAATGAAAACTCAAACCAAGTCCTATCAACAAAATTCCTATAATAATTAACCAACGTGCGGTCATATCAACTCATTGTTCCGGGTATATTATTCCCCGGGGTGGCTTTGATTTTTTCCAATGATGAGGTTTTGTAAACCGGGATGTTTCCCATACATACTTAACTAATTCATCTCTGTACTCAGGATGAGCAAGATGAGCAATTGCCAAAGCTCTTTCTCCAATGGTCAAACCTCTTAAATCAGCAATACCGAATTCATTGACCAGAACTATACCATCAAAAGCACAAGCAGTTAAATCAATCCCCGGAGGATGTTCTTTAACTATTTTAGACTTCCCCTTGCCCGTGGTGCTGGTCATGGCAATAATGGGGATTCCGAAACAGGGATCACTCAATGCCCTTATGAAATCAGGTTGTCCTCCCACTCCGCTGTAGTAGTGCTGAGTATCTACAAAATCAGCCCAAACATTCCCAAACAGATCAATGCCCATGGCGGTGTTGATTGACACAAAGGGGGAATTCCTTCTAATATTATCAGCACAATTAGTGTAGTCACAGGATCTCATCTGTATTCCTGCGCGTAAATTAACAAATTTATATAATTCTTCTGATCCCATTATCAAACTGGTAGTACTGTATTCAGGGTCCAGTTTTTTCTTTGTATTGTTGACAATCCCCAATTTTTGAAGATGCATTAAACCGTCACCATACAGTTCGGTTTGAATTCCCAGATCATTAAAATTTGATTCCTTAATGGTAGCTACCACTGCATCGGGAATTCTACCAATACCCACCTGAAGGGTGGTTCCATCTTCAATAAAATATTCACTAATTAATTTCCCAATTTTTCTTTCCTGGGAATTTAAATTATCAAAATCCGGAGCGGGAAAATCATAAATTGGCTTTATTTCCTGATCTTCAATGATAAAATCTATCTGCTGTTCTGAAATTACACTTTGCCCATAGGTGAATGGCATTCTGGAATCGAGTTCGCCAATAAAAATACCACCGGATTCAATAGCGGTGTAAATTGCTTCCAGAGACAAACCTAAACTGTATTCTCCGGTGTACTCATTTCTGGTAATTTTGGCAATAACCACATCCGGTTGAAATCTCCTGCCTTTGCCTATCAAACCAGGAATATTGGCTAAACTGCAAGGCAGATAGAACACTCTTCCCAGGTTAGCTTCCCTGCGGATGTCCGGACCTGAGAACAATGAATAAGTCATAACCTTATCCTGAAATTCCTCTCCGGCATAAGGCAATGGTCCCTGCATCAATATGTGAATTATTTGAATAAAGGGAATTTTAGATTTTTTTTGCCGGATCGCTTCAGATAAAGAAATAATAGAGGAGGTAGGGGTTGCGGCATTAGAACCGAGATAAATGGTTATTTCAGCTTTATGCTTAAATTTAGAAAATATCACTTCTCCAAGTTCATCTAATTTTATTACTTCCGGCAAATTAATACTCCCGGTTACAGATGTTTACAATTTTTCAATTGATAAAATTACACTATAAGGGGAACTTTTTATATAATAAAGCTGATACTGACAGTCAAAGTCAATGGAATCAAACTGCTGGGGAGTCAGGTAAAATCTGGTGTTGTCCATAGAAATTATCCTGGATGAGGATTTGGTGTATTTTTTAGTATTATAATTAGTGCTTTTGGGCACTCCCAGAGTAGAAGATATTTTTCCGGAACGTAGATTCCTGGTGAAATAGAACCTCATAACTACGGATATGATTAATGCCCCTGCAAAAACCATAATGGGCAGGTAAGAGGTGATTTCATTGAGGGGGCGATTACTCTTATAGATATAAAAATAAGCAACTGCACCTATAATCCCTATATTTAAAAGATAAGCCAGCATTTTTTTCTGAATCATTTTATTACTCCATGATTTTAATTTCACCTCCTGATGGGGAGTAATCATACCGTTCTTATTTGCATAAAGATCATCCGTGGTGAAATCAAAAGCTGTTTGAAGCTCAACCTGATCACTTCTAAAAACCATTCGCCGCTCCTTTATAAAATTACCGCCCCCAAACTATCTACAAATGATATTGTAACTGAAATAATACAAAAAAATTACTCCATAATAATTAACTCAGAAGTCTTTCAAATAATCTAATATTTTTTTCAACATTGTTGCAAACACTGAATTTTCTGGCATTTAATCTCGCCTGCTTTCCCATTTTTTTTCTTAATTTTTCATCTGAGACTAGCTTTAAAATTGCTTCAGCTAATTTCTGAGGACTTCTTCTGGGAACAATTATTCCATCTTCCCCTGGCTGTATGATCTCCGGTATTCCCCCCGCATCTGTACCCACTACGGGTAATCCTGCAGCCTTGGCATCTAAAACAGAAGAACCTAAACCTTCTTGCTGGGAAGCTAAAACGAAGATATCAAAGATTTTAAATAATGGTCCGATTTCCTCTATAAATCCGGTAAAAATAAAATTATTTTTTAATTTATTAATTTCAGCCAGTCTGTGAATTTGTTCCCGGTCCGGTCCGTCCCCCACTGCAACAAAAGTAACCTGGGGATTAACATCAATTACCCTTCTCGCCGCATTAATCAAATTGGGGTAATCTTTATGCCCAACCATGGCTGCCACTGTACCCACCACGATATTTGTTGGGGGTATTTTCATCTTTTGTTTTATTTTTGATGGAAAGGGCAGAAAATAATATCTATCCATCAACACCCCATCATGAATAACCGAAATTTTACTTTCATCCACCCCGCAATCCATTAATACCTGTTTAATGTAATTGGATATGCAGATTATCTGATCAAGCTTCCTTGAATTGTATTTATATCTGCTGAACAAATTCTTGTTCACTTTAAAATCAACTCTTCTCACCGCCACAATCTTCAGATGAGGGTAAAACCATTTGCAGTAAAGACCTAAGGCAAGGGCATGAGCTGAATGAAGAAAAATTACATCAATTTCATTAGCTCTGCAGAATTGAGATATTTTTATGGAAGCCCATAAATCAAACTCGTTGTTCATGGAAACCGGGTGAAAGGGCAAATTATTAACACCTAAATATTCACCTAATTTTGATCCAGGCTGACAAATAAATTCAGACCTTATATTTCTTTCCAAAAATTTCTGATGCAGAAAAAAAGCCTGCTGTTGTCCGCCTCTCCAGCTGAATTCAGTATCTAGATGTAATATCCCCGGATTAGTTTTGATTTTGTGAAACCCACAGTTTTAAATATTTCAGAAAAACACCATAGGCAGAATTAAACGAGAGGATCAATCCCCATTTGCCATCCATAAAACCTCTTTTAAGAAGGTACATTTTCAAGAACATCAAGTGAAATCTCAGGAACACCGAAAATAAATTAACTCTTTTCCCCTCATTCTTCATCACTTCCGAAGTAATCTGTGAATACCGGTCCATTTTCAACAGATGGGATGATATGGAGAGATATGAATAATGATACAAAGGTTGTTCAATTACTCCCAGTTCACCGCATAAGTCTACGGTTTCATGAACCTGTTGAGAATTAAATGCAGCTTTTTGCCTATTGAAGAATTTAACCGGATAATCATTTTTCCAACAATACCTGATGAACCGGTCTAGGTAAAAAGATTCCCTTTTTATACGGTAAGCTGAATAGGTTGGTTTAACCAGCAGTTCCCTGATCCGGTTTTTTAATTCCGGAGAAACCTGCTCATCCGCATCAACAGATAGAATCCAGTCATAGGAGGCATTTTCCACCGCCTTTTGCTTGTTGCTCCCAAAGCTTACCCATTGCGCAGATATTACCCGGCAGCCTTTTTGCCGGCAGATAGTTTTAGTTTTATCGGTTGACCCCGAGTCCAGAACCACAATTTCATCAACCCAATCCAGAGAATTAAGGCATCTTTCAATATTCTGCTGCTCGTTTCTGGTTATAATAACTGCTGATATTTTCTGTTGCTGGTTTTTTTTAAAATTCATTGATGAAATCTCTTATAATTTCCGATCTTTTTTTCCAAGTCAATTCACCAGCTCTAGCCCGGGCATGGTTACTCATTGTTATTAACTGCTCTTTATCAGAATATAACCTATCAATTTCCAGGGCAAGGTTTTCCGGATCACCGGGTTTAAAAAAAACACCGGTACGATTTTCATCAATTATGTCTCTCAATGAATTTAAATCAGATGCAATTACCGGGATACCATGACTCAAGTAATCGAACAATTTCAGCGGAGAGGTTAAATAGCGGTTAAAGAATGAATCCTCCAGGGGGATAACTCCCAGCAAAGTTTGATTTAAGTAATGGGACAATCTGTTTTTATTTATCCAGCCGGTTACAGTTACCCGGGAGGAAAGACAGTTATTAACTAACTTTCTTTCCCAATGTTCAATTTCCTGTCTGTGTTTGCCTCCAATTATCAGTACTTCTAGATCTGTTCTGGAACACATTTTTACTGCCTCCAACACTGTACCAACTCCCTTGTGCTGGTCTAAAGATCCAATGTAGGTCAGATACTTTCTCAACTTAAAATCAGCAGGAGACACTTGGTGAACTCCAGTTCTAGCCAGTACAAATCTTTGACCGGGATAATATTTTTTATATAGATTCATTTGAGGTTTCTGTAGACAAATAACTCCTGACAGGTTAGGAATAAACTTTTGTTCTAAAACCTGATATTTTTTCTGATGTCTATTGAACTTCTTGTGTCTTCCGCTATCATCGGTGAAGAAATCATGGGTTTCATAGAAGACAGGTATATTGTATTTTTGATTTAAATTTATCAAAAAAGGCAGAAAACCGGGATTCCTGGTGATCAATGCATTTAATTTCCCCTGTTTTATCAAACCGGATAAAATTCCAGCTACCCGGTGAAAATAAATTTTATTGGAATTAAATATGTTTTTTAAAGGGCACATGATTAAATTGGGGGGTTTACATTGGTTAAAATTATCCCGGAATACCTCCTCTGCACTGCCCCGGTAATTCTTTTTAATGAAAAAATAGAAAAAGTCAAAAACCTCCGCTGCGCCTAAAGCATTGTAGGTGGTAAAAGTGATACTGGGTGAATTGCTGGGCCATTTACCGGTATGAATGTAGGCAATGTTCATAAATTTAACTGTTATCTTTTAAAATTAATCTGGATGATGCTCTAATTTTTGCCTGATCATTTTCATAAAATTTCTTCATCGCCTTGCGAATTTTCTTTGCTCCGGGAACTCTTTTTTTTATATAACTGGTCATTAGTGCATGGCGATTATTTTTAGCATTAATTTTTACCGGATCTCTGCTGAAATCATGGTAAATTACGGTCTGAGGCCAATACAAGGTTGCAGAATACCCGTGTTTTTTAATTATCTTGCAGGATAATTCCCACCCTTCATGGCCAAATAAAAGAGGATTCATCCCCAGGCAGTTTAAAAAGGTTTGTTTTAAAAAAGCTGAATTCCCCTCAGTATTGATAATGGAGGGAAAGGGGGTGTTTCCCATATCGTAATGGCTGATATCTTCATTTTGGGGTTGGCTTTGGGGCAGAACTTTCCCTCGTAGTGCATGAATGCTGTATTTTTGAAAAGCACGGATAATTGAATTAATATAATCTGAATTTACAGTGGCATCATCATCTAAAAAGGCGATGATATCAGCCCGGGAAAAGTGAACTCCAATATTGCGTCCCTCTGATAACAAAAGGTTTTGGGGTGTTCTAATGTAAAATACTGGAAATTTTTTTAGACTTTCCAGGACTTCTTCATTTTTTCCATTATCCACGACAATAATCTCAAAATTACCGTAATTCTGATGGGATAGCGAATGCAGACAACTAAGCAATTTTTCGCCGGCATTATAGGTAACAATTATAATTGAAATATGGGTAGTGTTTTGTTTTCGGTGATCCCATTTATAAAATTTATCATAGTCAATTTTTGACCGGTATATCTCAATATATCTTTCAGCTTGTTTGAATTTTTTTTG
>LKUE01000222.1 GCA_001412365.1 Desulfuromonas sp. SDB | reverse complement strand
GGGATTAGTGTAAATTAGTGGTAAAATATTCCCGGGTGGTGGGCTGTGTTTCGTGTAAATTCGTGTTCCTGGTTGGGCGGTGGTGCAGGGATTCGTGTAAATTCGTGGTAAAAAATTCCTGGGTAGTGGGGCAGGGATTCCTATAAATTAGTGGTAAAACATTCCAGGTCGGTGGGCTGGTTTAATTCCGTGTTTATCTATTGAAAAGCAATAACCTTATATTACCAAAAATAACTTGTATATATTCTCATTTTCGCCTAAAATGAGAAGTATGGTTAAAAGAAATCTTGAAAAATATCTAATAGACACCCTTAATAACAAGAAATCATTCTTTCTATTCGGTCCAAGGCAGACCGGTAAAACCACCCTATTGAATTCTATTAAAAAGAAATTCAGAAATGTTTCCGAATACAGTTTTCTCGACACATCCTTAAGACAGAAAGTTGAAAGGGAGCCATATATCATCAGAGAAGAAATCAAGTTTAAAAAACCGGAGTTAGTTATTTTGGATGAAGTACAGAAAGTACCAGATATTTTAGATGAAGTTCAATTGATGATAGATAATAAAAATACCATTTTCGCTATTTCAGGTTCTTCAATGAGAAAATTAAAAAATCTACTGGCAGGAAGAGTTCTTTGTTTTCACCTCGACTGTTTCAATTTACAGGAAAAATGCAGTTTCTTTTCCAGCTGCCGATCGACAGAGGTTCTTAAAACAATACTAACTTACGGTGATCTACCTGAAATTTCAATTCTAACTAATGATAATAAATATAAACAAGCTGAGGATATTTTAAAATCCTATGTGGAAACTTTCCTGGAAGAGGAGATAAGAAAAGAAAGCATGGTAAGAAAGATCGGAAGTTTCAACAGCTTTTTAAGCCTGTCCGCAGAAATGTCAGGAAAATTAGTCAGTCTTAGAGGACTATCCCAGGATATTGGAGTATCTTATCACACTATATCATCTTATTACAAAATCCTCGCCGAATGTATGATCATAGAGGAAATAAAACCATTATTGCCAAAATCTTCCAGGAGAAGACTCTCAAAGTCGTCAAAGTATATTTACTTTGACCTGGGGGTAAAAAATGCTGCATCTGAAACTTTGACTTATAGTGGAGTAAATAATGCCGAATGGGGAGTTAGATTTGAACAATGGGTAATTCTTGAGATGATAAGATACTTCAGATCCAGAAATTCAAAGGTAAAAGTTTATTACTGGAGAGATCATAATGGCCCTGAAGTAGATCTGGTCATTGATTACAACAATATCTGGATACCGGTTGAGATAAAATTCAGCAATACCGTCAAAAAAAGTCATTATCGTCATCTGCAGTTCTTCTTAAATGAATACAAACATAAAACAGAAAAAGCGTTTATCATAAACCTTTCTGACCAATCCCGCCAGATAACTGAAAATATTATATCTGTACCCTGGTTCATGCTTACCGACATTTTTAAAATTATAAACAAACTATAAACTTCCAACCCGGATAATTATCTATTTATTTCAGGATGGTGATGTAGATCCAATTGCTAATTGTTCAATTTTTTCTATTAAATCTAGTACTCTTCAAAACTGAAAAAAGTAATTTAGCCAATTCATCCGCTTTTTCAAATAAATCAGTATGTTCTTTTTGTCCAATAATATTAGTTTTTAGAAGAAGATCTAACCAATATTTTGTTTCAAGACATTCTTTATAAGCTATAGATATTTTTGATGAGAAATCAGCTTTAGAAATTGCACCATTAGCTTCAGAAACATTAGCACCAATTGATGTTCCACTCTTTAACAATTGTTCGCTAAGCACAAATTCTTTTTTAATTTTTAATGTTTTACAAAGTTTGACAATATCAATAGAAAATGAAAATGATTTTTCATAAAGGACATTTTCTTTCTTCATATTCATCATTATAACAACAAGAAATTC
>LKUE01000221.1 GCA_001412365.1 Desulfuromonas sp. SDB | reverse complement strand
AAATTCAAACGCTGTGAATATTTTTTTGCGATTTTTTGAATTTCAGAAGTGTGCTGTAATATCTGAGTGATTTGATCAGGAATTTTCTGGATTGCCTCTGCATAAATCCTGCCCTGATCTACGGATATATTTTTCATTCTTCCCAGTAATAAGCCAATTAGATTTAATACTGCTACCTGAGCACTGAAGGCTTTAGTTGAAGCAACTCCAATTTCCGGACCGGCATGAATATAAACCCCTCCCTCGCTTTCTCGGGCAATGGTGCTTCCCACCACATTACAAATTCCCAGAACAGTTGCTCCCTTTCGTTTAGCTTCCCTCATGGCGGCAAGGGTATCAATAGTTTCTCCGCTTTGGCTGATGGCAAAGGCAACGGTGTTCTTTCCGATTACCGGATTTCTGTATCTAAATTCACTTCCGTATTCAACCTCCACGGGGATGTTAGCCAACTGCTCAATAATGTACTCCCCAATTAATCCTGCGTAATAGGAAGTCCCGCAGCCTAAAATTATAATTTTCTCCACCCTCCGTAAATCCTCCCGGTGAATATCTAGTCCATCCAGCCGGGCAGTTCCATTTTCCCAGTCCAAACGCCCTCTAACCGCATCCCTGATAACTTGGGGTTGTTCCATAATTTCTTTGAGCATGAAATGATCAAATCCCCCTTTTTCAATTCTCTGGATATCCGTATCAATTATCTGAAGCTTGGGGGTGACCATTGTTTTTTCAATGGTTTCAATATAAAATTCATCGGCGGAGACTTTGGCAATTTCTTTATCCTCCAGAAACACCACCTGATTAGTATGTCTGGCTAGAGCTACTGCATCAGAAGCAATCAACATGCCGTGATTTGCTTTGCCAATCACCAAAGGGCTTCCTAGCCGGGCTACCACAATTTTATCTGGTTCATCTGAACAGATAACCGCCAGCCCATAAGTTCCTTCTAATTCCTGTAAGGTTACCTGAACTGCCTTAAAAATATCATCTTCGTAAAATTCTTCAATTAAATGAGCAATGATTTCAGTATCTGTATCTGTTTTTATTTGATGTCCCCGGGTTATCAATAACTTTTTCAAGGAAGTGTAATTTTCAATTATACCGTTGTGGACAACCGCTATCTTCCCATTGCCGCTTATGTGGGGATGAGCATTCTTATGGGAAGGTTCCCCGTGAGTAGCCCAACGAGTATGGGCAATTCCCAAGGTCGCCTGGGGCTGCCAGGAAAATACCTTTTTCTCCAATTCTCTAACTTTTCCCGCTACCTTCTCCACCGCAATATCCTGCTGTGAATCTACAACGGCAATTCCTGCAGAATCATATCCTCTGTATTCAAGGCGCTTTAAACCATCAATGAGAATTGATACTGCATTTTTAAAATTTACAACTCCAACAATTCCGCACATTATGAACCCCTGATAATATTTTTTACTTTATCCACCAATTGCTTAGCTCTCTGCGGTTGCTCCGCTTCTGAAATTATCCTAATAACCGGTTCGGTCCCCGATTTTCTAACATGTACCCATTCCTTTCCCTGGATTATTTTAAGTCCGTCCACTTCAACAATTTCCGGATCAGAGAAAATTGAAGAAATTTTAGATAAATCATCATAATTAGCGGAAATGGGAATTTTATCTTTTTCCATGAACAATTTTGGCAAGTCTTTCACCGCTTGACTTAAGGTAATATTATTCTGCTGAAGAAATCCCAAAATTAACAAAGCGGCAGTTTGGGCGTCCCTGACCGGATGAATTTCTGGAAAGATTACTCCTCCATTGCCTTCTCCCCCAATAATAGCTTGTCTTTTTATCATCTCCTCCACCACTTTTGCCTCTCCAACCGGAGAGGTAAAAAACTCACATCCAGCCTGCCTGGCAATTATTGCCGTTCCTGCTGAAGTGGAAACATTAGCCACTACGGCCCCCTTGTTTTTCTGTAGAACCGCTTTAACCGCCAGCTGAAGTGTTCTTTCTTCACCAATACAGTTGCCCTGTTCGTCAATCAGAGCTAGCCGGTCACCATCAGTATCCGTAGCCAATCCTATGGTTCCGGGATTATTTTTAATTTTATGTTTTAAACTGCCTAAATTTTTACAAATTGGTTCCAGTTCCCTGGTAAAATTACTATCCGGTTTTTCTCCAATCACTTCTACCAGCTTACATTTTAACTGTTCACATAATTGAGGAAGAATAGTTGCAGAAGCACCCCCTGCGGTGTCAATAATTACCTTTAAACTGGAACATGGTGTAAACCATCTTGATTTCAACAATAAAGCGAGGTGATTAGCTGCTCCTTGAGAACTTTTCTGGTAATTACCGTAGTCTGACCAGGATTTCCAGGAACTGTTGTTTTCATCTGCCTTCTGAAACAATTTGTTGATTTCATCAGAATTTAAAAACAAGCCTTGTGGTCCCACCATTTTTAATGCATTCCAGGGCTGGGGATTGTGGGAAGCAGTTATTATTATTGCTCCGGAAGCACATAACTGTTTAACATTAATCAGAACAGTGGGGGTGGTCACTATACCCAGATCAATTACATCTCTGCCCAAAGCCTGCAGGGTTCCCCCAACGATTTTAGACAAACTGTCTCCGGTACTTCTAGGATCTCTTCCCACTAAAACATTTCCCGGAGGAATAATTTGTGAAAAAGCACCAAGGTAACTTAAAATAACTTCTGGATTGAAATCTTCACCAATTATCCCTCTGATACCGGAAACACTTCTGATCAAAGGCAACTTATTCCCCTCAACTAATCTACTTAAACACGCCGTTAATTTTAAATCCTACTTGCCAGGAATTGGGAGAAAATCTCAAATCAGGTTCAACTTCTCCGGAGATTGGTAAATTCCTCAAACTGTTAAAGGTCCACGCCAAGGAGACAACCCGGTTGACAATAGCTCCAATTGCCACAAAAGAAGCATTTTGAAACATCTGCCGGGCATCAACTCTCATGCTTCGATAAGAACCATATTGAGAATTGTAATTATTCCAATCCCAGGCAAGTGATCCAGTATAACTGTGTTCATCAATATATCTTTGCTGAGCTTCCCAGTCATCAGGATATAATTCTCGGGCTTCTTCCCTCACCGAACGATTGTACTCTTCGGCGTTGACATACCATTCTACTGCATCCCAATAGTCATCATCAGTAGCTCCTGAATAAGCTCCGGCATATTCGGATGCGTACATGCGATAATTATCGGTGATACGGTTGCCGTACCATTTAAATGAAAAGTATCCTGTCCATATCAAGGCTTCTGCAGCAAACATACTGTAGGCAACTTTTTTATTTCCCAGTAAATATTCCCCTGCCCCGGGAAGTAAAACTGAAGCAAGTAAAACTTTAGGCTTGGAAGGGGTGCTTCCCGCCATGACTAATTGTGGTAATATCAAAAGAAATATAATTATTCTGTTCATTTTACAACCGCCATTTTAACAAATTGAACATTACTATCAGAACCATTTATCGCTTCTATTCTAACTAAATATATACCTCCAGCTAGAGAAGAAACATCAATTTCATTATCATTAATTCCCAAAAAAACTGATCCGGAAACAGACATTATCTTGTCTCCGGCAATATCATATATGTCTATATCAACATTGTTGATGTCATCAGATAGAATATACCTTACATGCACCACCCCTTCTTCTACCGGATTGGGCCAAACATAATAATCCGAAAACAAAGAGAATGCCCGGGGACTCTGAGCAGGGGTAGTTTGATAGGCATGATGTTGGGGATTTAGATGAAACATCGGCCAATCCATCTCCGTCAGATTGCTCATTGTCCAGGAATATAATTTAGAATCATCTGCCGCCACCAGCAGTTCAATTAAACCATCATTGTTGATATCAACTAAGGTGGGAGTGCTGTACACTGAATCCCCGCAGCTTAAAGGAAAACCGGGAAGCTTCTGTCCCTGGTGGTTGTACCCACAAACCCATCCGCCGATTGTTCCAATAATTATATCTTGTTCCTGATCCCCATTGACATCACCGATTACCGGAGAAGATTGAACCTCAAGGGTATCCCCAAGGTCTACAGGAAAACCAGGGATTAAACTCCCATTCATATCGTGGGCATAGACTTTACATCCAGCGGCAGTAACTATATCCAGATATCCATCATCATCAATATCTCCCAGGGATGGAGAGGTGACAAAAGAATAGCCGTCCAACTTTCTGCTCCACAGAATATCTCCATTTTCAGTTACCACATGGAGAGAGCTGTCTCCTCTCACCACTACTACCTCAACCAAGCCATCCCGGTTAATATCCCCGAGAGCTAAAGAAGATGTGGTGAGTTCCAATATAGGATCAAACACTCTCCATTTTTCCTCCCAAAAGCCATTTGAATTTCTGTGCAGGGCATGAAGAATTCCATCTCCTCCCAGAAGATACAATAAACTATCACTCTTTACCGGAGTGGACCAAGCCCAACTACCCACATCATAAGGAAATCCGGGAACAGGATCAGCTGCGCCATTGTTATCTTGATCTTCGAGATTATAAGCATGGAAATAATTATCATTTGCCCCGATAACTACTTCCAGATCACTGTCATCATCGAGATTGATAAAAACAGGACTGCAGGGAACTCTGGCTTGAACCCTGACCGGAAATCCTTCCACTGGTTGGGGGGGATATTCAGAGGGAAGAGAATGCCAGGCATAGATATATCCACTTTCATCTCCCGCCACAATCTCCAAACCATTTGACGAATCACCATCCGCTTGAGCAACTGCAACCGAAGTATAAGAATTTCCATTTAGATTGGCAAACTGAGTGGTTACTCCGCTGGGATAGGAAAGATATCCGGAACCATCATTGCGGAATGCGTAAATTTTACCATTTTCGGTATTAGTTATAATTTCCAATTCACCATCAAAATCCAGATCAACCGCAGTGGGTGAATTAACATCAAAAGTACCTACTACTGAAAATGGAAAATTAGGAGTCTTCCAATCAAAATTTACATTAAACCGAATAATGGTATCATTGATTATTTCAATACTGTCAATTCTTATATGAGTTACCGAACCGAAATTATCATTGGTATTAGGATTGGAATTTAAATCAAAACAATGCTGTCCATCGGGACGCCATAGGTCAAATTTATTTCCGTAAAAAGTAGCATTCCAGTCAGATATTTCATTGTAGTAAAGTTCGCAGTCCTGAATACCATCGGCTTCTTCTATGTCAACCCCGTGGGGAAAGCCGGCATTTATTTCGTTAATTTCTTCAGCAGCTAAAGAATCTGCTTTTCTATCCACATGCCAGATAATTAAGCCACCGGTGCTATCATCCAAAGGTAATGAATAATCGTAATCAAAAAACTTTACCATCACTCCGTCTCTCCACACTCTGGTGGCATTGGAATCCGGATTGACATGCGAAGTATCTCCGGGAGTACAGGCAAAGCGGTAAGTGATTAGATAATATTCACGATTATTTATGGGTACTTCAATTGCAAAAACTGCAGTACTATCCAAAGAGCCTCTCCACCTCAATTCAACGGTGGTGTCATCATCTATGGTCACAGGAGTTAAAAGCCCCCCCGGATAATTCATTTTTATAACATTCCAGATATCTTCATGGGGAGGAACCAAGCCATCCAAATTCCAATTACCGGTACCATGTAAACTCCATCCGTTACAGCCCATGGTATATCCGGAAACATCGTAGAGGTCAAAAGCTCCTAACTGATGACCGAATTCATGAGCCAGCCCTCCCTGAAGATAAGCAGCGGCGCCATCCTGAAAAGCTGTTTCCGAATACATTACTGCTTCATAAATTTCATCTGTGCGATTATTGGCATAAATTGGTTCTCCAAACAAACCATCTGCCCCACCTATCCACACTGCAGGAAGATCATAAGGGGTATTGCCGTAATCAGTCTGCCACATTGAACCGGCATGAAACAGTATAATTGCATCGTAGTCGGAAAAATCAATATCTGCTACTGTATCCCTGTCGGCAACATACACCGCATCTCTCAACAAATAGAATAAACCATATACAATATTGTAGGGATCTCCATAATAAACCATATCATGGGGAACCACATAAGAACTGCTGTCTCCAAGCGGGAAAATGTGATAGTCAATCCACATCCGGTGCTTTGATTCACTCCAGTAATACCACCTTAACGCTTCCATTTGATGATCAAAATAAGCAGAATCATGAGGGGGGTCATAGTTTAAATTGTGGGTACCGTCACTATTGTATTCAGGTTCACCGTTTCCTTGATAATTAAACTTACCATCACCGGTGGTCAGAGGGGAGGAATCCAACTGAAACTCAACTTTTAGCACTAAAACTCTAACTGTATCAACATCTCTTCCCCAAACCCCTAATTTAACCGCTCGTTGAGGATAGACATTTAGGTGGTGCCGGGCCAGGGGGTCGTTATCATAAATTTGAAGTTCTTTTTTTAA
>LKUE01000220.1 GCA_001412365.1 Desulfuromonas sp. SDB | reverse complement strand
AAAATTTTTCGGTTTTGGAATATTTTTTTCAATATCTATGCAGAATTTGTACATCTGTTCTGTTTCCTGCTTTACCAGATCAGTAAATGAGTTAATATCTTCCGGCTGTATGGTTAAACTGGTTTCAATGTATTTTGGATAGAGGTAGGCGATTATCGGTATTATTTTTGAAGATGGCAGGGAATAATTATCTGCTGCCCATACAGAATATCCCAAAAGCTGTTTGAAATGTTTAGTGGCATGTCTCTTGCCAGTTTTCCAGTCCATGATGTAGTAACAACCCTCAACAGGAAAGGCAAAGTCAACTTTGCAGTAAGCTTTCAAACCGTCAATTCTGGTTTCGCCATATCCTTTTGGTTCAATAATCCAATTGTCTGAAGATTTAGATGCAATATTTTGCAGCCATTTAAATCTTTCACTATCGAGAAGATTGTACAAATTTTTTGATATCTTCTGATACATTGATTGGATATCTAAACTGTCCAACTCCTGATAATAAATTTCTGAAAAGGTTTTAGAGGGAATAATTTCATCCAGTTTATTTTTAAGGTAAGCATTGAATTTTTCAAGGTTTACCTGCCTAGATGATTTTTTTAACCTCAGCAGTAAATCGTGAATAACTTTATGGACTATATTACCGATTTCAAGGGGGATTGAGGTTAGCTGCTTTAAACTGTCAATTTTTTCAAAAGAAAATTTTATGTCATATTTACCATAGTACTGGTAATAATACATTCTTTTACATGATGAAAAACAATCAAATCTGCTGGATGACCAACCCAATATTGAACTGAATTTATATTTTTTCATATTATAAAATTCTTGATTAATTGTACCTCATAAATAATATTAAATCTATATTACTTAAATGCTTAAAATAAAACCAGAACAATTTGTTTATAATATCCATTTATCTTGATTTAATTAGATAATATCCTGTATTATTTTAACTTTGTTCAGGCAATAATCTTATAAATTATTATTTAATTAAATTTAGGGTTATTTTGTGCTTGACATCAACTATCGAACGTGTTACAAGCTATTATTTCGTGTGCTTTACAGTTTTGAAAAATAAGGAGGAAAAATGACTGCAAAAAACCAGCATGTAATACCCCATCCTAAAGGTTGGGCAATTAAGGGCGAGGGGAATAAAAATGTCAGTAAAGTTATGTCAACACAAAAGTTAGCTATTGCTGAAGCAAAAAAAATTGCAAGGAAATCTAAAAGTAAAGTTCTAATATACGGTAAAGACGGCAAAATTAGAAGAGAATTTAACTACGGTTAAGTTTTCTGAATAATACTTTATAAAATAGAAAGTAATGGTTCTCTGCATATTTTGCAGAAATATGTTGTAGAATTATATTCTACGAATAAAATTCCAATAATTATATGATAATTTATTGCTGGTGGTAGGAAAGGTTTTTTACCATTTCAGTGATAGTTCTAAAATCAATTTTACCGCTACCCATTTTAGGCAGGTTTTCCAAAGTCACGAAATTTTTGGGTAAAGCAATATTAGGAAGATTGTTTTTAAGTTTCTTTAAAATTTCAATTTTATCAATATTTTCAGAAGTTACTGCAATTATTTTTGATCCTTTACGGGTATCCGGTATTTCAATTACACAGCATTCCACATTATCCGGAAGGTATTTTTCTAAAATGCTTTCGACATTAACCAGTGAAATCATTTCTCCACCGATTTTTACAAATCTTCTTAAACGGCCCTTATGCCATAGAAATCCATCTTTATCTAAGCTCCCCATATCCCCGGTATCATACCAGCCATCTCTTATTCTAAAAGAAGTTTCTTCTAAATCATCAAAATAACCGGTGAAAATAGAATCACCTTTCACTAAAATTTTGCCAACCTTTTCCTCGGACAGAAGTTCTGATGAATCTACACTTTCAATTTTTACATTTATATTTTTCAATGGTTTTCCAATGCTGCCGATTTTATAATTATCCGGTTGGTTAATTGAAATTATCGGACTGGTTTCAGTAGACCCATATCCCTCTAATAAAATAACATCATGCTTCTGTTTATATTCCTTGAACAGCCATTCAGGGGTTTTATCCGCTCCGGAGATTGCCAGTCTTAAAGATTTAAAATCACCGACATCGGCTTGTTTAATATACCCGGATAGAAATGAGGGGGTGCCAATTAATATTGTAATATTCTCATTTTTTATGATATTGGTGACTTTTTTATAATCTAAGGGATTGGGATATGTTACTAAACTGCTTCCGGTCAATAACGGAACAAAAAGATTTGTATTAAAACCGAAAACATGGAAGTAGGGAAGTATCCCTATAAATACATCTTCCGGAAGCAAGCCCACATGTTCAACTGCAGCCTGAATATTGCTGATAATGTTTTTGTGAGATAAACCAACTGCTTTTGGATCTTTTTCACTTCCACTGGTGAATAAAATCACTGCCAAATCATCTTCACTGCTGTGATAAACTTGTTTATTTAAAATTGCTGCAGGCAGATTGGCTTTTAGGGCGGCAAGCAGTTTATCCGTTTTGGTTATTGATTCCATGATATCTTCAATGAAAACCATGCCCGATACCCAGCGGCATCTTATTTTCTTAAGCAGGGCTTTAGAAGTAATAATAGTTTCAAAACCGCATTTTCTCTGTGCGTATTCAGCATTGTCGGCAGCTCCAGTAGAATAATTAATCATCACAGGTACTTTTCCCGCCATCAAAGTTGCAATAACGGTTAAAGCACACCCCAGAGAGGTGGGAATCATTATGCCGATAAAATCTTGAGAATATTTTTTTTTGATTTTTTCAGATAAGATTAATGAAGCAGTTAGACATCGTTTATAATTTACTGATTTATCTAAATGAACATCTTTAATTGCCAGTTTATTTTTATTTTTTTTTGCGGAGTTTATAAATTCATGGTGGAGCATTACAACCTCCAAAGGTGCGAAGATATAAAGTTCATCTTCTAAACTTATTTTTTTTCACAAGCAGAAATTAAATCATCCAATAATTTATCAGGATTTTCAATTTTTTGTTGTTGTACTGCTTCTCCCAGGGTGACCCAAAGAGGTTCTCCGCAGGCAATTAAATTTAGTTTATACCGGTAGGCAATTTCCACAGCTTTGTCACAACCAAGTACTAAATCTTCAATAGAAGTATCCCAGTTAATTATCATATAAAAAATATTAAAAGAAACATCTTTTTAAATCAACATCATTTCTCATCTTAATTGTGACCACTTGCCTTTTGTTGAATTATTTATATATTTTATCAATAAGGAGGTGATTTTTATGAAAATCAATATTAAATCTACTTCTTATCACAGGTGTTTAAAAATTGGCTTGATTTTATCAGTTATATTTATTATAAGCCAAGTAATCCCGGCATTTCAAAGGTCAAATGTTCACGCTTTTCAATTTTCTCAACAACAATCTGATAATCTTAGTTTAGTTGAATTTTTACAGCTAGAATATTTAGATTCACTGTTCAATGAATACTTTGTTGAAAAAAATTCAGAAATTATAATTGATCATAACCCTTTTGTAGAAGTAGTCGAACAGGCATTACCCGCGGTGGTAAATATTCGAATTGAAAAAATTGTCACTGTACCTTATTGGGATCCTTTCAATTTTGACCCGTTTCACTCTCCTTTTCATCAACCATTACCGCAATATGAACAAAGAGCAGTCAGAGGAGAGGGGACTGGTTTCATAATTTCCAGTGATGGTTATATAATTACCAATAATCATATTGTCGGTGAAAGCAACCGGATAACCGTTACTATTTCCAATGGTACTGTATACGATGCTGATCAGGTGGAATTGGTGGGCACTGATCCTCTTACTGACATTGCTGTTTTAAAAATTGAAACGGAACAAGAGCTTCCTTACCTGAAATTGGGAAATTCAGATTTTCTGAAACCAGGTCAATGGGCAATAGCTATTGGAAATCCTTATGGACTAGATCATACTGTAACCGTAGGAGTGATAAGTGCTACGGGAAGATCTCAAATTGCTATTCCTGAAGGTCCCTCTTATCAGGATTTTATCCAAACTGATGCTTCCATTAATCCTGGGAATTCCGGAGGTCCATTAATTGATATAACCGGAAAGGTTATTGGGGTCAATTCAATCATTACATCTCCAACCGGGGGTAGTGTGGGAATAGGCTTTGCCATTCCGGTTAA
>LKUE01000219.1 GCA_001412365.1 Desulfuromonas sp. SDB | reverse complement strand
ATTATTAAAAAATACTTTTATCATCCGTATTTCTTATCAGTGTAAATCCCTTCATCCTTTCATCAGCGTTCCATTCCCCCTCCTGGGTTGTTGTGGGGTGTATCCTTATTTTCAAAATTTGATGGATGTTTTTTTTTGAAAAACTCCATCATCAATATATTTTCTTATCCTGTTCCCCTGCGTCAGCAGGGGCATCCTTCTCATCCTATCATCAGCGTTCCATTCCCCCCGGGTGGGGGTTGATCTGTGTTCAGGTGAGGATGTGTGTAGATGGGCACTGTGTTTACCTGTGGTTAAATATTTTGGAAATGAGGCGGTTACCAGTCAATCAGAATCTGGGCAATCCTCTCCCCCGCTTTCCCATCCCACCGGGGAGGGATCTTCCCTTTCTTGTATTTTTCTTTTAAAATCAAATCAATATTATCCAATATCATATCCTTATCTAAATTAACCAACTCATTAGTTCCCATGGTAATAGTTACCGGTCTTTCGGTATTGGGCCGGGCAGTTAGACAGGGAATTCCGAAATAAGTGGTTTCCTCCTGAATTCCTCCGGAGTCGGTCAATACTGCCTTTGCATTCTTTTCCAGGCAGATAAAATCCCGGTAACCAATTGGTCCAGTTAATAATATTCCTTGTTTTCTGGATAGTTTTTCTGATAAATCAAATTTTTCTAAGTTCTTTTCAGTTCTGGGATGGACAGGGAAAACAACAGGTAAATTCTTCGATATATCTAAAAGGATATCCACGAGTTTCTGTAAATTTTCCTGATTATCTACATTTCTGGGTCGGTGAAGAGTAACCAGAAGATAGTTTTGAGAATTAATATTCAGTTCAGATAAAATCTTATGATCAAGTTTCTCTGATATAGTCACCAATGAATCAATCATGGGGTTGCCCACAAAATGAATTTCTCCCTGGACATTTTCCTTAATTAAATTTTCCCGGGCATCCTCAGAAGTGATAAACAATATTTCACACAGCTGATCAGTGACTATTCTATTTATTTCCTCCGGCATTTCCCGGTCAAAAGACCGCAATCCCGATTCAATATGAGCGGAGGGTATATTCAGTTTAACTGCTACAATGGCTGCAGCCATGGTGGAATTGACATCACCGGCTACCACTACTCGGTCCGGTTTATGCTGTAAACACCACTTTTCAAATTCTTCCATTACCCGGGCAGTCTGCTGGGCATGGGAACCGCTTCCCACTCCCAGGTAGGCATCCGGTTCTCTGATCTCCAGATCCTGAAAGAATACTTCACTCATCTTGGCATCATAATGTTGTCCAGTGTGCACCAGCAGGCAACTTATCTCATGACTCCTGTCAAGTACTTTCAACACCGGAGCAACTTTCATAAAATTAGGTCTAGCTCCCGCTACCAATACAATCTTTTTCATATTTATTCCTTGAATATATTATCATTAATTTATCATAGTATTTCATTTTCATTCAAACTTCCTTTTCCTTGAGATAAATATTTATCTAAAGTAAAATTATAAGTTATTATGAAAATCAGACGAAGAAATATTGTTTTATTTTATGGCAAGATATTATCAGATCTCTGTGCCAGTTTTACCGGTTTGTATCTAGCTTATTATGTAAGATTTAATTATATATCCTTTCACCTTAAACCCAATTTTACTCCTCCTCATATCCTATACCTTATTGCATTCTTTTTTACTTCTCTTTGTTGGATTTTAATTTTTTATCTTCTAGGTTTGTATGACACCAGTAAAAGACATTATATTATTGACGAGCTTTATGATACAGCAAAAGGATTGATATTTGGTATATTGATTGCACTTTTACCTGCGTTTTTTTACCGATCAGGATCATTTTCCCGCCTGGTTTTAGTTATCGGAGCTTTTTTTACATTCTTTCTAATAAATTTCTACCGTTTTATTTTGAGTTTAATTATTCACTATTTTAATAAAAAAGGCAGAGGAGTGGTTAGGGTAGCAATTGTCGGGGGTAGTGAACCAGGAGAAAATATTAAAGATAAAATAGAGAAGGATCCTGAGTATTTTCTTATAGGGCAAATATTAGAAAAGGATACTGAAAAAATATCCAAAATCGAGATATTAGGGAATAGCAATGATGTGGAAAATATTGTAAAACAAGAAAAATTAGATATGCTGATCATGGCTTATCCACTTAGAAATACTTTTGAAGTAACAAAGATCATTAAAAAGTGCTCAAATTTCAATATACAACTTAGATTTTTACCGGATATCGGCGGATTGATCTCCAGTAGAATTGGTTTATATGAAATCAGGGGGATGCCTTTACTGGGGATCAGAGAATTTCCTTTAAGTGGAATTAACATTTATATCAAGCGTATTGTTGATGTTGTAATATCAATAATCGCATTAATATTTTTATTTCCACTCATGTTTTTTGCAGCAATGGGAATTAAATTAACTTCACCAGGATCAATTTTTTATATTCAGGAACGAATCGGTAAAAATGG
>LKUE01000218.1 GCA_001412365.1 Desulfuromonas sp. SDB | reverse complement strand
AAAAAGCAATGGTTTTTTTGACCAGAACATGCTAATATCCCTTAATTTATTGATGTTCCAATAACTAATTAATTAACCATGAAAGAGGGGAAAATGGAAAAAGCACTTCTTTCCGGGAATGAAGCTATTGCCCGTGGAGCATATGAAGCAGGGATAAAAGTTGCCGCTGCTTATCCAGGAACACCTTCTACTGAAATACTTGAGAGTATATCTCAATATAAAGAGATTTACGCTGAATGGTCAGTAAATGAAAAAGTTTCTTTAGAAGTTGCTGCCGGTGCCTCTATGGCTGGTGCCCGTGCATTATGTGCAATGAAACATGTAGGTTTAAATGTAGCTGCTGATCCAATGTTTTCAATGAGCTATATCGGCTCCAACGGAGCTTTTATAATCATCAGCGCTGATGATCCAGGCATGCATTCTTCCCAAAATGAGCAGGATAACCGGCATTATGCCCGGGCTGCGAAAATTCCCTGTTTAGAGCCTTCAAATAGTCAGGAAGCTAAAGATTTTGTTAAAATTGCAGCGGAAATTTCAGAACAGTTCGACTGTCCGGTAATAATAAGAATGACCACCAGGATTTGTCATACTAAAACAGTTGTTGAATTATTACCCCGAACTGAAGTTCCCCTTAAACCTTATCAGAGAGATATCCGCAAGAGAATTATCGTTCCCGCCCACGCCAGGATAAGACATCAACTGGTTGAGGAGAGAACTTTAAAACTGCAACAATACTCGGAAAATTTTAAGTACAACTATATTCATCAGGGCAAGGGAGAGTTGGGTATAGTTGCTTCCGGAATATCCTACTACTATACCAGAGAAGCTTTTCCTGATGCAGATGTATTTAAACTTTCCATGAGTTGGCCCCTTCCGGTTAAAGCTCTGGCTGAATTTTCCAAAAAATATTTAAAAATATATGTAGTTGAGGAAAATGATCCTTTTATTGAAAATCAGCTGAAAATATCAGGCATTAAGGCAGTGGGAAAGGAAATTGTACCTAAAGTCAACGAATTGAACCAGGAAATTGTAAAAAACTCAATTTCTTCCCAAAAGACTAAAAAACTTCCGATAGCCGACCTCCCCCCCCGCCCCCCTGCTCTCTGCCCCGGATGCCCACATACCGGAGCATTCTACTCCATTAACAAACTGAAACTTACCGCAACTGGTGATATCGGCTGCTATACTTTAGGCGCATTTCCACCTCTTAATTCGCTGGATACCTGTGTGTGCATGGGAGCTTCTATCACCAATGCCCACGGCATTGAAAAATCCGGAAATCCTGATTTAAAGGGAAAAGTGGTTGCAGTAATCGGCGATTCCACTTTTTTCCACAGCGGGTTAACCGGTTTAGCCAATATGATCTACAACCAAAGCAAGGGAACAGTATTAATTCTGGACAACCGCACAACTGCAATGACCGGTCACCAGGGACATCCCGGAACCGGTAAAACCTTGAGATATGGAGATGTACAGGAAATATCCATTGAAAATACAGTTAAGGGCATGGGAGTAAAAGACGTTCACCTGGTTGATCCTCACAATATTGAGGTGATGACCGATGCTCTTAAAAAGTCCATGGCTTATCCCGGGGTTTCTGTAATTATCGCCAAAAGACCTTGTATATTCCTTCTTTCCAGTGAACAAAAACAAAATATTCATAAAGTTTCCTCTGAGGATTGCATAGGATGCAAAATTTGCCTGGGGTTAGGTTGTCCGGCAATTTCATTCCGTGATCAAAAGGCAGTAATCAACGAACTGTTATGCACCGGATGCGGTTTATGTGCATCACTCTGTCCCAAACAGGCAATTAAACCGCGGAAACAAGGAGTTGAAAATGGTTAAAAGTATTCAAATAGCAGGAGTGGGAGGCCAGGGAATTCTGGTGGCAGCCGATATAATCGCCCTCGCTGCTATGCAGTCAGGTTTTGACGTAAAAAAAAGTGAAATACACGGAATGAGTCAAAGAGGGGGCAGTGTACTATCTGCAGTCAAATTTGGAGATAATGTTGCTTCACCTGTAGTTACCGCTGGTGAAGCGGATGTCTTGCTTGCCTTTGAAAAACTGGAAGCATTGCGCCAAGTGCATTATCTTTCTGATGAAGGTTTACTGGTGGTCAACGATCTTCAAATTGATCCTCTTTCGGTTGTGGCGGGAAACATGGAATATCCCGGGGATATCAATATGCAACTTGAAAAAATGGTTAAGACTGAGAATATTTTAATGATTAATGCAAATCAAATAGCGGCAAAAGCAGGTAATTTAAGAACCATGAACGTAGTCTTATTAGGGGCTATATCTCATAAACTGCCTGAGATAAATGAATCTTCCTGGAAACAGGCAATCGCCCAAAGAGTTCCATCTAAATATACTGAAGTGAATTATAAGGCTTTTGATATGGGAAAAAAAAGCTGAAATAGTTTATAAATTTCCAACTATAAAAAAAAGCACCTTTCAAGG
>LKUE01000217.1 GCA_001412365.1 Desulfuromonas sp. SDB | reverse complement strand
AAGCTTGAAAAAATCTTTGAATTGTACTGTCAGGCGGAAAAAATTGCTGATACTGAAATCATGAATAAATAGAGAGTCATCCATTTTTAAAATTAATATTTATAAAATCCCTCTTTAGACTTATATCCCAATTTTCCATCATTAACCAGTTGATACAGCATATTTGCAGGTTTAATCCTTTCGGCCGACAATTCTTTACCTAAAACCTCAAGTATTGAAAGACAAATATCTAATCCAATAAAATCCGCAAGTTGAAATGGCCCCATTGGATGATTCAATCCCAGTTTCACTGCAGCGTCAATATCTTCCTTTGCTGCGACACCTTCCTCCAGCAATAATATTGCTTCATTGATTTGAGGTAAAAGGAGGCGATTTACAATAAATCCCGGGCTATTATATACAATTATGGGATTTTTATCAAGATCTTTTGAGAATTCAACTATTTTCCTTTTCGTTTCCTCAGAAGTTTCCTTTCCAATAATTACTTCAATTAAATCCATCCTGTCAATAGGATTGAAAAAATGCATCCCTATACAATTTTCAGGATTTTTTAATACTTTTGATAATTCATCAATAGAGATCGACGAAGTATTTGTGGCAAAAATTGTCTTGCCGCCACAATTATCTGATAATTCTTTGAATATCTCCAATTTTACATCGAGTTCTTCCGTACTTGCTTCAATGATAATATCACATGACGATAGATCAGAATATTTTGTTGTAATGAGAAGATTGCCAAGAGATCTTAATGTTTCCTCTTCCTTTAGACTCTTTGAAATTTTTCTTTTAATTTTTAAAAATACATCCTCCACTCTATTGGCATCTCTTGTTTTAATTACGACATTATTCCCGTATCTCAACAAATATTCGGCTATTTGAGATCCCATTAACCCTGTACCAACAATGCCTACAGACCTCGAAATTCTATGTCCTGAGTTAAAATCAACCTTAGCCCCCAATTCATATTCTTGGTGAGATTTCCGAATAATTTTTTCACCATTCTCATCTTCTAAAAGATATACAAAATAGGGTACTTTTTCATTTAATTTTGAGGGGATATGCACAGTTGTTGATCCAATAATCTTATATATACTACTTTTCACCTCAATCAATTCACTTCCACAAAATATGCATTTACCAACAGGATCCTTCCAATATTTTTTGCATTTATTGCAATAGTATATCATTTTAGACACCAAAAATTGTAATCCCACATGTTCCGCCAATTCCACCAATATTTTGAGTCATTCCAAACTCAGGATTTTCAACTTGTCGTTGTCCAGCTTCGCATCTCATTTGAGTAACAACCTCAAATATTTGAGCCAATCCAGTCGCTCCAATGGGGTGCCCGTTTGCCTTCAATCCTCCATCGGTGTTTACCGGAATGTCACCATTTATTAGGATATTGCCATTTTCAATAAGTTCAATAGCTTTTCCAGGCTCGCAAATCCCCAAATCTTCTAAAGCAAGTAGCTCGCTTATAGTAAAACAATCATGTACTTCAAGTATATCGATATCTTCAGGGCGGATATTTGCTTCATTATATGCCTTGCTTGAAGCCACAATTGTCGATTTAAAAGAAGTTAAATCCCTTCTCTGTGTTAGTGAGATCGTATCTGTTGCAATTCTCGAACTTAATATCTCAATATCTCTATCTGAATCTTTTGTATTTGAAACGACCACAGCTGCTGCGCCATCCGATACCGGACTGCAATCGAATAAATTTAATGGTTCGGCAACCATCGGAGAATTTTTAATCATTTCCCGCGTTACGTCTTTATAATAGAAATGTGCCAATGGATTCATCCTTGAATTATTATGATTTAGATATGCGACTTCTTCCAGCAAAGAGTGGTCAATTCCATACTTTCTCATATATTGTTGAGCGATAAGGGCATACGCCGCTGGAAAGACCAACCCGTTTTTATAATCCGCCTCATAGTCTCCGGCCATAGCAATTGCATCCGTTATTGGAATCAGACTAGGGCCTGTCATTTTCTCAACCCCGATTATCATGATATTGTTAAAATTATTAATACAATGTAAAGCCTGATTAAGGGCTACGCTACTTGATGCACACGCAGTTTCAACTCTTAATATCGGAATATTTATCTCTGGGATTAATGACGCAATAACAGAATTTAGATGTAATTGTCCATTCACCGGCCCTCCTAGAAAATTTGAGACGAATATTGCATCAATATCT
>LKUE01000216.1 GCA_001412365.1 Desulfuromonas sp. SDB | reverse complement strand
CCAAGCTGTACACTAAATCAAAAAATCTTTCTCCTTGAGAAAATATTAACCATCGGGGGGGCTGATCATAGTAAGGCTGTGATAAATCAAAACTTACTAAATTTTTGTTCCGGGGAATAACAGAATACTGATTTTCACTGTTGTACTGGAGATAGGAATAACCCCCATCAATTTTCTCATCCCGAACTGTTTGCCTGGTTCCAAAAGAACTATGACCAAAACTTACCTGAATGCCCACATTAAAATTTTGATTTTGATCAGTTAAACAGGTAAACTGAAAACCTTTAATTAATTCCCAGTTCAATCCCCAAGAAAACTGTGGATCATCATCACCGTTTAAGATGAACTCCATTCCTCCCAGCAGAGTTAAGCGGTTATAGTTATTAAAGGGCTTGATCCCGCAACCCAGCAATAAATGGGAAGTGTCGGAATCATCAGATGACCACGCTTCTTTCCAGCTTCCCCCCACCGAAAGAAAATTATAAGGTCGGGACAAAATCCCGAAATTTAAATATTTACCGCCTTCTCTCCACTCTACAGCAGAACCCATCATCAGCAAATTACTTTTTAGTATTCTGGTACCCCAGGCAAAATGATGTGTGGAGGATCCATCTCCCCAGCTGGTATGACCAGACAGATTTCCCATTCTTAACCAGATTCTTCCCTGGTCATGAAAAGAACTATCCGAATTAAATAAATCCAGTCTGATGGATAAACCTCTACTTACAGCTAATCCTGCAGGATTTTCCAGCCCTCCATCAGTATTATCAGGAATAGCAACCAATGGTGAAGTAATTGGTTCACTGTTAACATTTACCACCAAGCTGAAAAGTAGAATAAATAGAAGAATTCTCATCATTCCTCCCCAAAGAGTTTAATTTGATCTATAATTGTTATTCTGCTATTATAATTTGATGTTTTGCCAAATTCTACTAACCTTTTTATTAATTAATCAAAGCCCTGAACTGGCTGCGATTGACCGCTATATTAATCTGCTGGGACCAGTTCATACCGGCGTTTCCGTAGTTAACTGCCGCAACGGGGTGGAGATTTATTCCCATCAGTCCAGATATTTATTTGTTCCTGCCTCCATACAAAAATTGATATCAGTAGCGGGGGGATTTATTTTACTGGGTTCTGAATACCGTTTTCAAACCAACTTTTATACTGATTCGGTTTCCGGAACAAATGTTTACAATCTCTACGTACAGGGAGGGGCTGATCCAAGTTTGGATACAAATCAGATTAAGCAGTTCACTGGAGTTCTCACCGGGCAGGGGATTACTGAAGTAGTAGGAAATATTTATATTGATCCCTACGGGGTGGACACCACTTCTTTAGGAAGCGGCTGGATGTGGGATGAAGGATATTATTCCTACAGTGCCAGGATTTCCGCACTTACCTGTCAGGGGAATTGTGTTGAGTTGCAGGTGAACACATCCGGGGGTAGTATTAATTGCTCTGTGGAGCCAAATTGTGCCTATACTTTACTGGTGGACAGCTTTCAGTACGGATCCGAGCATAACCCTGAGATTTCCAGGATTTTTGAAAACGGGATCAATGTCATATTATTGAAGGGAACAGTAAACCGGTCATTTAACCAAAAAATAAATTTAGAAAAACCGCATCTGTACACAGGATACCTGGTGCGAGAGTACCTGACCCGTAACAATATTTCCTGTTATGGTGAAGTCAAAGAAAGACCGGTTAATTTAAATGCCCAGCTGGTACATTCTATCCATTCACCTCCATATTATCAGTTAGCTGACTCAGTGTTAAATTTCAGTATAAACCTTGCTTCTGAACTTATAATTCGTAAAATAGGAACTTTAAGAAACACACAGGGTACAGCACAGGACGGCTTAGACAACATCCTACAGGCATTTCAGTCAATGGGAATCGAAACCTCAAATGTAAAAGCACGGGATGGAAGCGGTTTGTCCCGGTATAATCTTGTTTCTCCCTACTTTCTCACTTCACTACTTGAAGCGATGTTATCCAATAATCTATGCTGTGAATACTTCTATCGCAGTTTACCCATCATGGGGCTTGAAGGCACAGTCAGTTTCAGACTCAGAGAAATATCCAATCGTAATATCAGGGCAAAAACAGGCAGCCTCTCCGGGGTTTCCTCCTTAGCCGGTTATGTTGAAAATATACATGGAGACACCCTTGCCTTTGCCATTATTATGAACAATTATACCGGTTCCACTTCCAGAATCAGAAACATACAGGACAGCATTGTCTATGTTCTTTTAAATATGGAGGTTCCTCGATAAATCTTATACTTTTTGAAAAAAATCGAGAAAATTTTTATCCTCTTTCTTCCTCTCACTTTCTAGGTGAATTAATCTGCGGTTTTTTCAGTCTTGCCGACGGATTGTCCCGATTATACGATCAACGGAAAATCTTTTTGATAGCACCGGACTATTTAAAACCACATATAAAATCTGAATTTCCCCTATGGTCTACTGATTCACTTCCTGATCAAGGTTTATTTTTATCAACTACTATTTTCCCCTGCATGGATGTAAAGAAAAATATCCCCCTAACCGGAGGGGAGGAAATATTCATTTCCCAGGATGAATTAATTGCGGTAAGAACAGATACCAATAAGGCAAAAAAGATCATTGCTAATCTAAATTCCTGGAAAGATTTTAATCTACCAGTTAAACAAGTTAATCTTACCGAGTTTAAATCTTTATGGGATATTATTGAATTCAACGAACAGGCAATAACCCGGCACTTCAGCTATTCAGGATTAAGAGGTGAAATCGCCCCATCAGTGGAACTATTAAATAAAAAACAAATTTTCATAGGGGCTAACTCTTTAATTGAAGATTTTGTACTGATTGATGCTCGCAAGGGACCAGTATATGTAAGTGAAGGAGTAGAAATAAAATCCCACTGTTTAATTCAAGGACCAGCTTACTTAGGACCGGGGACATTTATTAAGCCTTTTTCCCATATTGGAGAAGGATGCAGTTTTGGACCGGTTTGTAAAATGGGGGGTGAGGTATCCCACAGCATTGTATTGGGCTATTCCAACAAGCAGCACTACGGATTTTTAGGCAATTCCTACTTGGGTAACTGGGTTAATTTAGGGGCAGGTACATGTACCTCCAATTTAAAAAACAACTATTCAGCAGTTAAAATCCTCCTCCCTCATCGAAAACTGGACAGCGGTCTTCAATTTCTAGGTTTGATGGCAGGAGATCATGTGAAATCAGCAATAGGGACATTATTCAATACCGGAACAGTAGCAGGTTTCGGAGCAAATATTTTGCATACCGGATTAACCCCTAAATACATCAAACCATTCCAGTGGGGAGAAGATCAAAAATATGAAATGGAAAAGTTCCTAAAAACCGCTGAAATTATTTTATACCGGAGAGATAAAAAATTAACCCCTGAATACAAAAAACTAATAAAATACATTTATGATCAAAATTAAATTTGCTTTCTTTTTTTTTTTAGCTTCCTTTCTATATTCCGATAATCCTGACCAATATTTAACTGATAAAATCAACCAGCAATTCAGTTCCCCTTTATCCCGTGATTTTTTTCAACAGGTCACCTACCTGGGAGATGGGCGCACTGTTTTAATTTTAAGTTCAAGCTTAACTTTATTGCCTGATTCAAATCTCAATAATCTGGGCAAGCTTTCCCTGACTGGATATGCACTTTCCGGCATTACCACTAATTTAATCAAAGTTACAGTTAACCGTACCCGCCCAAATCAAGGAGGATATTCTTTTCCCTCCGGACATACCAGCACTGCTTTCTGCTGTGCTTATATAATTTCCCGGCATTATCCCCAGTGGACTATACCCTCCTACAGCATCGCAGGGGCAGTGGGTGTTTCCAGGATAGCATTAAATCAGCATTATCTGGGAGACGTATTAGGAGGAGTTTTAATTGGTGTTATCAGCGGGTGGATTGTGGAGAAATACTCAGATATAATAATTTCATTATGATAAAAAAACTTAATTACTGGATAACAATTACCCGTCCTCTTAATTTAGCAATTATTTTTCTCACTGCAATCATGGGTTATTTAAGCGGATCGGATAATATAACCGGGAAAGTTGTATACTTTTCCCTGCCTCTGATCCTGGTTGCTGCAGCATTTTATATCTTCAATGATATTAAAGATATTAAAGAAGATTCTGTTAACCGTCCTGAAAGAATACTGGTTCAGAAGAAAATTTCTTTAAAACAAGCTGGCTGGTTTTCAGTTATTCTGTTGATTTTAGCCATAATCCTGCTGATCTTACATCCTCTGTGGCTGCTAAGCTTAATAGTTCTCATTCTCTGCTTGTGGCTGTACAACCATAAATTAAAATCCATATTGCTTGCAGGAAATATTGCCACTGCTTTAGTCTCTTCAATTCCAGTTATATGGGGAGCAGCAATTTCGGGATTTATAAATAATACCGCCTGGATTATTTTTTTTCTAGCAGTTCTGCTTCACTTACTCCGTGAAATTATAAAAGATATTGACGATTATGAAGGCGACCTCAGATCAGCAAAAAAGACCACTGCCGTAGCACTGGGAATTAAAACCTCCCGGATAATTGCATTGACCTTGCTGTTTCCCTGTATCTTTTTAATGTTAGCCGTAGTGTTCTGGTCCGGTCTGATCAGTATTTACTGGCTAATTCCTCAAATTATGTTGAGTATTGTATTATCCTCAGCTTTTTGGCTTCTACTCAACAATAAATTCAGATTATGTTCTTCTGTTATCAGAATAATCATGCTGGGAGAAGTTATGATATTTTCCTTAGCCTTTATTTGTTAATATGCCAGAATCTTTAATTTTCTTCAGTAAAGTAATGTCAATCAGATTTAAAAACCAGGGTAAAAAAAAAGGTTGGTTAAAAACCAACCTTT
>LKUE01000215.1 GCA_001412365.1 Desulfuromonas sp. SDB | reverse complement strand
AATTACATATACAATTTTTTTTTAATAGCGCTAATCTGTTTATCAGCTACGGTTGTAGTTGTATCTAAAAACAACTTATCTCTTTACAAACCGGATTCACCTGCTGCTGAGCTTGCCTATTTCCCCTCCGGGCAAATTATCAGGGGTTTTGGACCTACTTTTACCTCCTTGATTGCCGATTTGGCTTGGATACAAATAGTGCAGTACTACGGAGAAAAAGTTCAGCAACACGATGATCTGGATAAATTAAAACAGATATTGTTTACCCTGGTGGAAATTGACCCCAATTTTACCTATCCTTACACCCTGGGGGCTTTCCTGTTAATTGACAATGTAGGAGACTACCAGGGAGCTATCCAATTATTGGATAAAGGAATAAAATTTTATCCTGACCGCTGGGAATTTTTATTCACCAAAGGATTCATAATCTGGGTGATGGGAAACAGAATTTCTGATGACTTAATTCAGCAGGATTACTATAAATATTCAGGTAAACTTTTTGAATTGGCAATGACTAAGCCTGACTGCCCGGAGTATGTAATAAAATTTGCAGCAGCAGCCAGACAGAAACAAAATGATTATCTAGCGGCTGCAGAATTTTGGTTTTTCTTCTGGGGCTATTCAGATTTTAAAGAACAAAAAACAATAGCTCTGAAGAATATCAGACTTCAAATTTCCCGTTATGTCGTTCAAAAGATAGATGAGTTGAAAAGCCATCAGGAAACTGTAACTATTGAACACCTGGATATTCCCTGGGAATTAAGACATCTTCCTGACGGATCAGAACTCAGGTTAGTTGATCAACAGCCAGTGTGGACTGAACCGGACAGTTCAGTTTATTAAATACAATTTCATACAGTATTTGTTGAATAGTGAAGAATATTAAACCTGTTCTGCTATCTTCTTTATTGCTTTTTCCATCCTTGAGACCACCTGTTCCTTTCCCAGTAAATTTAAAATATCAAATAAACCAGGTCCGGTAGTCATACCGGTGACTGAAATACGGGCAGCATGGATTAAAATACTCGGTTTCACCTTTAAACTTTCAGCAGTCTCTCTTAAACAGGATTCAACTGTATCTCTGTTCCAACAATCAAGGGATTTCAGATTTTCAATAAAAGAGGACAGGTAAGTTTGGACGTGATCAACTTTTAATATCCTCTTTTCCCATCCTTCCTGTTCATATTGCTCAGGAGGATGAAAGAAATAGCCGACCCGTTCAGGAGCATCCTGTAAAGTAGGCAGCCTGGATTTCAGCAAATCAAAAGCCTGCTCTGCGTAGGGCAAATCAATATCACTGGTGTCAATTCCTGCGGATCTCATAAAAGGTTCAGCCAGATTAAAAAGTTCTTCTCCGGGTAAACTTGCGATATACTGTGAATTTATCCAAATCAGCTTATCCAAGTCAAAAATTGCAGGATGAATAGTGATTCCAGAGATAGAAAACCTTTCAATTAGCTGTTTCATATCCATTATTTCTTCATTTTGCTTTGGCGACCATCCCAGTAAAGCAAGAAAATTTCTCAAAGCCGAAGGCAGGATTCCCATTTCACGATACTGACCGATGTACACAGATCCGTCACGTTTAGATAGCCTTTTCTTCTGCTGATTGAGAATAATAGGCAGATGAATAAATTCAGGAGCAGTCCAATCCAAGGCGTTGTAAAGATGGACATGCTTGGGTGTGGAGGAAATGAACTCATCACCTCTCATCACATGGGTAATATTCATAAAATGGTCATCAACTACATTAGCAAAATTATAGGTGGGAAATCCATCCGCCTTAACCAAGACAATATCATCAAGTTGGCGGTTATCAAATGTTATCTCCCCCCTCAACTTGTCATTATAAGTAATTTGACCTTCCTGGGGAGCGGCAAATCTTATCACTGCATTTTGCTGGGACAACTGTTCCAATCCCTTAAACGGAATATTTTTATGACGGCAGTGACCATCGTACTTGGGATTAAGTTTTGCCTTTTTCTGTTCAGCCCTAAGTTGTTCTAGCCGCTGTACTGAACAGTTGCAGACATAAGCTTTACCCTTTGCGATCATCTGGGAGGCAATGTCTTCATAAAGGTCTAATCGCCGGGATTGTAAATAGGGACCAAATTTTCCCCCTGCTGAATAACCTTCATCAATTTCAATCCCCACCCATTCCAGGGCGGAAGTTAATTTTTCAATTGCCCCCTCTACAAACCGGGAGCGGTCAGTATCCTCAATCCTGAACACAAAAGTTCCCTGATGATGCCGGGCAAACAGGTAATTAAACAAAGCTGTGCGAATATTACCCACATGAGGCAGTCCTGTGGGTGATGGTGCAAATCTAACTCTCACCCTGTCCATAACTTAATTTTCCTGAATTATCTTGTAGGATATCTTTAAAATTTCATCTCTAAATTTTTTTGATTCCTGCAAATACTGATCAGCTTGCTTTTTTACTTTTTCAACAAATTCAGAATCCTCAATACTCTGTATATTTATAAGCACATTGAGATAAGCCCCCTCTACTCCGGCATAGGCGCATAAGCATCCTACTCCCGCATCTGAAATACTGTTGGGATTTATCAAATCTGCCGCCTGCTTGATTAATTTTAGCGCTTCCCAGCCGGTTTTACATGTTTCCAAGGGAACTTCCGCTGCTTTTTTAGTGGCATCTTCAATAGCTTTTTCTCTAATCTGTTTTTCTTCATCAGTTGATTTGGGGTTTCTTCTGGCGGCGATAATTAAATTAAATGCTTCCGTATCTTTATCAATAAGTGCTACCGCCCTATCTTTAATTTGCTGGGCTTCAACTCCAATTTTTTCCATATCCGGTTTAACCTGGGGGAATTTTTTATGCCCATAGGTAATATTGCAGACCATTGAAGTCAGTCCGGCTCCGATTGAATTTAACAGCGCGCTGACGCTTCCTCCTCCCGGAGCGACTGAATCAGAAGCCACTTCATCCACAAATTGATGAACCTCAAGAGATGCTAATTCTCCTTTAGCTTTAGCTCCTACCCGGTATTCAATAATTTTTTCTTCCGGTTTAAATTCATACAGAGAAGATAAACCCAAGGATCTTATTGCCATATCCAGAATATCCTGCTCATTCAAGCCCAAGGTTTGACCTTGTTTTGCCAGATAAAACTTGCCTGCATCCAGAAGTGATTTCAATGGGACTAATCCCACAATTTCACTGCCGGTAACTAAAACCCCTCTTAACTCTGCCTGTCTGCGGACTTCTTCATAAGCAGTATGCATACCGGTAGTTTGATAATCAATGAGATTCATGGTTACCTGAGCAAGACCGAAATCGGGCAAATACCATCCCGTAGCCTTACAGGCATTAAGGGTTCCCGGGGTTCTTACCTTGTTACCTTGTTCATCCCGTTCTATCTTGCCATCTTCATCTCTTTTCCACCTTCCGGTGTCTCTAATGGTCAAACCGATATCCTTGGCAATGGACTTATCCTTGGTATTTAAATTGATATTGTAGGCAATGAGAAAATCCCTGACTCCAATCACCGTAACTCCAGCCTGGGGATTAAATTTAAACGGTCCGTAGTCAGGTTTCCATTTTTCATCTTTGAACTTCTCTTCTAAAGCTTCATATTCGCCAACCCGGATATTGGAAAGCTGTTCCCACTCCGGTTTTGTTGCCGATTTCTCATATAGGTAAATGGGAATGCCCAGTTCATCCCCCACTTTTTTAGCCAGTTTATGGCTTAATTCAATACATTCTTCCACGCTGATATCTGCTATGGGCACCAAGGGGCATACATCAGTTGCTCCCTGCCGGGGGTGGGCACCTTTATGATTTCTCATGTCAATTAATTCAGAAGCTCTTTTAATAGCCCTAAATGCTGCTTCCACAACTGCTTCCGGAGTTCCCACAAAAGTTACTACAGTTCTATTGGTATCCGGACCCGGATCAACATCCAGCAAAGTAGCTCCTTCCACTTGGCTTATCTGTGAAGTAATCTCATCAATTACCGCCTGGTCTCTTCCTTCACTAAAATTTGGTACGCATTCAACTAATTTCATAATTCCTACCTTTCAAGTTCTCTTCTAATTCCTTCCAGTTCATTTTGGATGTAATCAAGATTTTGTAACGATCTTGCCATAGAATTTACTCCATTGGCAATTTCTTCTAAATTACGGGAATCGGTTTCAAAGGAGTCGTTGTTAAATTCAGCATAAGCTTTTCCGGGAACAAACAAAGGTTTAATTAAATTTGCCAACAACAAAAAGGCAATAATTCCCAGTAGAATAATCACGGTGCGTGAAGATTCGATTTTAATAGTCACAATGTCCTCCTTGTAAAAATAATTGAGATTTCCTATGAACTTAAAATATAATAAATATGATAATAAATCAAATTTCTGTTTTTATTTTTAACATAAATTGAATTATGATATGTACAATATATAGCTGAACCAATAACTAGGAGGGATGATGTTTCAAGGATGTACTGTAGCAATGATTACCCCCTTTACCCATGGAAAACTGGATATTGAAGGAATTAAAAAAAATGTAGACTTCTATATTGAAAAGGGTTTGGATGGCATTTTAATTGCCGGAACTACCGGAGAGGGACCTTCAATTACTGATAGCGAATACCGGCAACTTACAGATGCGGTAATTTCTCAAGCCGGGGGAAAAGTTAAAATCATGCTCAACACTGGCACCAATTCTACCGCTAAAACCATTGAAAATGTGAAATTTGCCAATACCCTGGAAATTGACGCAATTCTGGTTATCACTCCTTATTACAACAAACCCAACTTAACCGGAATGAGAAATCATTATCTGGAGATAAGTGAACACACTGAGCTGCCAATTTACATTTACAACGTTCCCGGAAGAACTGGCTCAAATATTGATGTAAAATTAGTATCGGAGTTGCACCAAGCCAATCCTCAGATCACCGGCATCAAGGAAGCTTCCGGCAATTTAAATCGAATATCTGAACTGAAGTTGCTATGCGGTCCTGATTTTGAGATACTTTCCGGAGAAGACTCCCTAACCCTTCCCTCTATGTGTCTGGGAGCGCAGGGAGTTATTTCAGTTACCGCCAACGTGGTTCCTGATTTAGTAGCTGCCATGACCGCCAATGCCCTGAAGGGTAACTGGGAAGAGGCGAAAAGAATTCACTACCAGATATTCAATCTTACCACTACTCTGTTCAGCGAAACTAATCCGGTGCCAGTTAAAACCGCAATGAAATTAATGAAATTAGGAGCAGGGGAATTGAGAACCCCCTTGGGAGAAATGCAGCCCCGGAATTTTGAAATCTTAAAGAAAGAGTTAGATCATCTTAAATTAATATGAACTCGATTATTGTGCAAAAATACGGAGGGACCACCGTTTCTTCCGCTCAGCGGATCAGAATGGTAGCCCAGGAAATTGCCCAAACCCATCAGCAGGGGCACCGCATAGTGGTGGTAGTATCGGCAATGGGTGACACCACTGATCAGCTTATTGAATTAGCCAAGTCGGTTTCTGTTTTTCCTGATCCCCGGGAATACGATATGTTGATAACGGTGGGAGAAAGAATTGCCATTTCCCTGCTGTCCATGGCTCTAAAAGATATCGGAAAATCTTCCATTTCTTTTACCGGAAGTCAGGCTGGAATTATCACCGACCATCACCATACAGATGCCCGGATAATAAGAATTACCGCCCCCAGAGTTCTCCAGGCGTTACAGGAAGATAAAATAGCAATTGTAGCCGGTTGCCAGGGAGTTAGTGAAGGCAAAGAGATAACTACTCTGGGCAGGAGCGGTTCAGACACCTCTGCAGTAGCTTTAGCCTGTGCGCTGAAAGCAGAATATTGCGACATCTACACTGACGTGGACGGGGTTTATGCCATTGATCCCAGATTATTCCCCCACCCCCGCCACCTGGATAAAATTGACTATTCCGAGATGATGGAAATGGCGGAAACCGGAGCTAAAGTAGTTCATCCTCGGGCGGTGGAAATTGCATCCCGGTATTTATTACCAATCAGAGTTAAATCATTATTTCATAAATTCGAAGATCTCCCCAAACAGGAAAACAAATTTTGGCAAGGAGGGAAACAAACTTTGATCTGTTCTCATCCCCAGTCTTTGGAAGAAGTTGTGGTTAAAGGGATTACTGTTGACTACAACCGGATCTTTTTCAAAATTGAAAAACCATCAACCTTATCCATTATCAATTTATTAAAGGAGATAGCCCAAAAAGGCATAGTAGTTACACATTACCACCAATCTCAGTCAAACAGTGAATTTTGGTGGGAACTGTTAGTAGACAAGAAATACAGCGTATCATTTAAACAGGAGTTGGAATCCCGGAATTTAAATTACAACATGCAGGAAAATCTTGCCGTAGTCAGTATTATCGGCACAGGCAGTGGAAATTCCGATCAAATCATGGATAAACTTTACGATTGTCTGGGAAGGTTGAATATTGAAACCAATTTAATAACCACTTCTGAAGTTAAAATAAGTATCTTAATTCAAGCTTCGGCGGTCTGTGATTTAATAAATAAATTAGCTGAAATTTTCAGTTTAGAAGAAAAAGTTAATTAATTCTATTGCAGTGATGGTTAGCGTTAAAAATTAAGATTCAGCAGATTCTTTTTTGCTCTTTGAAAATTTTGAAGTGTCTACTATTAATCCTATAGGTATCAACACCACATATCCTAAAATTAAAAGAATTGGAGCTAAAGTTATTGACCCGTTTTTTAAAAACCAATACCCCAAAATTATCGAAATTAATCCTAAACCGATAATGATATAATTTACCAGATTTAATCCCAATCCTTCCAGCTTAGGTTGCTTTTTTTGGTTTACCGGTTTTTTCAGTTCAGTTTGTTCCGGTTTGTTTTGAGGTTTACCTTCTATTTTTATTTTCTTTTTAGCCATGTTAACTCCTTGAATTTATTCTAAAACATATCCCATATTATTATCTATTTATTTCATTGGTCAATGGGAATAATTCTTCCTCTTCTAATTGTCAGTAAATTATAAGAAAAGTTTAAGTCGGGATCAAGGATTACTCCTCCCGATATACCCCGGTAAAACTTCATCTCCATTATGGAATTGCCCAGTTCCAGAGGATTGTGTAATTCACCCAGAGGGGAAAGAGCAGTTAAAATAATTTTTGCAGCATCATAACCCAACCTGGTTACAGTGACTGGTTCATGACCGTATTCCTGGCTGTAGGTGGTGATAAAAGAAATGGTTTCAGAACCGGGAGTTCCCTGTCCGGCAAATATTGCTCCTACTACTGCATCTTCCCCGTAAACTATAATTCGGTCATCATCCCAGGAAGTTGAACCAAGAAATTGGGCATCACAACCTAAATAGCGGATAGCCGGGGCAAGCTGTACAATCTCATTATATCTTCCTTCAATAAATATAGCCTGAGGGTCAGTTTCTACAAGTATTTCTTCAGCTAACCAGGAAAAATTATCCTGTCCTCGCTGATAACTCCATTGCCCCTGTAAAATACCGCCATTTCTTTTAATTTCATCCACGATCATAGCACCAAATTGTTGTTCCTGAGCATCGCAGATAACCACAAAGTTAGTTAAATTTAAATTTTCACAGGCATATTTGATGACAACAGGAATTCCCCTGGTTTCATCTTTCTTGTTCAATTGAAAAATATATTGTCCCACCTGGCTGATTTCATCTTGAGTGGCGGTGGGATTGACCATGGGTACTCCCGCTTCGTTGCAGATCTTTGCAACCTCCAGGGAGGTGGTGGACAGAAGAGGACCGATGATGGCGATAACTCCATGGTCATAAATCAGCTGGTTAGCCAGATCCCGGGATCTGCTAACTGACGCTTCGGTATCGTAAACTACAATTTCATAGCCTGAATTTTTAATAGCCAGTTTAATTCCGTTTAAAACTTCCTGCCCATAACTGCCATATTCACCTTCCAGGGGGAGCAGTACCCCGATCAAACGGGAATCAAAACTTCTGGTGAAGGGTGGTTGGTACCGAGCCCATTCTGAATTGGGGAATCTTTCGGTTAATTCTTTCCATATTTCCTCAGCCCGGGACTGATTTCCTTCCCCAAATGCTGATACCGATGACTGGTAAAGAAGGTAAGCAGCCAGGGAAGAAGACAAATTTGACTTATACACATCGTAAATGGAATTTGAGTTTACTTTTTCACTCAAGTCATCCACTTTTTCTCTGATGGTTATGTGGTAATCCGGATCTTCAACCATAGAATACAGCTTAACGTAGCGATGTAAAGCCTGCTGGTAGTTCTGTTGCTCCTCATCAATCTGGGCTAACATCCTTATTGAGGAAATCTCAATATCCTGGGGAATACCGTGCCGGTTTATCAGATTATTCAGTTCTGTTTTAGCTTCATCTACTTTTTCCAGACGATAGTAAGTTAAAGCGATCATGTAATCTAAATGATATGACCTTTCTCCTTCGGAGTAGGTTCTCTGGAGCTCCTTGAAAATTATTACCGCATCTGCATAATTTTCTTCTCTGAACTGTTCCATCCCCAATTCATACAACTCATCGGATTGGTCTTGGTATTCAGTTCTCACCACCGGAGTACAGGAAAATAAATAAATGCTGCTGATTGATATTACCAGCAGCATTAAAATGTTTCTTTTTTTCATTTATTCAGATACTTCAGATTTTTTATTTACTTCCTCATTCATCTCTGCAATTACCTGTTCTACATTTAAACCGTGAGCTCTCAACCCATCTTCCAATGATTCTCCTGCCGCCAGAATACAGCCTAGACAGTGGAGATTATGTTTTTGCAGTATTTTTACGGTATCCGGATATTTTTGAATGACTTCAGTTAAACTCATCTGTCCATTTATGTTATTACTCAATTTTCCTCCTAGATATTATAAAATATTATAACCTACATTATAAAAAATAATTCATTATAATCATATAGCAACCAGAATTTTAAGATCAAGTCATATTAAGCACATCTTTTACCTTTGTTTATATATTTCAGGTGAGCTTTCCGTGTTCTATTCTCCCTGAGTAGGACGGTGTACTCTGTGTTGGGTCGGGTTGTGATGAATTGATCATTGTT
>LKUE01000214.1 GCA_001412365.1 Desulfuromonas sp. SDB | reverse complement strand
AAGAGATTTTTTAGAAGATATATTAAGTAAAATAGTTACAAATTCGGCTTTTATAAACTATGTATTAGACTCAAAAAGAAGTTACAAAAGTGGTGTTCCAAAAGCTCATTATAAATTTGAATTTGAATCTGTATATGATAGATCTCAACCCTCAACAATAGTACTAGATATTTTAAGAGATAAACATGTATATCCCCAAATTACTGAAATCTTAGTTGATACAAAATGGATAGAAGTTGATGAAAATATCAATGTCACAGTTCCAACAATAGACTCTATAACAGGTGATAAACTTACTGCTTTTGCACCAAATACAATTGGTATTCCATACGAAAAAAATGGGATAAGTTTTTCGATGGAAATTTGTAAACAAATGTTTGATTTAAGTAGTTTATTTTCAAAGATATCAGATTTAGAAATTGTAAATGAAAGTTTCCAAAACTTAGCTAATAAAGAAATACAATATAGATCTAACAAATTTAAAAAAGAAAATATAATTATCTCTCCAGATGAAATCCTAAAAGATACAATAAGAACATGTATACTTATTGCTAGTAAAGGTAGATACAAGGGGCAAGATGAATTGAACAAATTTTATAGTTTAAACCAAGGAATGAGTGAATTAAAATCATATCTTATTACTGGTAATTTTAGATGGGAAGATGCTGTTGCTGCGTCATCAAAAATTGTATATCTAACTTCAAAATTATTAGCTAGAGATTTTAAAGCAATGTCAATTTATAGTGGTGAAGATGTTAAAAAGTTGACAATTATCAATCCTATCTGGAAATTTTTAAACAAACTGAAAAAGCAACCTGATAAATCTTCTTTTTTTTATTGGCATAATTCTTTACCTTTACTAGAAGAACATTTAAATTAGTATTTCAATTATTTTCTTTTTAATTTCTCAACTTCCTTTCGGTAATCATTTTCCTATCCATCGGATCACCGATATTTTCCAGTTCTATAATGGTGGAGGGATACAGTTTCAATAGATTCAGTATCTGGGTTACTCTTGCCCTGGATATTCCCAATTTCCTTGCCAATTCCGCTTGATTCTTCACCTCACCTGAATCAATCATCTGTTGGTATTCTTTTGCCAGGAAGATGGGATTACGGTAGGTTCTGATTTTCTTCTGTGGTTTATCCGGAAATACAAAAATATGTTCAAAATTCTGCCTATGGTACAACTCAGGCAGCTT
>LKUE01000213.1 GCA_001412365.1 Desulfuromonas sp. SDB | reverse complement strand
CTGTACAAAAAAGGCTGCAGTTAAATTAATAATGTTTTTCGGTAAATTGAAATAACCGCATAAATTTTGTTATACTAGAAAAAATAACTGGGAGGTAATTATGATTAGATTCGTTTTAATCGGATTGATTTTAGCAGTAATTTTATCCAGCGGCTGCAGTGGACAGGAAGCCGCCGCTGAAAATAATGAGGAACCAGGAGAATCAACTTATACCGCTGAACAGGTAACCTTCTATACCTTGGAAGATGTTCAGGCTCACAGTGATCAAGGTGACTGCTGGCTGGTTATTGAAGGCAAGGTTTACGATGTTACTCCTTTTATTTCCTCTCATCCCGGAGGAAAAGCAATTTTAGAGGGCTGCGGAATAGATGCAACTGAATTATTTGAAACCAGACCGATGGGATCAGGCACCCCCCACTCGGATAGAGCCAGGGACCGTTTAAAAGAATACTATATCGGTGAAATCAAGGAGGAATGATGACCAGAATTACCTATTTTCCTATATTGGGGAAACCACTGGTGATGTGGCTGGGAATATTGGTATTGTTGAGTTTTACCATTACCTTTTTATTGCCCTTTCTGAGAAAAAAGGTTTTTAAGAAAATTCCCTATAATCTTCATCCCCGGATGGCTGCTTTTTCCATGATTCTGGCGATTGTTCATACCATCCTGGGACTTGCCCCTTACTTTTCTTAATATCGGATTGCCAGTAATTTATTAAGGGTATGAAAATAATTGAATATCACTTTCCGACCTTTCAACCTTCATTCCGACCGGGAAATTGTATCTGAATTTTTAATGGATACTAAAAAGATCACCGGTGATCTGCCCGATGATCCTGAACTGGACCGGAAAAATTATATTAAGGCAGTTGTGAATACTCAGAAAAGAAATGTAAATTTCTGTTCGATGATTATCAATGATCAAAAAATAATAGGTTTTGTAGATATTTTCCAGGTTGAGAAAAAGCCTGAAATTGGATTTCTCAGATTTAATTATCTTATTGAACAATACAGGGGAAGAAGAATAAGTGAAATAATTATGGAGTTTGTGTTTTCTCTGATGAAAAAATACCAGTGCCAGAAAATTTACCTTGATGTTTCAGAAAACAATCCCAGGGCAATTAGATTTTATCAAAAAACATGGATTCAGGTTTACTGGTAAAAGAGTTAAAAATCTCGTTCAAATGTGCAGAAGTATAGATGAATAGTTATGAATATATAAATATTGAATTAGAAAAAATCCATCGGGAATGTAATCTTAGCTATTGGGATCATCTGGTCAATAATGAACCCTTACATCGAGAAAAAATATTAAATAAATACAGACCATTCTTTTATGACCGGGAAATAATTTCATTTATCCACAGAAATTTAGGTAAATTAGAAGATAAATTGGAGAAACGGAAATGGTTGCTTTTAAAAAGTTATTTTTCCCGGAAAATGATTGAATATGATCAGGAAATCAATGCTGCTTTTGAGCAGGCATCAGATTTGATGCTGGACAAAGCAGTTAAAATTGAAGGGAAAAAATTTGGAGTAATGGAACTACAGAGTAAAATAAATTGCAGTGAAAATGCCGAAGAAAAAAAACATTATACAGATCTCAAGGATAAATTTTTTAATCAGTATAAGCAGAAGATATTAAATATTATCAACAGAAGAAATTACTTGTCAAAAAAGCAGGGATATTCATCGTTTTTAGATCTTTGTCTGGTAAATGATGATATTTCCTATGAACAATTAAAAAATATAATATTTTCATTAAAAGATGAACTGATAAAAATAACCAGAAATGATTTAATTCAGAAGGAGAGCAGGAAAAACTTCAATGATAACAATGAAGTTTCAAGTAAGTATTTTTCTATTAATTCAGGTTATGATCTTTTAAATGGATTTTTAAATCAATGGGGCATCAGTGCAAATTACAAAGGGATAACCTTTAAAAAGACCGATTCAACTAAAGAATCCAATCAATCCAATGAATGTATTGATATTTCAATACCCGATGATATAAGGATTTTTGTTAATACGAAAGTACCTCTGTCCGATTATCTGTACTGTTTATTTCATGAATTCGGCCATGCCTTGCATTTAGCCAGTATAAACACTGAAGATTATATCTTTAAATTAACTCCTGCCTACTACTGTGAAGCAATGGCCGGATTAGTGGATAAGCTCCTGGTATTGCCGGAAAGTTTAGGTCAGTATGTAGATAATGAAGATGAACTGAACATTATTTCTAAATCCATAATCAGCAGTAATTATAATATCTTTCTGGGAAATATAATTCGATTTTTATTTGAATCTGAATTGTATGAAAAAGAACTTAAGGTGAAAGAAGCGGATAATTTATATAAGAAAATTATGTACCAGTGGACTGGTTTAAAAGAAAGGAGAAACTGGGGAGAGCTATTTGTCAGCTATGTTAAATTTCCATTCAATGAGTACTCTTATATCATTGCCAACATAATTTCAAATCAAGTAATATCAAATATTTACAGGAAATTCGGAAGTTATCTGAAACCGGAAGTTTTTGATTATATCGAACAAAATTACTACCAACCGGGGAATGAAAAACCTATCCAAGAAATTCTCAGTGAATCTACCGAAGAAGACTTGAATACTGATTACTTTTTCAGAATATAAATATTTATTGTAAAACTAATATTTAATTATTATTATTATTCTTTATATTATAAAACACCCTGAACTATATTAAGGTTAATTTACATAAGTACTTTTAGTAAATTATTGTAGAAATATAAATAATATTTTAGGTGATTAGTATGGATGATCCAGTAATAAAAGCGGAAAATTTAATTAAAACTTTCAAGGTTCCCCATTTAAAAAGCGGTTTCAAGGGAACATTACAAAACCTATTCCATCGCCAGCATCAATTAGTCAGAGCAGTAACTGATATCAGTTTTGATATCAACCCCGGTGAACTGGTTTCCTACATTGGTCCTAATGGAGCAGGTAAATCTACAACAATAAAGATGCTGACCGGAATAATTCAACCTGATTCGGGAAATCTGCAAATCCTGGGACAATCCTATAACCAGCATAGAAATAAAATACTAAAGAGTATCGGGACCATGTTTGGAAACCGGTCAAGATTACTTTGGAATCTGCCGGTTATGGAAACCTACCGGTTTTTCAAGGATCTATATGAAATTGAAGATAAAATTTACCAGCAGAATCTGGGATTCTTATGTTCTAATCTGGAGATAGAAGATATAGTTAAAAAGCAAGTTAGGGTTCTTTCTCTGGGGCAGAGAATAAGATGTGAATTGGTAGCTATACTCCTTCATTCTCCTCAAATTGTATTTCTGGATGAGCCCACTATTGGTCTGGATTCCTGGGCAAAATGGAAGATCAGGGAGGAGTTGAAGAGAATTAACCGGGAATTGAAAACCACTATAATTATTACCAGCCATGACACTAATGATGTAAACATTGCTTCCCGGATTATATTAATTGACCGTGGAAAAAAATTATTTGACGGAAAAAAAGAAAATTTCATTGATCAGTACTCCCAGCAGGATATTTTGGTAAAAATTGAATTTGGTTCGGGAAAAACTGTATACCCCCGAGAATTTGAAAAGATAATTAAACCCGAAAAAATTGAAACTTGTGAAAAAAATAATTTGATTTTTAAGTTTAACCGGGAAAAACCCTTGTTTAAAAAGTTAAGAGAAATTGATCTGGTGCATCCTATAATTGATTTTCACCTTGAAACTGAATCGCTGGATGAAATTATCCGTAATATCTATGAAAACAGTAAGTAAATATTCCCGGCTGATCGATCTCAATATTAAGGAGAATTTTGCCTATCGGGCGGATTATTTACTAAATCTCTTTTCAGCTTTAGCTATGATTACGGTCCAGTACTTCCTGTGGTCGGCAGTTTTTTCCGGGCAAAGTCAAATTCAGGGATTTAATTTCAGCGATATGATCAATTATATTGTTGTAATTTGGGCAATTTACAGTTTTATTAACACTCAATCGGTTTCCTATGATATTCAAAATCAGCTTTTAAACGGAGACATTGGCTATGATTTTCTAATGCCTGTAAATCTGTATGGTTATTATCTTATCAGATTTTATTCTCAAAAATTCTTAAATCTTGTAATGATAGGTGTTCCGGTTTTTATTTTTTCAGTAGTATTTTTCAATATCAATCTAATCAGCTTTCTCAATATTATCTTTTTCTTGTTATCAGTACAGCTATCATTTTTTATCGCTTACAATATTTCATTTTTGGTGGGATTGTTAAGTATTTTTTTTAAAAATATTGAAGGTTTTATTCAGTTGGAGAAGTTCTTGAAATTACTGCTTTCCGGCGCACTGGTACCCCTGGCATTTTTCCCTGACTGGGTGGAGAAAATTTCAATTGTACTCCCCTACCGTTATGTAAATTACATTCCCAGTTTAATATTCATAGGCAAGATAAATTCCGATGAAATACTGATAAGTATTTTTATTCAACTGGTTTGGGCGGTTTCCTTAAGTTTAATTACCAGTTTGTTTTTCCGTAGGATTCGCAACAAAGTGGTAATTTTTGGTGGATGATGAACAGATATCTTAAAATATTACTATCTGTTTCCCATAAGAATTTTCAGGATTTTGTAGCCGACCGGGTGAATTTTTTTACCTATTTTTTTACCATCGTCTTGTACAATGCACTGAATATTATCTTTCTAAAAGTGGTATTCAGCTATATTCCGGTCATTAACGGATGGTCTTTTTATGAGTTGCTGTTTATCTTTGGTTATTTTACCATTGTAACCGGTTTGTTCTACATGCTGTTCTCCTGGTGCTTATGGTTTCCCAATTCCTACATCATCAGGGGAAAATTAGATTTAATTAGACAATACCCGATTAATCCTCTGTTTTATATAACTGTTTTGGAACTGGGCAACAGTATTATGGAGATAAATTCAGTGGTGCTGGGGATAGCGGTATTAACCTACAGCTGGTTTAAGTTGTGCTTAAATTTTGATGTTTTCATATTTTTCAAATTAATTATTTCACTAACCGGCAGTTTCCTGCTGATTTCCAGCTATTTCCTGTTTTTCTCGGCGGTTTCTTTTAAAATTAAGAGCACTGCTTTTATGGGAACACCGTTTATGGAAATTGTCCAGTTTTCCCAATATCCGGTGAGTATTTATGCTCATTGGTTGAGGTTTGTATTAATTTACATCATTCCGGTCAGTTTCATCGCCTTTTTCCCCTCCGCTTCAATTCTCCGAGCAGGTCATTATGGTGTCTTTCACTTGATAACTCTGCTAGTTGGATTGGGCTTGTTTTATTTTTCAGTTAAATTTTGGTTTTACAATTTAAGAAGATACGAAAGCGTTGGGAATTGATGAAATGGGATTTAATTAAAAAATCCCATTTCACCTTTTTCTAAAATTTAAATAATCTCTGTCTTATTCTGGTTGTATGTCTGAGTATCCGGTTAATTGATCGGTTAAGGTATCTCTCCCATTTCAGTGAATACTCCCAGAAGATTTTGTTTTCAGTCAGCTCGTACATCTTCCACAGCAGGAGAATATGGTATTTATGATAATCAACATTAGCCAGATCCCGGTATTTATAAAGGTTGTAATAACTCCAGTAACCGCAGTCATATCTGGGCAGATTGTGCACCAATGACTGGATCAGTTGATCGTACAGTTTTTTCAGCTTGACCCTGGGATCCACCACCAGGATATCGTACAAGCCCATCAAGGATATTATAAATCCGTTAAGTACATGGGAGGGGGGGGAACAGGGATATTCTTCCAGCCAGATATATCCTTTTACAATTTCAGATTGAACCCCTCCCTGAGATGCATCTATAAAAAACGGTTGTAACGCTTGATGAGCCATATCCAGGTACAATTTGTCCTGAGTTAGCTGATATGCCCTGGTCAGCACTGATACTGCCCTGCCTTGACCCATTGCGGATATCCAGGGAAAATCAATTTTATATTTAGTTAGGGGAAATTTGAATTCATAGCATAATCCCCTCTCATCCTGAACTCCGGATATCTCCAGCCATTTTACCGCCTTGATGAAATTGTCCAAATGAATCTGCTGCTGCTGGGTTTTAAATAAGTACAGATTGTACAAACCCCAATGGCAGATAAATACTGGATTGTAGCAGTCTCCCCAGGAATAATGGTATAAAGGGATGCCGTACTCATCGAACCGGAACAGTTCGTACATCCCTTCCCGAACATCTTTAAATCCCAGGTCAATGAAATAATCCGATATCATTGCTGACCTGAAGAAGGAGGATTTTGATGATGATGATGAGAACGGTTCAATGCCCAGATCAATCCGCCAAATAATATCACCGCTCCCACTATGGTCATGATTATGGCACTTTCATGGAACT
>LKUE01000212.1 GCA_001412365.1 Desulfuromonas sp. SDB | reverse complement strand
GGTTCAGTTAATATTCTCAAAAAATCCTGCTGAGTAAGATCATCTAATCTAACTTTAATGGGGAAACGCCCCTGCAGTTCTGGAATCATATCAGAAGGACTACTCATATTAAAAGCTCCGCTGGCAATAAATAATATGTGATCGGTATTCACTGATCCGTATCTGGTTTGAACCGTAGTGCCTTCAATAATTGGCAAAAGATCTCTTTGCACCCCTTCCCTGGAGACATCCGGACCTCCCTTGGTATTAGTAGTTCCCCTGCGGCTGGCAATTTTATCTATCTCATCAATAAATATTATCCCTTCATTAGCAGCTAATTCACAGGCTTCCTTTCGGATATCATGTTCATCAACCAATCCATTTAGTTCTTCCTGAAACAATAACTCCAGACCATCTTTCACCCGTACTTTTTTGCTTTTTTTCCGGTGCGGAGAGATATTACTTATCATGTCCTGGATATTCAATCCCATTTCTTCAACCCCTGCCGGTGAAAATACCTCCACAAAGGGGCGGTGATGACTGGATGACATGGGAATGTCTATTTCCCGGTCATCTAACAGACCCTTTCTAAGCATATCCCTGAGATGTTCCCTGGTTTGGGTAGAGCTGTCCTGAACTCCTTTTGAACTGGGCAGCAATATACTCAACACTCTATCTTCTGCTTTCTTCCGGGCTAAGGGTTCCACCTTATTTGAAATCTGGGTTCTGATCATGGAGGCAGCAGTGTGAACAAGGTCTCTGATCATGGAAGTCACATTTTTTCCGACATAACCAACTTCAGTGTACCTGGTAGCTTCATCTTTAACAAAGGGGGCATTAAGTAACTTAGCTAATCTCCGGGCAATTTCAGTTTTCCCTACCCCGGTAGGTCCAATCATCAAAATATTGGCAGGAATTACATCTTCCCGGAGATTTTTGGGAATTTGTAATCGCCTCCAGCGGTTCCGAACTGCTACCGCTACTGCTTTCTTTGCATCCTTCTGTCCGATAATATACTGATCTAAAATTTCAACTATGGCTTTGGGGGTTAGAGATTGTTCTCCAGTTGTTTGCAGTTGGTTTGAATTGTAAATCAATTAAGAACCTCCACTTTAATATCCGAATTAGTGTAAATGCAGATTTCCGATGCAATTTCTAAAGATGTTTTAACAATTTGATCACAGGTTAAACTGGTATAACTGTTCAACGCACGGGCTGAAGCCAAAGCATAGGGGGCTCCAGACCCAATAGCGACAATCCCGTCATCTGGGGATACTACATCCCCGCTACCTGATATTATCAGTGCAGTAGTTTTATCTAAAGCAATAATCATTGCCTCCAATCTTCTCAGCACTTTATCACTCCTCCATTCTTTAGCTAATGCCACTGCTGCTCTCACCAGCTGATCAGGATACTCTTTAAGATATTTCTCAAATCGGTCGAATAATGCAAACGCATCCCCTACTGATCCGGCAAATCCTACCAGTACTCTGCCCTCCCCCATCACCCTAAGTTTATTGGCAGTGGCTTTTATAATGGTATTGCCAAAAGTAACCTGACCATCTCCCCCCAATGCGCCCTGATTATCCTTAACCATTCCAATGATAGTAGTTCCTTGAAATTTATTCATCTTGACACTCCATAATTCGGTGGCTCTTCAGTGATGATAATATCATGGGGATGGCTTTCTCTTAACCCGGCTTGAGTAATTTTTACAAACTTTGCTTTAGTTTGAAGTTGTTCTAAATTTTCAGCCCCACAATATCCCATTCCCGCTTTTAATCCTCCAATTAACTGAAATATTACTTCATGAACTGTACCCCGGTAAGGGACTCTGGCGACCACTCCTTCCGGGACCAGTTTGGTTGCTCCTTCCTGGAAATAACGGTCTGCACTTCCTGCCTTCATTGCCTGGATTGAGCCCATTGCCCGGTATACCTTAAATCTTCTTCCTTCCAGAAATGCAATTTCCCCGGGGCTTTCATCTGTCCCCGCCAGCAAACTTCCTATCATAACCATATCCGCGCCTGCAGCCAGTGCCTTTACAATATCCCCTGAATATTTAATCCCCCCATCTGCAATAATGCTAACCTGATTTTTTCGGGCAACTTCTACCACATTGCGGATAGCGGTAAATTGAGGCACTCCCACTCCGGCAATAACCCTGGTGGTACATATTGATCCCGGACCTATTCCCACTTTCAGCACATCAGCTCCCGCCTTAATTAAATCCTCCGCCGCACTGGCGGTAGCAATATTACCGGCAATAATTACTCCCTGCCCAATCATTTTTCTCACCTGTTTGACTGTATCAATTACTTGTTGCGCTTGACCATGGGCGGTGTCAATAACCACTGCATCCACTCCTGCTTTTATCACTGCATTTATACGGTCCATTGATCCCCGGTTAACTCCTACTGCTGCCGCTACTCTCAACCTTCCATTTTCATCTTTACTGGCATGGGGATACCACATTTGTTTTTCAACATCTTTGACCGTCATCAATCCGGCAATTTTCATGTGCTGGTCCACTATTGGTAGTTTTTCCACTTTCTTTTCTCTGAATATTTCTATGGCTTGATGAATAGAGGTTCCAATGGGAGCAGTGATCAAATTTTTAGAAGTCATCACCTCTGCAACAGTTTTATTTCCGTCGGTTTCAAACATCACGTCCCGGTGAGTGAGTAAGCCAATTAAACGGTCCTGTTCATCTACTACACAAAGGCCTGAAATTTCCATTTCATTCATGATTTCAATAGCTTTACCCAAGCTTAAATTTTTTCTCACCTTCTTGGGTGAACTGATCATTCCGCTTTCCGATCGTTTAACTCTTCTAACTTCTTCACTCTGCCGTTCAATACTCATGTTTTTATGAATTACCCCCAACCCTCCTTCTCTAGCCATGGCAATTGCCAGATTTGATTCGGTCACCGTATCCATTGCTGCGCTGATTATAGGTATATTCAGTTTAATTTGATCAGTCAAATGAGATTGAATGTTCACATCTTTGGGCAAGACCCGGGATGCCTGGGGCACTAATAGAATATCATCAAAGGTGAGGGCAGTTTCAATTTCTAGCATATTAAATTATCCTCTCTGGAATTTTTCAAAACTTTTTAATATTTCAATGGGAATGGGAAATAGTATGGTAGAATTCCTTTCCGCAGCAATTTCACTTAAAGTTTGCAGATACCTTAACTGAAGACTTACCGGATTCAGGGAGATAACATCTGCTGCCTGGGAAAGCTTTTTGGCAGCCAAAAATTCGCCTTCGGCATGGATGATTTTAGCTCTTTTATCTCTCTCCGCTTCAGCTTGCCTGGCCATTGCCCTCTGCATTACCGATGGAAGATCAACATGTTTTATCTCCACCATGGACACTTTTATTCCCCAGGGATCGGTAGCCCGGTCAATTAATTCCTGCAATTGAGTGTTGATTTTTTCCCGGTGAGCCAGCACATCATCCAGCTCTGATTCCCCCAATACTGACCGTAAGGTTGTCTGGGCAACCTGGGAGGTGGCATAGCGAAAATCCTGCACTTCAATGATCGCTTTATCTGGATTTAATACTCTGAAATAAACAACTGCATTTACTTTTATGGACACGTTATCCTTAGTTATCACATCTTGAGGGGGAACATCATGAACAATAGTTCTCAGCGAAACTTTTCTTAATTTATCAATAAAAGGAATAATTATTACAAATCCCGGACCTTTTATTCCCACAAACCTGCCCAGCCTGAATATTACCCCTCTTTCATATTCAGCCAGGATATGAACTGCTTTTACCAATAAAATTAATAAAACGATGCCCAAAAAGATTAATCCATAACATATAAAACCGATTACTGGCATAATACCCTCCTCAATATTTATGCTTTATTTTCATCTAGTTTTTCCACTACCAGTATCATTCTGGATTTAATGCTTAAAATTTTCAATAAATCACCTTTTTTAACCGGATGTTTGCAAACTGCTTTCCATAACTCACCATGCACTTCAACCAAACCCTCCCCTTTAAAGTTTTTCTGGGCAACCGCGATTTCTCTTAATAATCCCTGTTTTCCTGAAATCACTGGTTTTTTTTGGACCAGGGCAATAATTAAAACCATAAAACCAATAAATAATAATACAAAAAAATAGAAGAAAAAATTGGTTATAATGGCAAAAAATAACTCAGCATACCAACTCATCACTACTCCTGTTCAGCTTTTTCTCTCCAATATTTTTCCATTATCTCTAAATTACCTTTTTCCATGGATATATCATTTTTACTCATTTTCTGCTGAACGTAGTTAAATCTAGTTTTAAACTTTTCCAGGGTATGTTGCAAAGCAATTTCCGGATCAATATTCAAATGATTTGCCAAATGTACTACTACAAACAATATATCCCCTAATTCATCTACCTGCCGGTCATATTCTTCAGTTTGTCTCAACTCGGAGATCTCCTCCTGAAGCTTGTCATATACTCCTTCAACATCAGGCCAGTCAAAACCTAATTGAGAAGCTTGTTTCTGTTGCTGGGCCACCCTGTTCAGAAGATGTCCGGATGGAGTTTCAAGTTTTTTCATTTTCTGCCAGATTTTCTTAACCTCCTCCGGACTTTGGGCAACTTGATCTGAAAATATATGAGGATGACGGAAGACTACCTTCCGGTTAATTCTTTTAATTATAGATTGAATGTTGAAATAGTCTTTCTCTGATCCAATTTCTGCAATCATAGTTATCAACAGCAGTAAATCTCCCAACTCTTCTTCCATACCCCGGATATCCTTTCTGCGGATAGCTTCTGCAATTTCTTCAGATTCTTCTAAAAGGTTATCTTTCAAGGAGTCAATAGTTTGGGTTCGATCCCAGGGACATTCCTTTCTCAACCGTTTAATTAAATGTAAAAATTCAGCTAATTCATGTTGTATTTGATCCAATATACTTAATCCTGATAAGTTAAATTATGAATAGAGTAATAGCCATTATCTCTCAGCAGTTTTTCTCTTTTACTTGCTCCCAGGTCATATTCGACCATGATTTTAATTAATTCATCAATCTCCACTTCCGGTTTCCAATTCAATTTTTCTCTTGCTTTGTTGTAATCTCCCCGAAGCAGCTCCACTTCTGCGGGTCTGAAATATCTGGGGTCAACCGCAATAATTTTCCTGCCATTTTCAGCATCAACTCCAACCTCGTTTATTCCTTTCCCTTTCCAGATAATATTAACACCCACCTGTTCAAAAGCTTTTTCCACGAAATATCTCACCGAATATATTTTATTGGTGGCAATTACATAGTCATCGGGTTCATCCTGTTGAAGCATCATCCACATGGCTTTAACATAATCAGGAGCGTATCCCCAGTCTCTCTGGGCATCTAAATTTCCTAGAAATAAACTCTGTTGCAGCCCTAAATGTATTCTAGCCACCGCCCGGGTAATTTTTCTGGTAACAAAAGTAGGTCCTCTGCGGGGAGATTCATGGTTGAATAATATTCCATTGCAGGCAAACATCTGGTAAGCTTCACGGTAACTGATCGTAATCCAATAGGCATAAAGCTTGGCTACTGCATAAGGACTCCGGGGATAGAAGGGAGTTCTTTCATTTTGGGGAACCTGAGAAACTTTACCGTACAATTCACTGGTAGATGCCTGGTAAAATTTTACCTTTTCACCAAGGTCCAGCAGGCGGATGGCTTCAAGTAATCTCATTGTTCCCAAAGCATCACACTGGGCGGTATATTCTGGAGTGTCAAAAGATACTCGAACATGACTTTGAGCCCCAAGATTATATATTTCATCAGGTTGAATCTGCTTCACTAATTTAACCACACTGGTGGAATCAGTAAGATCACCATAATACAAATAAAAATTTTGTTCATCACTATGGGGATCAATGTAGATATGATCAATCCTTTCCGTATTAAAACTGGAAGCCCTGCGTTTGATGCCATGCACTTCATAATCTTGATTTAACAGCCACTCCACTAAATAAGAACCATCCTGCCCGGTTACTCCAGTAACAAGAGCTTTTTTCTTAGCCATATAATCTCCTAAATATTTAAATTACGTTTATTAAAACTCACCAGGTTAAATTATGTAAAAATGATATTACCTTAAATATGTTCTGTGTAAATTGAATGATTAATTATAATTACATAAACAGCAAAGATCAATTTCCCTTTTTACTGTTTTTTCTGTAAACCTTCTAAACTCTGCGCACAAGTTAAATTATTCAACATCATTGAAAATATTCTATTTTTCACCAGTTTGGTTTATTACCGACTGCCTAATTCTCAATAACATTTTTAACAGGGGTAATAATTTTTTAATATTTAAACTATTTTCCCTATCACTTAATGCTTTTTCAGGGTGGGGATGTACTTCAAAAAATAAGCCATTAACTCCTACTGCCGCTGCTGCCCGGGATAAGTATTCAATCATATTCCTTTCCCCTCCCGATTGACCGGCTTTAGCCCCGGGTTTCTGAACACTATGGGTGGCATCAAATATCACCGGAGCATATTTTTTCATTTTAGGCAAGGATGTAAAATCAACAATTAAATTATGATAACCGAAACAGGATCCTCTTTCGGTCAATAATACTTTTTGATTTCCAGTAGAATTGATTTTCTCCACAATATAACCGGTATCATCAGGAGAGATAAACTGACCCTTTTTGACATTAACAATTTTACCTGAATGACCTGCAGCCAGGAGCAAGTCTGTCTGTCTACAGAGAAAAGCCGGAATTTGAATAATATCAACAATTTTTGCAACTTTATCTACCTGGGATGGTAAATGTACATCCGTAGTAATTTTTAAATTGTACTTCTCCTTTACTGATCGAAGTAGCTCTAATCCTCGGTCTAAGCCGGGTCCCCGGTATGATTTTATTGAAGTGCGGTTAGCCTTGTCAAATGACCCTTTAAACACTATATCTAAATCAAGCAGTTGAGAAATGTGCTTTAACTGGTCAGCGATAGAAAAAACTATTGGTTCTTCCTCTAAAACACAGGGACCGGCAATAATCAAAAATGTATTGCCGCTGTTAATTTTATTCCACCACTGGTTCAAACTGTCTTCCTTTTAAGTTAAAAATTAAAACGTTCAAATTGCCTAAAAAGATCTTGCAATATTTTCACTAATTTCTGTTGAACTTTTGAATAGTACTGCCGGGAATGACTTTCATCATTAACTGGCTTTCCTTGATCCGGTTTATAATAAATTATAGTGGAGGGGAATGGCACTGAGTCTACTCCGTTCAGGTGAACCCGTCCTTCCACTTTTTCCTCTAATAAATCCCATTTTATTGTTTCCGGGCAAATAGCCTGAATCATTGCAGTTTCATCAATCCCCCCATGCCCCCCTCGTTGTTTAAAATGATCTTCGGTTAATTCAGAACATATCAGCCACCAATTAAGGGTAATGCAGATAAGGTTTAGCTTATCATAGATTTTTCTGGTTATTTCCTTTATTTCTCCTATATTACCGCCATGACCGTTAATAATTACCAAACGATTAAACCCATCTTTTACTAAACCTTTAGCTATGTCCCAGATTAAATTTTTAAAAGTATCCGGACTTACTGTATTTGAGCCAGAATAGGGGAGTAAACTGGATGTGATGCCGTAACTTATGGTTGGCGCTACTAAAAAATCCATTACTGCAGCTATATCCAGGGCTAACTTTGACGGTATTATGCTGTCCGTGCCCAGGGGAATTATTCCATGTGCCTCCATGGTCCCTATGGGCAATAGAACTGTTTTAACTTCATGACTTTTAAGGTATTGATCAATATCAAAATTATTTAAATATATCATTCTTCTTTCCATAATCTTTCCCTGTGTTTAGAATTAAATTAATCAAAAAGATACTGGATCAACAGATGGCTGGTAAATAAACCAGATATAAAAAAGATCAGCATAATTACAGTCAACAACCAGCTAATAGTGGTGGTTTTAATATAATTTTTCTCCCGGACCGATTTTTTCTTTTTAACTTGCTTTTGTTCAGAAATGGCAACTTTCTTTATATCTTCGATATTATCATGCTTTTCAAAATATTTTTCAGGATATTCCTGTTGATCAATCTCCGGTTCAGGAGGAGGTGGAGGTACCGTATCTGTTGACTGAATCTTGGATGCAGACCTGCGTCTCCTCTTTATCCGAGATGTTCTTTTGGTGAGACTCTCAGTTTTTTCTTCTGACTCTTCCTCGCCATTTGCAGTCTGATCTTCATCTAATTCTGCTTGTTCTAGTTGTTCCGTTTCCGTTTCAGGGGGAGGAGGTGGTTGTTCAGCTTGCTTTTCAGTCATATCTTCGGATTGTGCGGGAGGAGTGCTTTGTTGAGTAGAGACAGTATCAGTTTTATACATCTCCAGACGGTTGTCATGAATAAATTCAGGAAATTCATCTTGTTCCTGTTGTTGCTTTTCAGCAGATGACTCTTGCTCCGGTACAGTTTGCTTTTCCCGCAATTCTTTATCAGCTGGTTTTGCATCTGCAGTTTTAGCGGTGAGATCAGGAGGGGGTGGAGATTTTTCAAAATCATCTTCTACATCACCACTTTTCACCGTCTGCAGTTCCTGGTTTTGTTCTAAAGATTGAATAATCTGATTGAAATCCTCTATTTTTTCCTGCTGAGACTGATCAGATGCAATTTTCCGGGCAATGCTGAGATACTGTTTAGCCTGGTCAATATTTCGAAAATTAATATGGCAGTTAATTATCCCTGTACAGCTGTCAAACTTCTTGTAGGGACTGTCATAACCCTTTTTATAAGCTTCCAATGCTTTCTTATAATCATCATAATAAACATAGAAATCACCTAAAATTGACCATATAAAAGCGTCATGAGGATTCTTTTTAGCTAGTTTCTCAAAAGCAGTAAATAATTCCTCTGAAAAATTTCTGCCCTTGAATTTTTCCAGCAAATTCAATGCAATTTTTAAATCCACATTCTTTAGAAGTTCCTCCGACAATACTTCAGCCATATTCTTACCGCTGGATTTCTTGTTCTTGGCAATTAATTCCTGAAGTATGTAAAAAGCATCTAATATCATTTTTTGGTTTTTAAGGTCACCAGATTTAATAATCATCCTCTGGGTGGAAGACTGAGATACATCCAGCGCTTTTTGAAAAGTCTGATGGGCATTCTGAGTATCTCCTAGTGAACTTAAAATTAAGCCTTTTTGGTAAAGAACATATGCAGCTACCCCTTTTTCAATATTTTCACCGCTGATGTCTATTTTATTGATTTCCGCCAATGCCTCATCGAATTTCCCCAGCTTACGAAGTTTCTGCACTTCTTTTAGTTTATTTTTTATCTGATCACCTAACATATTGTTCTCCAGTTAGAAAAGCCATTAATTTCAATTAATCTTTTCCCTGTATCCACAAATCCTACTTTTTCTGCAAGTCTCCTCGAATGAAAATTTGTTTCAGACACTAAGTAAATGGGAATAATTCCGATTTTGTTTAATTCATATGAATGGGCAGATAAAACATTAATCAAAAAATCAGCCCCTTGCTGGCAGTTTAAACATTCAATGGATATTTCAGCAGCGTTATCGGATAACCAAAACACTGAAGAACAGGCCAAAGTTTGATTGTTTTGGCAAATTATTGCCTCCATGGGTATGCCTTTACTGTTTCGGATAATTTTTGTTGTTCCCACTGGACGTCCAGTGCCAGGAGCTAGATCCTCTGTATATTGCAATATAGAGTAAACTTCTATAAAATCTTTAGGGATATTATGATAATTTAAATAGGAAATCAGATTTTCAGGAATATCAATGCGGTAAGAATTCAAAGGATTGACTTTTGCAAAATTCTGCATAAACAGGTCAATTATTTTCGGATTATCCGCTTGTATGTAGATTATCTTCCTAAGATCATCTACCGCCGCAATTATTCTGTTTTCCAATCCCTGTAAAGACCACAATACAACCGATGGATTGGACTTAAAAAAGTATTCAGTTAATAGATCACTGCACTTAGCCAGGTAATCTGATATATATGCCGATGATTTCCGGTCAATATTAATCAAGGGTCTGATCATCATATTAAGGTTTACTGAGTTTAAAATCTAATAAGGAATTACTCCCATATCCTAAAATCTGATAGGAATTCCCATCACCAATATAACCTACCTGACCCTGCTCAGTGGGGCTTCCATCAACAAATGCAGGCTTAGAATTACTGTAAGGATTGGAGGCATTAGGTAAATCAATTTCAGAAATTGAACTAGGATAAGTCCCCCCCCCCTGCTGTTCTAAGGCAAATTCTTCTATACTCAGCTGCAGTAGTCTCATGTTGTTTTTTACCATTCTTTCCTTAGCCAAATCTACAGTTTCAATAGCAGTTTCTCCCATTACTTCTTCCAAACTTTCCTGTATCTCCTGTTGCCCACATGAGCACATGAAACTACTGAGCAGTATCCATAACCATAAAAATTTTATGTCTTTTATTTTAATAAATCACTCACTTGATTATGGATTTGTTCACCGATAGATGGCGCATATCCGACGTAATGCTCAATTATCTTGCCCTGCTTGTCCAGGATATAGGTTTGGGGAATTGCTCCTCCCCCCGGAGAAAGAATCATATTTATCAACTCATTATCTGAGGTTTGTAGAATCATATAATTAATATTCATACTTTCAATAAATGGAGGCAGGGCTGCAGGATTGTCATCAATGCTTATTCCCACCACCACTAAACCTTGCTCCTCAAATTCGTCTTGAAGATCATTGAGATGTGGAATTTCCTGCCGGCAGGGCCCACACCAGGTAGCCCAAATGTCAATTACATAACAGTTGGCTCCTAAACCTATTAAAGAAACTTCATTCTGGTCTGCATCATTCCAAACTAAATCAGTAAAAATATCTCCTTTGCTCATCCCTGAATTGGAAAAGGATTTTATAATGTAATATGAACCGGATGTACTGGTTTCAGTGTTGTTTTCACTTTCATTTTGATTGTTATCTGAAGTTGAACCGCAAGTAGCTACTAAAATTACTATAATTATAAATAGCAACATCAACCGGATTTTTTTCACTGTTATTTCCTCCTTTACAATAATTATCTAAATAAAGTTCGGCCATTTCCAATTATCTGATTAATCGCATCCCGGAAATAAACCATTGCTTTTTCCCACTCAACTTCTTTTATAGCTTCCGACCGATAAAATTGTAATGCTTTTTTAATTTCATTTAACAAGGTAGCAGGAACTTTACCTGCTTTAACTGCTTCTTCTGCTTCTTTAGGATAATACATTTTCAGTTCTTTAACTACCCGATTTGCCAAATCCCTTACCTTATCTTCGGGAGTTTTGGGAATATTGAAGAAATCTTCCAAAGAGCGAGAATCTTCTTTTTTTTCAAATATATTGTCATCTGACTTATATTCCGGCTGCTTTGAGTTTTTCCCGGAACTGGTAATATCTTCAAATGGATTTTGTTCAGGTGCTTTTTTCTTTTCAAATAAAGATTCATTTAAATCCTGATCCTGGCTTTTTTTAGATTCTGCAGTTGAAGTTTCAAAACCCGGCAAGCTAAAGTCATCTATGGAATTTAAATCTTCGCTGGTTGATTTAGTTGTTTTATCAGTTGATGTGTTGAAGCTGGAAAAAATTTCTTGTTCAAAATCACTTTCCTTCTTTGTTTTTTCCTGGTTATAGCTCTCTTTTTCTTTACCGATAACAGATGTATCAAAATCACTAAATGTATCAAATTTATCAGGTTGGGGTTCTGGTTTTTGTGGTGCAGATTCCTTTCCCAAGTTTTGAAATTCACTTTCCGATTCCTGTTTGCCAATCTTAGTTATCTTAATAGCCAAGGGCTCTCTGAATATGGTGAATATATTACCGCATTCAATACATTCAATGGGGGCTCCGCCTGCCGGAACTTTTTGTTCATCAACTTTATATCTAGTCTTACATCGAGGACACTCAATAATCATGATTACCCCTTTATTTTACTTTATATGTAGTTATTATCATATCATTGAATTTCTGTCCAGAAATCTATATGAAATTGCTTCTGCAATATGACTACTTTTAATTATATAACAACTATCCAGATCTGCAACAGTTCTTGCTATCTTTACAATTTTTTCATAACCCCGCCCAGTTATAGTAAGTCTTTTAATAGCATTATTTAAAAATTCTTCCGCCGATGAATCTAACTGGACAAACTTGTGAACCATCTGACCTTGTAAATCAGAATTTCGGTAAACCCCCTTTTGATCACGGTATCTTTCAATCTGAAATTTCTGAGCTTCACTAACTCTCCTTTTTATACATTTAGAAGCTTCTCCCGGTCTTAAACCAACAATTTCCTCAAATGATAAAGCGGGAAGTTCTACCTGGATGTCAATTCTATCTAACAAAGGACCAGATATTTTTTTTAAATATCTCTTAACTTCCCCTTCACTGCAGTCGCAGATATGGTTCCGATCCCCTCTAAAGCCGCAGGGGCAGGGATTCATTGCAGCAAGAAGGGTAAAATTTGCAGGATAACAAATACTGGTTTTAACCCGGGAAATACAGACTTTTTTATCTTCCAGCGGCTGCCTTAGAGATTCCAGGGTTTTTCGGGAAAATTCAGGAAGTTCATCTAAAAACATCACCCCATTATGAGCTAAACTGACCTCCCCTGGCTTTGGATCAGACCCTCCCCCTACCATGGCAATATCAGAAATGCTGTGGTGGGGAGAACGAAATGGTCTCTTTCTGATCAAGGGCTTGCCCCGGGGAAGTAATCCCGAGACAGAGTAAATAACCGTTGTCTCCATTGCTTCTTCATTAGTTAGTTCCGGTAAAATAGTTGGAAATCTTTTCGCCAACATACTCTTGCCAATCCCCGGAGGTCCCATAAACAGCAAGTTGTGTCCCCCCGCCGCAGATATTTCCATTGCTCTTCTGGCAAAATGCTGCCCCCTCACTTCAGAGAAATCATAAAATAAATCCTCTTCCTCATTCTGCGGTTTAATCAAAGCATATTGATATTTGGGAGCATTGAATTTATTTTCAATTAAATATAAAACCTGACTTAAATTTTCCACCGGATAGATATCTACTCCTTCAACTAAACTTGCTTCTTCTGCATTGGGAAAGGGAATTACAAATTTGTTAAATCCTTTTTCTTTTAAACCAATTATCAGCGGCAGAATTCCCAGTACTGACCTGCACTGCCCATCTAAAGATAATTCACCGATCATGGCTACATTGGGGCAAGTTTTAATTTTAGATTGATAAGCTAGTACAATTGCTGTAGCAATGGGCAGGTCAAAATAGGTTCCTTGTTTTTTCAAATCAGCGGGAGCTAAATTTACTGTAATTTTCTTTGGCGGAAATTGATAACCTGAATTTCTTACTGCTGCTTGTACCCGTTCTTTACTTTCTTTAACTGCTGAATCAGGCAAGCCGACTATGGAGAAGGAGGGTATTGCTTTAATCAGATTCACTTCAATCTGGGAGGGAATAGCTTTTAAACCCGCTAACACTCCGCTATAGACTTCAGCATACATAGACAACTTATATACTAACTTAATTATTTAAAAAAATCATTTAATCTTATATTATTCCATGATATTAAATTTTAACAGGAGTAAATTATGAGTTTAAATGTCAATATTGAACTATCTCCAGATATTGTAAACAAGATCATTGCTAACTCTAAAAAGCTACCCTCCCTGGATTTACCCGGGGATTTTAAATTGAACCGCCATATCGAGCACACTTTACTCAAACCCCAGGCACAAAATTTTGATTTCGTAACTTTAGCCAAACAAGCATTAGACTATAACTTCTATGGAGTTTGCATTCCTCCCTGCAGGATTAAATTACTCAGGGACATTGTTAACGGCTCATCTGTAAAAATTATAACTACCATTGCCTTTCCCTTGGGAAGTTCTACAAAACTGGTGAAGGCAACGGAATCAGCTTATGCCCAAGACGATGGAGCCGATGAGATTGATATGGTTATAAATATCGGAAAGCTGAAAGAATCAGATTTTAATTACGTTTACCAGGATATTGCTGCGGTAAAAAGCGTTTTATATCCTCAAACTGTCCTCAAAGTTATTTTAGAAACCGCCTTGTTGAAACCTGAAGAAATTATTCAGGGTGGATTCATCGCTTTGCTGGCAGGGGCAGATTATTTAAAAACATCAACCGGATTCTTGGGAACAGGAGCCACTGTTGAAAATGTCAGGATATTAAGATCATTGATCAATCACTACTGCCAACAGCACCAAAACAAGCCGGGAATTAAAGCATCCGGGGGAATAAAAACCGGTGAATTTGCCCTGCAGCTTATCAGGGCAGGAGCAGACAGGCTGGGCACCTCATCGTCATTGAAATTAATTGAATCCAATCAATCTCAGCAGTAATCCAGTTTCAATTGAGCATCAGCAGATTGATCTAGTTTATCCGGAGATTCACCCCGGAGGTATTTTAATCTTCCCAAATATGCAATCATTGCTGCATTATCACCGCACCATTGGGGTTCCGGGAAAAACACTTTTACTCCCCGGGCAGTAAATTTTTTGCGGATTTTGTTTTGCAAAATAGAATTTACTGCCACTCCCCCTGTAATTAATATGGAGGTATAATTATATTGTTTACAGGCTTTATCTAATTTCAAAATCAGAGATCTTATCAAGCTATCTAAAAAAGTAGCGGCGATATCAGCTCTGCTCTTAATTATCTGTTTTTCATTCATCTCTCTAAGCTTGTACAGCACTGCTGTTTTCAGTCCGGAGTAGCTAAAATCAAATTGGGGAGGATTGGGCACCGGAAATTTAAACATACCTGGATTTCCTTCCCTGGCAAGTTTTTCCATGGATGGTCCGGCGGGATAACTTAAGTTTAACATTGTTCCCACCTTATCAATCGCTTCTCCTGCTGCATCGTCTCTGGTTTGTCCTAAATACTTGTAGCATCCGTGATCCCGAACTTCCAACAATAAAGTATTACCTCCGGAAATAATAAGGGCTAGAAAGGGAAACTGCAAATCAGTATTATTCATAATCCCCGCATAAATATGCCCTTCCAGGTGGTTAATTCCCATTAATGGAATTTTTAACTGGTAGGCGAGGGTTTTTGCATAAGTATATCCTACCAACAGCGATCCAATTAAACCCGGGCCTCTAGTGGCGCTTATTAAATTAATAGTTTCAACAGATATCCCTGAATCATTAATTAACTGATCAATCAACTTCTGTACATAAGCTAGATGTTCACGGCTGGCCAGTTCAGGGACAACTCCTCCAAAATTAGTATGTATTAGTTGAACTTTTTTTTGGTGAAAAATAACTTTTTCATCCAGTAAAAGAGCTACTGCAGTGTCATCGCAGGAGGTTTCAATGCCCAGGGTATAAATTTATTCCACCTCTTCTACCGGAATTAGTTTTACTTTGTTTATCTCCAACCAGCTGGTTTCAGCTAATTCCTCACCATTCCAGTCAAGAATCAAAGGTGAAGAGTGAATATCAGATCTTCGTACATCCACGCTTAGTCTAATATCTGTATCCACTAAATCCTGAAAATTACGGGAGGGGACAATGGCATAAAACCTGACCGAATCGGGCATGGCTTGAAATTGTTGGTTCTGGTCAATTATTACCGGAAGTTTAAGTTGATAAAAAATCATTGAGTCCATAGAAACATTTACTTCAACTACAGAATCATTGGTGTAAGGATGGGTAGGATATTCAGGTATTTCAACCGTAGTGGAGCAGATATAACTATAGTTAAATTCATCAACACTGCATTTGTTCAAAGATATCCCCACCTTGGATAAATCCTCTAAATCCTGGCTTCCTCCCACTATCCATACCATTTCAGGGGTTATTTTTTGATCCGTTATTACCCATCCGGGAGGAAGAGTTATTACCTCCTCCGAGGAAATTGGAAGGTAAATGCTATCCACTTTCTGAAAAGACAATCTGATATAAGTTTCTCCTTCCGGTTTTACTCCGATCCAGTCTGAATAGATAATTTGATCGGGATTTATTTCAACAATGTTTTCACCAATATTCAAATTCTTCAAATCAAGTATTATTGTAGGATCGCCAAACCGGTCAAATAAAAAGAAATTACGGGCACTTCCGGTAAAGTCAAATCTCACTGAATCAGGAGGGTCTATATCGTAGATCAATGAATCAGGTTTGTTAATTACTATAGGTACATAAATAGATTTTTTTACCGGACTCTGCAGTACTACATAAACCCATAATAATATTGCAGCCAGCAGAGCCAATATTTTTAAGGTAAAATTATGTCTTAACCTCATATAATTTAGCACTTTTACATAATACTTAACAAATGGATTCATCCGTATCTAACATCCTTGATTAATTTTAGTGATAATATATTAAAATAAATATTTTGTTTACTTAATATCAGTATATCTAATAAAAAGTCAACTGGTAATAGGGGAGTTTTCTAATATTGACATTCATTTATTAACCAATAAAACTATAAGATGTTTAAAAAATACGTCAAATCATATATAATCTGAAAGTAATTTACAAATTTACAACTATTATGAAAAAACTGACCAGAAATAAAACCAGATTGGTAGAAGTGGGAAATGTAAAAATCGGGAATTACAATCCGGTAGTTATTCAGTCTATGACCAATACTTTAACTTCTGATCTGTACAAAACCATTGCTCAGATCAATGCCTTAGCCCGGCGGGGGTGCCAGCTAGTGAGGGTGGCGGTGCCAGATGATCTTTCCGCAGCTAATCTTGCATCCCTGGTACAGCAGTCTTCCCTCCCCATTATTGCAGATATTCACTTCAATCATTTACTGGCAATTAAAGCTATTGAGCAAAAAGTTCATAAAATCAGAATAAATCCCGGCAATCTTGGTTCAACTTATAAAATAAATGAAATTCTAAATGCACTGAAAGATAATCCCATTCCTATGAGAATTGGCATTAACTCCGGTTCTCTGGAATCAGAACTTCAAACTCTTTATCATCAACATCCTGCTCAGGCACTATTTCTCAGCGCGGCTAAATGGTCTGATTATTTTTTGGAAAAAGATTTTCATGACTTTGTAGTTTCCATAAAATCTTCATCCGTACTAAATACTATTGAGGCTAACCGAAAGTACTCTCACCACTATCATCAGCCAATTCATCTGGGTATTACAGAATCGGGAACAGTTCAGTCCGGATCAATTTTTTCTTCAGTAGGCCTGGGTATTTTACTGTATGAAGGCATTGGTGACACCATAAGGGTTTCCCTGAGCGGTGATCCAGTTAATGAGATTTACGTAGCTCAGAAAATACTGCATTCTTTGGAAATCAATCCCAATCCTCCAGGCAGGTTAATTGCTTGCCCCACCTGTTCCCGCTGCGAATACGATGTTCCTAATATTGCCGCACGTATTGAACGAAAAATGCTGGAACAAAATGTAAACCTTACTATTGCAGTGATGGGATGTATCGTCAACGGTCCTGGTGAGGCAAAAGAAGCGGATGTTGGAATTGCGGGAAGTAAACATAAAGTTTTACTTTTTGAAAAAGGCAAAGTTATTGATCAAATTAATCCAGACCAGGCGGAAGAAAGATTATGGGAACAAGTCCAAAAAATTATAAAATCGCAGTAACTGGAAAAGCAGGAACCGGAAAATCCACCGCATCCAGGATAATTGCTGAGTACGGTTTTAAACTGATTGAGGCGGATAAAATTGCTCATAAACTGCTTGAACAAAATCCAGCTAAATCAAAGATAATCTCCGCTTTTCAAGATGATTTGGCTGACCCCAACCATATTGACCGAAAAGCTTTGGCGAACTTGATATTCTATAAACAGGAAAAAAGAGAATTGCTTAATTCTATAATGCATCCTTATATGAAGAAGATAATTTTAGAAGAAATGAAGAAATATCCACGATTAATTCTGGAAGCGGCAGTTCTCCCTCTGTGGAACCTGGAACCACAATTTGATTTAATTATCCGGATGGTTTCTCCAGATAATTTGAGGAAAAAGCGGCTATTGAGTAAAGGATGGAGTTCAGATATAATTAATCAAATGAATAAAATTCAAGATGAAATATTTGATAACTACCCCGCCTTAACCTTAGACAATAGTTACAGTGACCAGAATAAGTTAAGAAAAAAAATTGAAGCTTTGTTAATGGAAAGGAATCTTATATGACTTATATAATCTTACTTAATTTAATTGTGTCCACGGTTTTAGTTCCCCCTAATTCAGAGATACATATACAACAGGGTTTAAATTTCGCCTATCAGGAAAAATATGACAGTGCATTTTATTATTTTAATCAAGCGGTGGATTCTAATCCCCAGCATCCCTCCGGTTATTTCTTTCTTGCCTATTTATGTGACCTGTACAATAACGATTTGTTAACCACCCGCTATCAGGAGGATTTCAATAAATACTCCGAAATAACCATTGAACTTTCAGAAAACCTGATGGTCAGGTATCCCGCCTCAGGACATTTCTATAAAGGAGCAATGCTTTTTTCCCAAGCCCTCAACCATGCCTACCAGGGCAATTATCTGGGAGCGTTAAGGCTGTCTACACCTGCTTATTATGAATTAGGACAAGCTATTCAATCAGATAATACCCTTTATGATGCCAAACTGGGGATAGGAGCTTACAAATTTTTAAAGGGCACTTTGGAAAGTTCGCTGTTTATGAACAATAGCCTCATTGATGAAGGCATTGCAGACATCCAGGATTGTGCTGAGAACGGTAACTACCTGAACATCGCCGCTAAAAATTTATTAGCTCTGCTTCTATTGGAGAAAGGGGATAAAGATAAATCTATTGATTACGCCCTTCAATTGGTTCAGCAATTCCCCCGCAGTAGAACTTTTCACTGGGCGTTATTAAAAAATTATGTGGCTACCGGAGATTTTCCTCAAGTTATCAATACCGGTGAAATCCTGGTACAGTTGATAAAATCAGGACCAATTGTCCCTCCGGGGAATTTAGCTTACGTTTACATGGAAATGGCTGAAGCTTACCGGGAAACCGGGGACGTGGAAACTGCAAAACAATTGTGCAATCAGATTCTCTCTCTACCTACAGACAGTTATACCAGGGAATTTAAAGTACAGGCCCAGGAATTTTTAAGGAAAAATATTTAGCGGGTAACGGGGGTCGAACCCGCGACTTTCAGCTTGGGAAGCTGACACTCTACCAGCTGAGTTATACCCGCATTGCTTTATTAAAATCAATTAATTTTCTACCGGCAATACTGAAACAAATTTTTTGTTCTTTCTCTGATTAAAACTGACTATACCCTTTATTAACGAAAACAAAGTATGATCTCTGCCCATTCCCACATTGACTCCGGGGTGGATGGGAGTTCCCCTTTGCCTGACCAAGATTGATCCGGCATTGACTACTTGTCCGGCATAGCGTTTAACTCCAAGGAATTTGGGATTGGAATCCCTTCCGTTTCGAGATGAACCAACTCCTTTTTTATGTGCCATTGTATATCTCCTTAACCAATTTTTAAAATTTTCACTTCAGTGAATTTTTCTCGGGAACCGATAGTGCGGCGGTAATTTTTCTTACTTTTCATTTTAAATACCCTGATTTTTGGACCGGTGTTATGTCCTAAAATTTCTCCGGTAACCGCCAGTTCACTGATCAAGGGTTCGCCAAACTGAACTTTCTTGCCGTCTCGGAAAAACATCACTTTATCAAAACTAATTTTTTCTCCTGGTTCCCCCAAAAATCCGGGGACCTTTACTACACTTCCTTCGGTGACTTTTTCCTGAACACCTGATTTCAATTCAACAATAGCATACTTATTTTCAGAATTCATAAATATTCTCCTTTAAGGTATTGAATCCGGGGTTAACAACAAAGTAGCTGTGTCCATAATCTGCTCCGGGGTAGAGGAATCAACATTAATGCTTTCCGGCAGCATCATCATTGATGAATCTGCAGGTTCCTCCATCAGAGAATCACCGGGAATATCCTGGCTTGCACTATCTTCGCCAATACCGGTTAACAACTGGGAAAGTGAATCTTGTTCAAGGGAATCGCTAAAAGCGGTATCGGTAACATTCATTTCACTAACATAGGGCTGCAGCTCAATATCTCCCGAACCGGTGCTTTGATACTGCTGGATATTCTCTGCTGAGCCAGGAATTCTCCTTCCTCCCACTAATACTAACAATATCGTGGTTAACCCAAATAATCCGGCTAATACTGAAGTAGTTTTAATCATGAAAGAAGCTCCTCCGCTTCCTCCGAACATATTGCTTCCCATCCCTCCAAACACTCCGGATAAGCCTCCTCCCTGGGATTGCTGAACTAAAACCATTATAATGAGTAAAACTGCAATAATAATATGTATAGCTAAAATCACCGCAAACAAGATTATTCTCCTTTGTTACTAATTTCAACAATTGATCTGAATTTATCCGGAATCAAACTTGCTCCTCCTACTAATGCTCCGTCTATATCATTCATTTGGTTAAGATCACTCCAATTTTCAGGTTTGACACTGCCTCCGTATAAAATCCTAACCTTTTCTTTTAACTGAGGGGAAATACTGCCTAAGTATTCCCTGATGTAGCTATGAACTTCCTGGGCTTGGTCAGGTGATGCAACTCTACCTGTACCAATAGCCCACACTGGTTCATAAGCAATTGTGATGTTGTTAAAGTCATCTATTTTAATATCTTTTAAGCTATTTGCAAGCTGATTTTTAATTATTTCTATTGTTTTATTTTGCTCTCTTTGATTTAAAGTTTCCCCCACACACAAAATTACATTTAAATTATGTTCAAGAGCTCCTTTAATTCTGCGGGAAATTAACTGGTCAGTTTCCCCAAATATATGTCTGCGCTCAGAGTGACCTAATATTACAAAATGGCATCCTATTTGCTGTAAACTGGCAGGGGAAGTTTCACCGGTAAAAGCACCGGATTCAGACCAATGACAGTTTTGAGCTCCCACTAATAAGCTTTGGGGCTTTACTTCACTGATTATGGCGTTTATGCTGAATAAACTGGGAGCGATTCCAACCATAACTTCCCGATTCTGCTCAGCGGTGTACTCTGCCTGTTTAGCCCAGGATATTGATTCAGCCAGGGTTCCATTCATTTTCCAGTTACCGCAAATCCATTTATTCATAGAACTACCTCGAGTTTAATGCTTGTAAAGCAGGTAAGCTTCTCCCGGACATATATTCCAGAGATGCTCCCCCTCCTGTGGATATGTGAGAAAAGTTATCTTCCATGTCAAATTTTGCAACTGCTGCTGCAGTATCCCCTCCTCCTAAAACACTAAGTGCCCCTTGATCAGTTGCCCGGGCAACTGCCTGGGCTACCTGCCGGGTACCTTCAGCAAAACAATCTATTTCAAATATTCCCATGGGACCGTTCCAAATTATGGTCTTAGCATTCTCAATAGCTTGTTTGAAAATTTTTACAGTTAATGGTCCGATGTCTACGCCAATGGCTTGATCAGGGATTTCATCATTCTGATAAACCTGACAATCAGCATGTTCTTTTATCTGTTCGGCAGTAATACTGTCTGCAGGGATAATAAAATTAACTTTCGCCTCTCTTCCTATGTGGGACAGTATATTTCTGGCTACCGGTATTGAATCTTCATCTAAAATTGATTTTCCTATATTATAACCTTGTGCTTTAAGAAAGGTATACACCATTCCTCCCCCTATCAGCAGAGAATCAACAAAACTGCTGAAATTTTCAATTAACTCTATCTTCCCTTTAATTTTAGATCCACCCAGAATAGCTATTACCGGACGGGTGTAATGTTTAATTGCTGCAGATAAATACTTAATTTCTTTGATCATCAGAAAACCAGCCAGGGATAAACCCTTTTCCTTAAAAATATTAGCCACTCCTACCGTAGAAGCATGCGCTCTATGGGCAGTGCCGAAAGCATCATTGACATAAATATCAATGCCTCGAGCCAGTTGTTGGGAGAAGTTAACATCATTGGCTTTCTCCTGGGGGTAAAAACGAAGATTTTCCAAGATCAGCATTTCTCCGGGATTCAATTCACTTTTCGCCTTATCCACCTTTTCCCCGATGCAGTCATCAACAAACTTCACTGGATTATCTACTAACTGAGAAAATTTATCTGCTACAATTTTCAAGGACAATGCCGGAACTTTTTCTCCCTTCGGTCTACCCATATGGCTACAGGCAATAACTTTGGCATTTTTCAATAATAGATACTCAATAGTGGGTAAGGCTGCTTCCAACCTTCTTTGGTCAGTAATTTGACCACTTTGTTTATCCAGAGGAACATTGAAATCACCTCTAAGCAATACTGTTTTTCCGGTTACATCAATATCCTCAATGGTCAGAAAATCTTCCATATCAACTCTCTGTCTACAAGTTTATTGGTTAATTCCAAACAATCAGATCATTATCCGCCTTTGATCATCATCTTTATCAATTCCACCACTGTATTGGAATATCCCATTTCATTATCATACCAGGATAAAACCTTAACCAGGTCATTGATAACCATCGTGGCTAGGAGGTCAACTGTACTGGAAGCCCGGTTACCTATGAAGTCTG
>LKUE01000211.1 GCA_001412365.1 Desulfuromonas sp. SDB | reverse complement strand
ACGTGCACGTTGGGGACGTTTGCCCAGGTGGTAAAACCATTCCAGTTAGCCCACCAGGTGGTGATGGAGTCAATGGTCCAGTCCGCGTCGGTGGTGTTATCCATATCATCGGCGATATCCGCTTCAAACGGATAGGCGCTGTCCAGCTGACAGGCATAGCCGTTGGCATTTAAGGTATCGGGAATCTGGGATATTAATACATCTTTCCCGTCAATCACTACTCTGGTCCCCTGAGTCATCAGTCCGGGACCGCTTGCTTCTATCTGCATCTGCTGTACCGGAGCACGGTCTTCAGAGGCAAATAGAGCTACTGCTAGTGAGATCATAATACTAACTAATAGTATCTTCTTCACTTAGCCCTCCTTTTTTGTTTTTAGTAAACAGATCAATTTCTGTTCATCATTAACCCATCCCCTCACCGCAATCTTTTCCTCATCAGGAACCAGATTGCATTGAAAGTAATATTATAAAATAATGAATTATATAATGTCAACACTGATTTATAATTTGTCAATAAACCTATTTAAATCTATAATTAGAAAAAAGAACTGCCCTCTAACAAACATCTAATTCACTTTTGGTTAATAAGTTTATACACCCGGTTATTCAAAGAAGAAAAATTATTTTTCAGAGAAATATTGCTTTGGGTTAATTTACTTTGTAAAAATTTATACTTATCTAAAACTGGAGATATTTTTTCCATTTCCTCATTTTCCAGAGGAGTACCGGGCATAGGGATGAACTGACTAAAAGAAGCGGTAATTGACATTTTCGAGGTTTGAGAAATCTTTTCCAATAACTGAAAGATGGATTGAACATCATCAATATCTTCATGAGGTAATCCCAGCATAAAATACAATTTCAACTTTTTAAATCCTGCTTTATCCAAAAGTTCAGCGACGTTCAGCAATTTATCCAGATCAAAATTTTTGCAGATAATATCACTCATTTTATCATTACCCACTTCCGGGGCAAGGGTAATTGAATTCACCTGCTTAGAGGATAGTTGATCAATTATGTCTTTATTTAAAAGATCATAGCGGCAGGAGGGCAGGGCTATTCTAGTTAAACTGGTTAATATCCTGTTTATATCCGGATGACTCAATATTGCTGCGCTGACCAGACCTATCCTCTCCTTTAAATTCCCTGTTTCTGAAATCACCTCTATTGAACTCCGGGTTTGAAAATCCCTGCGGCTATGACTTAACCAACAGAAACTACATCTGAAGGGACAGCCCCGGGATACTTCCACCAACCTAACTTTAGGATAAACTGCATATGCAGAAGAAAATAAAGCAATTCCCTGATTAGGCATAGATTTTCGAGGAGATGGTAATGTTTGATTTTGATTGAGCATAAGCCAGGGAATATCGTCTGACCCAGAAATAAAGGCATCAAATATCTCTGCAATTATCTTATCAGCATCTCCTACGAAAACTCCATCGGCAATATCTAAAAACACATCGGGCTTGACTACTACTCCCGGTCCTCCCATAATAATTTTAAGATTTTTTCTCTTTCCGGGATGTTCAGACAGCTGATGTTTTTCCAAAATCTTTTTTAACCTAAAATAATCTCCCAGCCAGCTGGCAGTCACTGCTAGAATATCATATTTAACCAGGGGTTTATCAGTGTATTCACCATAGAGATAATTGCGTTTATTCAGTAAAAATTCTGAAAACCATCCGGGGACCTTATCCAATTCTCTTTTAATAAAATGCAAAGCCAAGGAGGACAGAGTTGCCTGATCCCCTCCCGGACAAAGCAATCCTACTCTGATTCCTGCGGAATTAAAATCAATCAGGGGATTTCGTGGTTCTGTTGACATATTTCTGGTTAATGCTTATTGGATAATTAGGAATAGCGGGATAATTTATCTTCTAAATCTTCCCGCCAAGCCCATTTTTGTTTCAGCTCTGCCAAATTTAAGTAAATGCTTTATCTGGGGTAAATCCTCACAGGTCTGTTCAATTTCATCAAACCGGTCATCCAATTTAACAATACTGCTTTGGAACAAAATTTTAAACGCTTTTTTTAATTCCCTGATCACCGCCCGGTCAAAACCAGCTCTTTTCAATCCTACAATATTAAGTCCGGTTATTCCGATGGGATCACCGGCGGCAAGAGCATAGGGCCAGATATCTTTATTAATTCTATATCCACCCCCCACAAAACAGTACCCTCCAATGCGGACAAACTGATGAATCGGACAGATACCGCTTATACTGGCATGATCCTCAATCACCGTATGTCCGGAAATCCCGGTCTCATTGGCAATGATGATGTTACTTCCCAGTACACAGTCATGGGCAATATGAGCTGCCACCATGATGAAATTGTTATTTCCAATCACTGTTTTCCCATTTCCCAACTGGGTTCCCCGGTGAATGGTGACAAATTCCCTGATAATATTGTTATCCCCGATGATCACCTTGGTATTTTCACCACGGTCAGTTAAATGCTGGGGGGCTTCACCGATAACTGCTCCTTTATGGATTTTACAATTACTGCCGATTTCCGAGCCCCTAAATATTTCCACCGAAGACCCAATCTCTGTTTGTTTTTTTATAACAACATCATCATGAATAATAGTATAGGGACCAACTACTACTCCTTGTTCTAACCGGGCATTTTTTGAAACTATACTGGTAGGATGTATATTCACTTATCAATCACCTTGGCGGTAAAATATCCTTCACAGACCACCTCCCCATCTACCCTGGCTGTCCCTTTCATTTTACAGATACCATGGCGGTATTTTTCCAAAACTAATTCATGGGTCAGAGTATCTCCAGGTAGCACCGGTTTTCTGAATTTAACCCCGTCAATTCCCAGAAAGTAAACTACTTTTTGTTCAGGATCATCCACTTTATGCATCAGGAGAAAACCGCCAGTTTGAGCCATGGATTCCACAATCAGAACACCCGGCATAATGGGATGACCGGGGAAATGTCCGGGGAAGAAGGGTTCGTTTATGGTTACATTTTTAATTCCTAAAACTCGATCATCTTCGAGTTCCAGAATTCTATCCACCAGCAGCATGGGATACCGATGAGGTATAAGTTCCATTACTTTGCGGATATCCATCTTAACCTGTTCACTCATTTCCGGTCTCCTTTGCTAAAATTCTTAAAAATTTTAAATCCAGAGCATGACCTGGTTTATAACTTATAATTCTTCCGGTTAATCTTCGGGGATAAAGCATCATATCCCCAATTAAATCAAGCAGTTTATGCCTGGAACATTCCCTGCCCATTCTAAATCCCTGTTCATTCAATAATTTTCCCTGTTCATCAAAAACCACTGCATTGTTCAGGGAACCGCCCTGAATCAGCTGGCGTTGTTTTAACTGCTCAATCCAACTGCAAAAAGCAAATGTTCGGGCTGGGGCTAACTCCGTGGATAAATCAGGAGAGTATAAATTTAAAGTTTCCACTTCATCGTCAATCCCCGGCTCCGGGTAGCTGAGAATCACCGTAGCAATTAAAGATTCAGAGGAATCAGGAAAATAAATTATTTCACTCTCATCCCTGGTAACTCTAATCGGATGCATAACACTCTCCCTCTCCCATACTTTCCCCAGCTCCTTCCGGGTGGTTTGGTGTATTTTTTCCACAAAAGGCATAGCGCTTCCATCCAGGGCGGGAATTTCTTCACCTTGCACATCAATTAATAAATCGCTGATTTGGCAAATCCACAGAGCAGCTAAAAGATGCTCTACCACCATTATGTGCAGGTTATCTTTAATTAAACTGATGCTTCGGAGACTGGCATCGGCAAAACGATAATCAGCGGGTATTTCCACATTATCTTTTATAAATCTGATGCCCCCGGAGCAGCGGGGGGTAAGAGTAATTTTTGCTGGTTTCCCCGAATGTATGCCTATTCCCTCAAAACAGATAGGTTCGGATATGGTCTGCCTGGTTCTCATATTTTAGACTGCTGGGATGATTTGATTTGCTTTTCCAGCTTATTAATTTTCTTAATAAAATCGGGAAGCATTCTCACTGCCGCAATCATCCTTTTAGCTCTACTCACTTCCATTGCCGGAATCCACAGCACAACCTGGTTATCGGGAATATGACCGGATATGCCGCTTTTAGCAAGGATAGTCACCTTATTTCCAATTTTCACATGATCTGCCACCCCTACTTGCCCTGCCATGATCACATTATTTCCCACGGTAGTACTGCCGCTGATGCCCACTTGAGACGCGATCAGGCAGTTTTTACCAATTATCACATTATGGGCAATCTGAACTAAATTATCAATCTTTGTGCCTGCCCCAATTCGGGTTTCATCCAGCATCGCCCGGTCAACAGTGGTATTAGCGCCGATTTCCACATCATCTTCAACTACCACTCTGCCCACTTGAGGAATCTTAACTATACCTTTTGAGGTTTGGTGATAGCCGAAACCATCACTTCCTAATACTGCTCCGGAGTGAATTATCACCCTATTGCCGACAACTGTTCGATCCAGTAAACTTACTCTGGGTTTAAGCCAGGAGTTTTGACCAATTTCAACTTCCCTGCCGATAAATGAGTAAGCTTGAATTACCGCTTGATCTCCGATAACTGCATTTTCTCCTATTTGGCAGAAAGGTCCTATAAAAACTCCATGTCCTAATTTCGCAGTTTTAGCAATTTGAGCAGTACTGTTAATACCCGCAGAAGGTCTGCTTTCAGGTTTCATGATTCCCATCGCCTGTATAAATCCAAAGTAGGGATCTTCTACCTGCAAGGAAGGGGTTAATTTCAGCCCCTGTCTGCAAATCACTACTGCTCCCCGGGAAACAGCTAATTCAGCAGCTTCTATATTACTTCCGGTTAAAAAGGTTAAACACCCTTTTCCTGCTGAATTCAAAGATCCCACTGAGATTATTTCAATATCTCCATCCCCCATCACCTCTGCATCTATCTTTTTAGCAATTTCATTAAGCTTGTACTTTTCCACCATGAATACTCTTTATATTGAGGATGCCAGGTCGGCTACCAATGCCTCAATGCTGTTTTCCAAATTCTCCACTCCCTGGAATTTATCTTCCACCACAATCAAGTCGGTATACATAGAGGCAGAAAAAACAGAAATTATCAGATGAAATTGATCCTGATCCTGAGAAATGGTTCCTCTGACAATGTATTCCGCTTCTAAAAATGCAGCCAGAGAAGCCAGTTGGGACTGATTGATATCTTCAATGGTAGTAACCCCTATCTGCTGCAAAGCATCGGTAACTTTTTCCCCCTCTACTATTTCCAGAGTGGCAATCCGGTTCAATATTGACTGGAGATAGGAATTAATGGTTGATGAAATCCCTGAGCTTTTTGCATCGGCAGTAATGGGAACCACTGATAAAATAGCAGTTCTCATCTTTTCCTGTTCAGTGGTATCTACAATACTGACGTACTCAGCATTTAATCTGGATAAAACCTGGTCAGTCAGATCTAAACCTGGTTGAGCATAGAGGATAAGGGAGGGAAGAGCGTTGATAATTAAAGTATATTCTTCAGTTTCCGCAATTTCCTGGACTACTTCATTGATCTGGGCAATGGGAGATGCAGTAAATTCTTCAGTTTTTCTCTGATACAAACCTCCTTCCCCCCAGATTTCCTGAACATAACTTTCGTATTCCTGGCGTTTTTGTTCAATTAACCTGGTTCTCCGGGAAATCTCCTCTTCGGATAAAGTTACTGCTTCATTCTCCAAGCTCCGTCTTTCTTCCATCCAGTCCTGTTTCTTCAGTTCCGCTTCTCTCCACCATTCATTTTCCAGCTGTTGAAGTTGAGCTTGAACATCGCTCATGGCATTATATTCCTGAAATACTTTTTCAATATTTATGTAACCTATCTTTTCAGCCTGAATAATATTTATCGCCAATAAAAGCAGGATAAAACTGATTGAAAAAATTTTGTTCATTAGCTTACTCCCAAATATTCTGGTTAAAACATCCTATTCTGGAATTTATTAAAATATTACTAGACAACCGATTTAAAATGAAACTCCAAATTGAATATGCGGAACCCATTCCTGAGATGAAAAACCGTAAGCGTAGTCAATTCCAATAATCCCCATCATCGGAATTTTCATCCTGAAACCAGCTCCGGCTCCTTTGTAAAGATCTCCCAATCCATTTTCAAAATCAACCTGATAAGGGTCTCTCCAGGTATTGCCCATATCCCCGAAAAACAGTAGAGTCATGGCTTCATTCAAATGAATTGAATATTCGGCATTGAACAGCATGGCGGTGGAGCCCCCGATTATTTCTCCTTCTTCCACAACTCCAATGCTGAAATCATCATAACCCCTCAGTCCCCATTGACCAGTACCCCCCAATCTGTACAACCGGTAGATGGGCACATCTCCTATTTCATTGGAGTAAACATCAGAGATTACCCCCATTCTGGTTCTCAGCATCAAGGCATTGGTGGGAATAAATGAATTGACTTTTTTCTCATAAATGGGGAAATACCACCTGGCTTCTCCTAAATGCTCCCTTAAATTAATATCTCCCTGTAAAAAACCACCGGCGATATTTGTCCTCAACAGGAAATAACTCCCTTTGGTGGTATTGAAATACCTATCCCTGGAATCTCTGATAACCGAAAGCCCTAATTCGCTGAGGTAATTGACTCCATCCTGTGATCTGATGTAATCACTGGTGTTTTCGATATCAAAAACTTCCACCTCCACTCTCTCTATTGTATATGAAGTATAAAACCTCAGATAACTGGGTATGTGGTAAGGTCGGGATGCGCTAATTTGACCTCCCAGTTTCCGGTATTTGTAATAATCCATGTCATAGGTGGTAGCATACAATCTGCCTCCCAACGACCAGGGGGTGTCAAATACCCAGGGTTCAGAATATCCCACATTAAAATTCCACATCTGGGAATTAATATCAAATTCAAGCTCAAAGGTCTCTCCTCTTCCCAGGAGATTGGGTATGGAAAAAGCAGCATAAGCTCCCACTCCACCTCCCTGGGAATAAGTTGCTCCGCCCTTTATTTGCCCGGATCTGGCTTCAATCACCTCTAACAACAAATCAACATAGGCGGTACTGTCGGTAATTGAACTGTCCATAACTCTCTGTACATCCGGTATTACATTTTCAAAAAATCCTAAATTATAAACATTTTGTACGGTTAAGTAGAATTTTGAAATTGAAAAGTAATCTCCGGGCATCATAGTTACCTGTCTGCGGATTACCTTGTCCCTGGTGCGGAAGTTTCCCATAATATCAACTAGTCTTACTTTAACCCGGGGACCTTCAGAAATCTCCCAGGTGATGTTAACCAAACTATCTGTTTTTTCCTCCCGGGGGATGATCTGTGCATAAATCATTCCGCTATCCGCATAAATAGTGCTGAGATTTTGTAAGCTGTTATTTACATCGTCAATTCTATACAGGTCACCTGATGAATATGAAAGGTATTTTTCCAGAAATTCCACTGAAAAAAATTGATTTCCCTGAATTTCAGTTATTCCGAAATACTTTTTATCTCCTTCATGAATAAAAACATCAATTTTCAGCAGTATTGAATCTGAATTGAACAGGTAATCCGTACTATCCACTCTGGCATCGGGAAAACCGTGATTATGGTAGTACTTTTCAATTAAACTGATATCTTCATTTTCAAATTTGTCCTGATTGAACAAACCTCTTCTGAACAATCCGGTCATATAAATTTTTCTAAATCCTTCCCAACCATAAAATCCCCACTCCCGGTTATTTATCTGATAACGGAGATCTCTCCGGGGAATTGAATTATTGCCGATGAAATTTATCTGGGCGATAGTGATCTTCTTTCCCTCTTTTACCGAGACAAAGACTTGAACTTCCCCGTTAAAATTCGGTTCTCCAACCTGGATGCTTACCTCAGTGCCCACAAAACCTTGTTTTTTATACACCCCATAGATAAAATTTTCCCAAAGCATCAATTTCCGGGGAGTAACTGTTCTGCCCCTGAATGGGGCATCAATCCATTGAGATACATACAAAGTATCCGTACTCCCCTGGGAAATCCAGTTTCGGAGATCACTTTCTTTTATACTGTTAACTCCCTGCAGATGAAATGAATCCAAGGTGGGATATTCCATAACTTCAATAACTACTTCCAATGATCCCGGAGAGATATAATTTGTATCTAATGAAATATCTTGAAAAATATCTTCCTGGTAAAGTGATTTAATGGCGTCGGAAGCCATTAAATCGGTAAATTCCTTACCTTGCTGAATACGGGATGTTCTGATTATAAATTCAGATGAAGCCCTGATATTACCAGTTACCCTCACTTCACTGATTACTTCAGAAAACATGGCAAAAGGATGTAAAATAAATAGCAATGTAATAATTAATTTGTTCATAAACCTACCTTTTTTCCATTTCAATTTCCATTTGATCAGTTTTGTTGTCAACAAAGATCAATTTATCTCCTGAGCGTTCAACTAAAATTTTATTTTCAATTTGGATTTTACCCTGGAGGTATTCTTCCACCAGAGGATCTTCCAGTAAATTTCTAAATGCTCTTCGTAACGGACGGGCTCCGTAAGCCGGATCATATCCTTGTTCCACCAGCAGTTCTTTAGCATTTTCAGATAATTCAATATCAATATCCTTTTCACTAACTCTCTGTTTAACTTCCAGAAATACCAAGTCCACAATTTTCTTCATGTCTTCCCGGGTCAAACGTTTGAATACTACTACTTCATCTATTCGGTTGATGATTTCAGGATTGATTATACGTTTCAATTCAGAAATGATGTTGTCCTTCATGGTTTGATAATTGATATCTTCGGGAGTAGATGAGAATCCCAGAGGTTTAGATCTGGTAATATCCTTAGTGCCGATATTAGAAGTCATTATCACCACTGAATGCCTGAAGCTGATTTTTCTTCCCAAGCTATCGGTTATTTCTCCTTCCTCCAGCATTTGCAACATTATATTAAGCACATCAGGATGAGCTTTTTCAATTTCATCAAACAGAATGACCGCATATGGTTTTATTCTGATAATTTCTACTGCCGGGTTTTGTTCGCCGTATCCAACATAACCAGGAGGAGACCCAATAAGTCTGGATACTGAATATTTCTCCATGTATTCACTCATATCCAGTCTGACCAGGTCATTTTTACTGCCGAAAAGAACCTCGGCTAAGGATTTTGCCAGTTCAGTTTTACCCACTCCGGTTGGTCCTAAAAACAAAAAAGAACCCAGAGGTCTCTTAGGATCTTTCAATCCCAATCTTCCCCTGCGGATAGCTTTACTTACCGCCTGAATCGCCTGAATCTGGCTTATAACTCTCTGTCCGATCATATCTTCAAGCTTTAACAGTTTATCCTGTTCTTTTTCTTCTAATTTCTGAATAGGGACATTGGTCCACATACTGACTACTTCCCTGATGTCATTTTCAGTTACGCTGGGAATTACTTTATTCGCCAATTCCAGCCATTCTTTCTGTTTCTTTTCAATCCGGGATCTAACTTTTATCTCCTTATCTCTGTATTCAGCTGCCTTTTCGTACTGTTGATTGGATACTGCATCAATTTTATTTTTTATAATATCCTTTAACGCATCTTTTTCTTCATTTAACTCAGGAAACTGGGGAATAGTGGATAGTCTGACTCTTGCTCCCGACTCATCAATCACATCAATGGCTTTATCCGGCAGTTTTCTATCGGTAATATATCTATCTGAAAACACCACTGCTGCATTTAATGCGCTGTCAGTGTAAATTACCTGATGATGTTTTTGGTAAATTTCCTTTAAGCCCTTGAGGATATTCAAGGCTTCCTTGAGGGTGGGGGGGTCTACAATAATGGGTTGAAATCTTCTCTTCAAAGCCCCATCTTTTTCAAAATACCGATGGTATTCGGCAATTGTGGCTGCTCCGATACATTTAATATCACCTCGAGCTAAAGCGGGTTTCAGGATATGGGAGGCATCCAGAGATCCTTCTGCCGAACCTGCTCCAACTATGGTGTGTATTTCATCAATAAACAAAATAATTTCATTTCGATTTTTCAATGTTTCGATGATATTCTTCATTCTGCTTTCAAACTGCCCCCGGTATTTTGTACCCGCCACCACTGAAGCAAGATTGAGCTGGTATAGTTTTTTCCCCAGAAGGATGGGGGGAACTTCTCCGGATATAATCCTTTGAGCTAAACCTTCCACTATTGCGGTTTTACCTACTCCTGCCTCTCCAATCAGCACCGGATTGTTTTTTCTTCTCCTTGCCAGAACCTGAATAACCCTTTCAATTTCAAGGTCCCTGCCGATTATCGGATCCAGTTTCCCCAATTCCGCCAAACCAGTTAAATCCCTGCAAAAATCTTCAATGGAATGTTTATCTTCTTCATCGTCTTCATTTGCTTCTTTGTGCTTTCCATTTTTCCTTCGTTCATTTTCCTTTCTGGAAAAATCTGTTTCTTTAGCTAATTTTTCCAGTTCCTTTATCAACCGGGGATGATTGATATTCAAAGATTGCAGAATATCTCCGGAAGCAGAACTGGCATTCTCCACCATGGACAGCAGTAAATGTTCAGTGCCAATGAACATGTGCCCTAGTTTTTCCGCCTGCTTCATCGAACCCTGAACAATTTTTTCAACTTCAACTGTAGGCACCGGATTTTTATAATCTGATTGGTATCTGGGATTTTCATTGCTGAACTCTTCATTGTAAATTTTAGAAGTAGTGATCTTTTTTAAGGAATCTAAATCAATGCCCAGTCTAATTAATACTTTAACTGCAAAACAATTTGATTCATTTAGCACTGACAACAAAATATCCAAAGTGGTATAATAACCCCGTTTATTGATGCGTGCCACTTTCTGAGCACTCATCATAACTTTGCGGTATCTTAAAGTGAAATTTTCATTTTCCATTTTTATATCCCCCCATATTTATAAGTACATCCTCTCCAACAAAAAGTTAAAACTAACCCTGAGCATGGGTGAACTCCTCATATTGATAATAAGAATTCAGCAGATCGGAAAAAGAATGGGTAGTATATTTCTCATTTAACAGTTCCAAATGCCTGGGCTTGCAAAAAAACAGCAAGTAAGTTATCTTTTTATCATCCAATTGATCCTGTATCCCCAAGTCAAATCCCAATTTTATCATAGATAAATTTTTAGCTAATTCCTGAATGCCCTTGAAATTTGGCATAGTTGAAACAAAATGACTTAATTTGTAATTTAACAGCTTTTCCATTTGTTTGTTAATTCTATCGGTTAAAAATTGTTTATTGTATCTTACTATCCTTTCCCGGGCAAACCATTCATAATCAGCTAATTTGATCATAAATTTATTTACCTGATCAATTATAACCCCAACCGGGCCAAAAGTCTTCTGATTTGAAATCTGACAAAATGAACCTATAGCTTTAGTTCCCTCTCCAAATAACCCTCTTATTGCCAATCGGCACTGATCAGCTGCTGCTTTTACTTTATTCAGTTCGCCGGTTAAAAACAATCCCGGGATATGAACTAAAAATGACAATCTCAATCCGGTTCCTAAATTAGTTGGGCAGGAAGTTAAGTACCCCCATTTTGAATTGCCGGCAAACTTCAGAGATTTATTTAATTTATGGTCCCAGTAATCCGCCACCGCTAATGCCTGCTCCGGCTCAAATCCGGGTTGCAGGGATTGAATACGCAGATGATCTTCCTGGTTAATCAATAAACTGATTAACTCATTTTCATCCAGCATCAGATAAGATTCAGGTATTGGCTGTGTATTAATCAAATGCCGCTCCTCTAATAACTCTAAATATCTCCGGTTCAGATCAAACAGACCAATTATCTGCAATCCATCTTCTCCAACCGCTTTTAGTATACTATTATAAATATATTGTCTTGTCTTAGGTTTGGCAAATTGAGGAAATTTAAATTCCGAAATATTACGGGCATACCTTATCCGGGTTGAAAAAATTACTTTTCTGTACTGTTTGCCGAACCAGGGAGGCAACCAATTTTTAAGGGTAAACGGAACTGAAAGAAACTTTTGATTGGGGGCAGTCATTTATCTAAAGGTCTTGTACTTTGATTATCAAAGGATCCAAAAACAAGGATAAATCATCATAGCATTGTGCACATCCCACTAATCCAGTCCGTTCAAAATCACTAATGGTGATGCCGCAGTTCTTGCATTTCAAGGTCAATCTCAATTTCAGATAACATTTCCTGCACAGCCAGGTAATAGTCTTACCCTCTAATCCTAGCTGTTCAATTTCAATTAAATCATCTGCTTCTGAACATAAATCACATTTATGGTTATTCATGCAAAATTCCGTCATCTAAATACAAAATCCTCTGGCAAAATCCAGCTATCTCCGGATTATGAGTTACCACCACCAGTCCGCTTTGGTTTTCTTTTACCATTTCTATCAACTCCTGCATGGCTAATCCACCAGTTTTATGATCAAGATTACCAGTAGGCTCATCGGCAAGCACAATTGGAGGTTTATTAGCCATTGCCCTGGCAATAGCCACCCTCTGTCTCTCTCCTCCGGAAAGTTTATTGGGAGTATGCTCCATTCTCCGGGCTAATCCGATTTTACTTAATATTTGTTCAGACCTTTGACGGGCTTGGGCGGAGGGATGGCTGGCAATGAGCAGGGGAAGCATTACATTTTCTAAAGCGGTTAATTCAGGAATAAGATGATGGAATTGAAAGATAAATCCTATCTTTTTACATCTTAAGCTGGAAAGTTCATTGTCCGACTGAGAAGAGGTGGATTCTTCAAAAACCTTGACTTCTCCCTTTGAAGGTTGATCTAAAGTACCTAAAATATGGAGGAGAGTACTTTTACCGCTTCCTGAAGGTCCTTGAATTGCTACTAATTCGCCGGGGGATAATTTAAAATCAACACCTCCAAGAACTTCCAATGAAGCATTTCCCGATTTATAGGACTTGGTTATATTTTCCACTCTAATAAGGTAATCATTCATATCTAATTGCCTCCACCGGCACCAGTTTTGAAGCTTTAAATGCGGGATACAAAGTTGCCATAAAGGAAACCAAAACTGAAGCTATAGAAATTATGAGCACATCCAGGTAGTCAATCATAATAGGTAAACTGGATATGATGTAGACATCTGTATCAATTGGAAATTTATATTTTCCCAATATCCAACATAGTAACAATCCGGAACCAACTCCCAGGATAGTACCAATTATTCCCAGAATAGTTCCCTGATATATAAAAATTTTCACCACATCAATTTTTCTTACCCCAATTGAACGCAGAATTCCAATTTCCCTGGTTTTTTGCATCACAATCATGATCAGGGTAGAAATAATGTTAAATGCCGCCACCACCACTATAAGAAAAACCACCAGCATCATTACAATTTTTTCCAGTTTGAGGGCAGAAAACAAATTTTTATTCAACCCCAACCAATCCTGCACTACATACTGGTAACCGAGCTTTTGCTGAAGCCGATTGGATATTTTTCTGGAGTCCAGAACATTTTTAACCGCCAATTGAAAACCGGTGACCTCAGCATTCAATTTCATAATTTTCTGTGCATCTGGTAAAGTGGTGAATATCCAGGAACTGTTGTACTCATAAAGTCCGATATCCACCAGACCCACCACTTCCGCTTTATATACTTTGGGCACCGGTCCTATGGGAGTCATAGTTCCGGTGAGAATGGAATAAATTTCAAAAACGTCCCCCACTTCCAGTTCCATTGCTTCAGCCAGCATCACCCCCATAACCACCGGCATCACCCCCTGATGCTGGGGGGCACCTAAAAAACTTCCCTCTACAATACTTGAATCTATATTAATTACCTGGTGGGAAGATTCTATTTCACAACCTCTGAGCATAACCCCATCCACTAAATTCCTTCTCTTTATCATAACCTTGGAGAATACAAAAGGAGTCATTCCAATCACATTATCCGATAAGTACTTGTCTTCATTGATAATGCTGACGATTTCCTGCCTAGCGGAATCGGGCATGGAAACACCTTGGGTTATAATAATATGAGCATTTACTCCAATAATTTTATTTTTTATATCATTGTGCAGTCCATTCATAATTGAAGTAACCGTAATCAAGGTAGCCACTCCTACCATAATTCCACCTATAGAAAGAAAAGTTATAAATAATTGAAAAATATTACCCTTAGGCGGCTTAAGATATCTACGGGCTAAAAGCACTCGGTAATTCATAATTCCCTCTATCCGCTTACCGGAGAATTATTATCAGGATTAGAATCACTCATTAGTTCTTCATCCTGTTTAGGTAGAGTTTTCAAATGAGGAAAAGCCAAGACTTCTTTGATATTATCTGAATCGGTAAAAATCATAACTATCCGATCTACCCCCAATCCTAAACCTCCCGCCGGAGGCATCCCGTAACTCATCGCCTGCAAAAAGTCTTCATCCAGCGGCTGGTTTTCCTTGCCTCCCTCCAATCTAAGTTTATTCTGATATTCCAATCTCCTCCGCTGTTCCACCGGATCATTTAATTCAGAAAAAGCGTTGCCCACTTCCATCCCCCCAATTATCGGTTCAAATCTTTCCACTAAATCAGGATTGTGGCGGTGCACTTTAGCTAGAGGTGAAATTTCCAATGGATGATCCATGACAAAAGTTGGCTGGATCAGATCAGGTTGAATTAAATTGGAAAACAACAGATCCAGGATTTTTCCCCCGGAAATATCATCAGGACAATCAATATTAAATTTTTCTGCTATCTTTTCTAGTTGATTGCTGGTTTTACCTTTTACTGATTCACCCACCACTCGGTTTATCTCATCAATAAAGGATATTCGGTTCCAGGACTGGGAAAAATCCAGAATATGACCTGCATAGTTAATTTGGAGGGATTGGTGTATTTTAAGGGCAAGCTGCCTAAACATCTGTTCGGTTAATTCCATCATTGCGTAATAGTCAACATATGCCTGATATACCTCCACTTGGGTAAATTCAGGATTATGGTCCTTGTCCATACCTTCGTTTCTGAAATCTTTAGCAAATTCATATATCTGGTTAAATCCCCCAATCAAAAGGCGTTTAAGATAAAGCTCATTGGAAACCCGAAGGAAAAATTCCCGGTCCAGGGAATTGTAATGAGTAGAGAAAGGCTCTGCAAATGCTCCTCCGTAAATAGGCTGCAATATGGGAGTTTCAATTTCAATAAAACCACGTTCATCCAGGAAATTTCGGATTTCCTTGATTATCTTAGAGCGGATAATCATCTTTTGGGTGGAGCTAGGGTTTGCTATGAAATCCAGATAACGCTGGCGGTACCTAATTTCAGGATCTTTTAATCCATGAAATTTTTCAGGCAAACTCATCAGAGATTTCGACAAAAACATCCATTTCAGCACCCGGAGAGTAACTTCCCCGGTTTTAGTTTTCATCACCTTGCCGGATACACCTATAAAATCACCTATATCAATTTTTTTAGCCAGCTTAAAACAATCTTCATCCATTTGTTCAGATTTGAAATATAGCTGTATTTTTTCATGATCATTCATCAAATCCAGGAACATGGTTTTTCCATGACCCCGGAGGGAAATTACTCTTCCTGCTAGGGAAACTTCTTCATCACTTTGCTCAAGTTCATTGAAATTCTGTTTAATTTCTCGGATGCTGGAATTTGTCTTAAAATAATAGGGGTAGAGTTCTACACCCCTTTGCAACAGTAATTCTCTTCTTTCCATCCTTATTTGTTTTTCACTGCTCACTGCTTTTTACCTCCACTCCAAAGAATATAGGCTCTGATAAATTCATCAATATCTCCATCAATAATTTTACTAACATTTCCTGTTTCCATGCCGGTTCGATGATCTTTAACCTGGGTATAAGGTGCAAACACATAACTTCTAATTTGATGCCCCCAAGCAATCTCAGTTTTACTTTTCTCCAGGGCATCTTTTTTTGTTGCCTCTTCATCTAATCTTTTCTGATATAATCTCGCCTTCAGCACCTTCATCGCATTATTTCTATTCTGAACCTGGCTTCTTTCGCTTTGAGATTGCACTACAATTTTCGAAGGCAGATGGGTTATTCTTACCGCAGTGCTGACTTTATTAACATTTTGCCCTCCCGGACCGGAGCTGCGGTAAAAATCAATTTTTAAATCTTTTTCCTGGATTTCAATGTCAATCTGATCGTCAACCAGGGGATAAATAAAAACAGATGCAAATGAAGTATGGCGGCGATGATTGGCATCAAAAGGTGAAATTCTAACCAATCTGTGCACCCCGCTTTCACCTTTCAAGTAACCGTAAGCCATGTGGTGATCTACTTCAATGGTTACATCCTTGATTCCCGCTTCATCGCCTGGTTGATAGTCAATTATCTTATGATTCCACTGATTTTTTTCCAGCCATCGGCTGTACATGCGGTACAAGATTCCTGCCCAATCGCAGGATTCAGTCCCTCCTGCCCCCGGATGAATAGTCAAAATTACCCCCAATTGATCCTGTTCTGAATTTAACGCTATTTCCAATTCAATTTTTTCAATTTGCCGGTCAATTTCCTCAAGATCATCGGAAATAACTCCGATTTCTTCCTCAGTTATAGTACTAGTTAATTCAGACATAGCTTGAACCGAACTGCTGATGGAGTCCCACTGTTTTAAAATTTTCTCCTGATCGGATAATTCCTGAGTTAATTGAGCAGCTTTTTTAGGATCATCCCAGGCATTTGATTTTGACAATAGAGAATTTAACTGATCTACTTTACTCTTTCTGGATGGAAGGTCAAAGCAACCTCCTTAATTCTTCGGTCCTCTTTTCCAGGGCATTAATTTTATCTTTATATTCTTTAATAGTCATATTTCCTCCCCTTGATAAATTGGAAGTTGATGTAACTTTAGATTAAGGTAAGATTATTAATCAATGTACATATAAATATTTATTAGTAACTGCATTTCTGCCAATAAAATTATATAAAACTAACTAAAAACAATATATAATGCAATAAATAATTTTTAAATATCGTAATATAAAATGAATATATGCCATATTACTCATAATTATCCCCGTTTTCCCGGAGATCACGCCGGTTTTTTTATTGAAGATCTGACCAAAGGATTAGCCGGTCATTTATCTGCTGGAAAAAATAAAATTTCAGTAATAACTCCTCATCAACAAGGTCTCCCTACCTGTCAAAATTACTGCGGAATAGATATTCACCGAGTGAAATATGCCCGGCATGAAAATATAGCTTATACCGGTAAAATGCACCATTTTTTAATGAATCCTGTTTACTGGAATCAATTTATTGGTCTATTTGAGAAAACTTACCTAAAAATAAAAGAAATTGCAGATCAGTTCGATATTCTACATTTCCATTGGATTGTACCCAGCGGGATAATTGGCTATTTTATCCAACACCCCTGTAAGATAATCAGCATTCACGGAACTGATCTGAGAATCATGGAGAAATATCCCTTCAATTTGCTGATGAAAAAAATTTTAATCAGATATAATACGGTGATTCCCGTATCAACTTATTTAAAAAAAATTCTGGAAGCTCATACTGATAAATTAAATATTGAGGTTCTTCCCATAATTGGTAATCTGGATAATTTTATCAGCTCTCCCTCTTCCCAGATATCTCAACCCCTGCAATTAATTACAGTCTCCAGATTATCAAAGCAAAAAAATTTATCAGTGGTATTACAGGCAGTAAAATTGCTTCATGATTCCGGAGTTCAGGTTAACTATACTATTGCCGGTGATGGTGAATACAAAAATAATTTAATTGAACAAACTAATAAATTGGGCATTTCAGATTTAGTTAAATTCACCGGAATGATTAGCCATAACCTTATTCCAGAATTATTAAAAGGTTTCGATATTTTTGTTCTCCCCTCCCTGAATGAAGGATTCGGGCTGTCCGTATTGGAGGCTAGATTATCCGGTAAACTAGTAATCGGTTCAAACTCCGGAGGTCTATTGGACTTAATCAAAGATCATTCCACTGGAATATTTTTCAATCCCCGTGATCCATCCCGGCTGGCAGAGTTAATAAAATCTGTAATATCCAGTAATAGTAAATATATTAACATTACTACAAACAGTTTTAATGAGGCAAAAAAGAAATACAGTTATACAAATCAAGTAAAACAATGGCTGGAAATTTATTCCCGGATTTTACACAACCCTGATTTTTAATTTCCCTAAACCTTATAAACAAGTATAATGTTGCCTAAATTTTATCAGGTAACAGATACTTAAATGAATAAACAACAAAATGAAAGCAAACCAGATAACCATAATCGAAGTATAATAAATTTTATAAAGAGAATTGCAGTAGTAATTTTAGTTTTTCTGGTTTTTTACTATCTTCTCAACAACATAATATCCAACTGGATCCAGGTAAAAAACTTTTCCTGGCGCCCTAA
>LKUE01000210.1 GCA_001412365.1 Desulfuromonas sp. SDB | reverse complement strand
AAATGTGCTTAAAAAATGGAGAATTTTACGGTTTCAATTTGTTGATTAATTTTTAGTTTTAAGAAGTAAATGCCCGAATTATCCAATTTTATATTGATATCATGATTTCCGGAATCTAAAAATCCGGAAAGAGGATTTGAAATAAACCTTCCTGAAATATCATAAATTTTTAATTCAACAAAACTGCTTATTGGCAGGTTAAATCTGATATTTACAGTTTTATCTACTATTTGCCTTAGATTAAATGTTAACTTAGATGGATTTTCAATAATTGTCTGTTCCACCATTGATCCCTGGGCATCAGTTTTAATAAGCCAGATGTCGGAAAATCCGTTTCCATAAGATTGGGTAATTCCGGTTATAATAAAACCACCGTCGTTAGTTTGCTGGACAGAGTAGCCCCAGTCGTCATTACTTCCTCCAAAAGTTTTAGTCCAAATTGTATCTCCTAAGCTATCGGTCCTGACTAACCAGAAATCAAAATTGCCGGAACCAAAGGATTGAGTAGAACCGATGATGATATAACCCCCATCTTCAGTTGTCTGTATTTCTCTTCCTTCGTCCCAGTCAGACCCGCCAAATGTCTTGGTCCATAAACTATCCCCGTTACTGTCTGTCTTCACTAACCAAATATCTGCAGAACCTCCTCCAAAAGATTTTGTGTAACCAGTGAGAATAAAACCTTGATCAGAAGTTATTTGAAGTGAATAGGCATCATCATGATCATTACCTCCAAAACTTTTTTCCCAAACTGGATTTCCCTCAATATCAATTTTAAAAATATAAAAATCATTGGAATTGGAAAGTTCAGACCATCTGCTTCCCGCTACAATAAAGCCGCTGTCCAAAGTTTGTTTAACTGAATAACCTACATCATTGTACTGAGGACTGCCATAATTTCTAATCCAAACTGAATCCCCCAGTCTGTCAACTCTCACCAGCCAGATGTCTATTGATCCTGGGCTGATAAATTTAGAGTAACCTACTGCAATATATCCTTGGTCAGCAGTTTGCTCCACCGAAAAGCACCATTGACAGTATTGATCTCCGAATTTTTTTGTCCAAACTGTATCTCCCAAATTGTCAGTTTTAATCAGCCAGAAATCAGAACTTACCAAGCCATCATATACTCCTCCAATGATATATCCTCCGTCCTCGGTCTGCTGGACTGATTGTCCTGCATCGAAAAACTCACCGCTGATTATACTAGTCCAAATTGTGTCTCCATGTTCATTGGTTTTTATCAAATAGACATCTCCATTTATTCCTGCGGAGTAGGTGTATCCGACAACAATAAAACCCCCATCACTGGTCTGTTTCACTGAATATCCTTCATCCCATGAAGTGCCCCCGTAATACCTGGTCCAACCGGAAATAGAATTGAATAAGATAAAAAGAAACGCTGAGGAAATTATAATAATCTTTTTCATTTTCACCCTCACTGAAAATTTAAACTAAGCATAATAAGATTAGTTTACCATATCAATAACTTTGGAAATCATAATTAAGTTAGAATATTTGGTAAATATGGGGGGAGTTCTTCAACTCCCCCTTTTGGAGTTATTTAATAAAGTAAATTGATCTGGTTTGAAAGCTTTGATTGGTTTGTATGGTGAAGAAATATAAACCACAGGAGAAATCAGGTTCATAATCTAAACTGTAAGTTCCAGTGTCTTTTCTTTCATTTAACAGGTTAGCAACATTTCTGCCGCTGAGGTCATAGATATTGATGGAAACCTTACTGGGGGTAGTTACTGCATAATTAATCCTGAAATTATTTCCGTTTTGAACTACTGAAAATCTTTCAGTATTCAGATCACCAACTACCGGTTCTTCTTCTACACTATTACTCCAGGATTTATTGTCAAACCAAATACTGTTAATCACACTCTGGTAACTAGTCCAGGCGACACAGATTCCATCAGCAGTGTAATCAAAACATACGGTGGGGATGCGATCATTTAGGTTTCCGTAATAGTCATTTACTATATTATCTTGAGAAGGAGTCCAGGAAGTAGGATCATTTATATCACCTTGTCTAAATACTACATAGTCAAAACCAGCAGCGATATCTTTCCTGAACACTGCATAAAATGCAGTGCTGTTGTAATCAACCATTACATAGGGATTATAATTGGAATCCGGTAGTTCCCAGTCCTGGGAACTCCAGGTATTTCCATTATCGGTAGAATAATAATTGATCAAGTTGCGATCGGAATTACCTACTAATACTGTGTCTTTTTGAGTTACGATGCATACCCAGTTGTTGTTGGAATGTGATCCGGCTAAGGTAGGCAGATATTCATCTTTATGATTATCATTAGGAGTTATGGAGAAAGGAGTTGACCAGCTGGAACCTCCGTTGTTGGACTGCCAGGCAATAATAAATTCATCATTTGAAGCAGGATATCCGGCAGGATGTATCATAGTTACAATCATCAAGTTGGTGGAGCTTCCGTTTTCAATTTTATTCCATCGGTAAAAAGTAATATCCCCAGAAATATATTCAATGGTATCTTGTATATCCCAGGAACTGACATCCATGTTGCTGGAACGGGCAAACATAAGCCAGGTTGTATCCTCTCCGGCAGTATTAGAGTAGTTCCAGGTGGCGTAGATCCATTTTGAATCGAAATTAGCGCCATCATTGGCAATCCATAAATCAGAAATATTATTATTAACATACCCCCCGGAAGGAGAACCCCAGTAAATTGGATTTAAGCTGGCTCCCGGTTCCATCACTCTTACCCAGGTTTGATATTGTCCGGAGCTGTTTTGCATTACATAATAATGAATCAGAGTGTCATCGGCAACACTTAATCTTGGTTCATATACTGGATCGGAGAATTGTAATGAGTCGCAAACAAACCAGGTATGTCCTCCGTCAGTGGATCTATGAGTTAATATGAAATAGTCAATACCTGTAGTGTACATAACTGAAGTCACATAGAGATGACCGTTGCTTAAGCTGACAATATGAGGTGAGTAGATATGGTCCCTAGGATCTATCCTTACATCGGTTCCCCAGAGAGGTGCATAGTACGATGGTAATTTTATTTCTGGTTGATGATTTTCATTTCTGTTTAAATTCAGGTTTTGGGATGAACCACAAAAATCGGAATTACAATTATCACCTCGGTTAATTTTCCACCACTGATGAATCTGCCTGGATAGAGAATTTGCAGTTTCCATATCTCCAATTTCTTTTGCCCTAATCATCATATCATTTGCATGGTTAACATCGAAGTTATCCGGAATGTAAATCTCAACATTCTCATCAGTTGATGATCCATTATAGCCCACTCCACTGCTGGGATCGTAGCTGGCTGATAACAGAAAAGATTGGGCGCATATTAACATTACCATCAGTAAAAACCTCATCTAGTCCTCCTTTCAACTATATTTGAATTGGTTATAGTTATGATAATTATTCCTGGCAAAATATTTGGTAAAATCATTACAAATCTTAAAATATTAACTAGTTTAATTGTTATTTTTCTGCTATAATTAATTGAGCAAAATTATCTAAATATTTAAAAACTGATAAAATTATATATTTAACTTGAAGAAAAATCATTAATAAATAAATTTTTGTAATGGAGAGAATTCTGAAAAGATTAAATTATTATCAAATAAATTACAATTATATTTATCAATTAATTGACAAATTATTAAATTTTCTATAAATATAATGAAACTTTAAGGAGGAAAATAATGTACAAAGCATTTTTTCTTATCAGTGTCTTAATTGTTTTAGCGATGACACTGACTGCTGCTACCCGGCAGCCTATGCTGGAAATTCACAGCGGCGCTTATTGAGGGGGCTGTGCCAGTTCTGCAAGTTTGCAGAACAATTTTATAAATAATAACTGGGATTCTTTAACTGCTCTTAAATATCAGCTGTACTCCAGTGAACCGTTGTACACTGTTGATGGCTGGGCGAGATTTCAGTTTTACGGAGGGTCAGTGATACCCAGAGCAAATATGGACGGGGGATCAATGTTTTCTCCTACTTCCACCGGAGCACTGAATTCTGCCTATACCAGTGCCATGGCAGTACCCTGTTATGTTGAGTTATTAGTTGAAGGAACTGCTCAGCCTGATTTAATGACCGGAGAAGTTAACGTAACCATTATTGCCGAACAGGAACCCGGAGTTACTCCTTATCACCTTCATATTGCTGCCTGTTCACATCATGTCCCCTACGGGGCAGGGAATTTTACTGAATTTCATTTCCCTCTCCGCAAGATGTATCCGAACTACAATGGTACGGTGATAAATTTTACCGGAAATTATCCGGAGACACTTTATGTTAATATACCCTACACTTTTGTGGGAACCTGGTGGCATTTTGATCCAACTGATGTCTATTTTGCAGTATGGCTTCAATCTCATGCCGGAACAAAACAAATCCATCAGAGTGCTCATATTGAAATATCCGCATTTAATGCGGTAGAGGAAGATCCTAACCCGGTAACACATTCCGATGTATTTTCCTTGGGAAAACCTTATCCCAATCCATTTTCCACCACTGCATTTATTCCAGTCTTTGTTGAAAATCCTGCAGTTCTCTCAGTTAAAATTTTTGACTTAACCGGAAGAGAAGTACGCACTCTTTCTTCAGGAACGGTGATCAGTGAAAACAGTGTATTCAACTGGGATGGCAGAGATAATAATGGAACTGAATTGAATACGGGAATCTATCGGGTGGAATTATCCGGGGATGGAGTTCAGGATTCTAAGACCATAATTAAAATTAGATAATACTATGGGGGAGTGCTTCCTGCGCTCCCTTTACCTTTCATCTGAATTTTTAATATAAATTTTATCAATGTAAATGTCAGCCTGGAAAAATCAGTATTATAAATGATTTTAAGTTATCTTTTTAATCAAAAGATGATGGAAAATTTTATATAAAAATCTTCCATCATCTTTATGTCTTATCCTGTTTACCTGCCACTCGGCAGGTAAATCCTTTCATACTGTTAACCTGCCATGTGGCAGGTTAATCTGCATTCCATGCCCCTGGGGCTGGGCTGGACTCATTGGTTAAAATAAGAAGAGTGGTGTAGCATCCTGTTAACCTTCCATAGTGTAGGTAATGATCTGTTTTCAGTAATAGCAAACAATTCCGGAAAACTTACAAATTTTCAATTTTCATTGCTAATTGTTAGTAAACATGGTATAATTAAAATGTTTTAAGAGAGGTGATAATGAAAAATATATTTATATTTTTTCTGCCTTTACTTTTCATTGTTAACTGTACCACCATAACTCAGCAGGATCCTGATTATCATATCATTCAAGCCCTCCAATCCCGTCACCGGAATTTTACCCATGTGGCTCTTATCACCCTTGAGGATGAGGGAGTTCATCTTCCCGCCATAGATTTAAATCAATCCTATAATGAAGTAGAACCCCATCTTGATCAACTAATTGAAATACTTTATAGTTATCCTGAAGCTAAACTGGAAAATCTGGATATCTCATTCTGCTGTCATTACTGCAATTATTCTCCCTGCTTCTGGTCAGGGGGAGATGGGTGGGAAGAATAGTATTTATATAACAGTAAACTTTCCCTGGTGGGTGGACTGGTTAAATTTTAAATTGAAGAAATAAACTCCCTGTTTTTCCATATTGAAACTGATATTGTGAATTCCTGGAGTATATGAACCATCCAGAGGGGTGGAAATGTATCTTCCCGAGACATCATATATATCTAACCGAATATCACTAGTTTGGGGTAAGGATAATTCCAGACTAATATCATTATTGTCCAGCGATTTAATACTGTAATTAATTTGATTAGGGGGAGAAATAACCGATTCTTCAACCGCCACCCCGTTAATATCAGTCTTGATCAGAATAATATCAGAACCCCCTGAGCCGAAAGATTCAGTTGCTCCAGTCAAAATGAATCCTCCTTCTGCTGTATGTTGAGTGCATATTCCGATGTCTGCATTAATTCCCCCGAATGTTTTGGTCCAGATCGGATTCCCGGAGGATGTCAGATAAAGAAGGTAAATATCCGATGATCCCGCTCCGTAGGAATTAGTTACCCCGGTCACTATAAAATTCCCGGAGGGAGTTATATCAATAGAGGAGGTAAAATCATTTTCAGAACCTCCGTAGGTTTTTGCCCAGATGCTGTCTCCGCAACTGTCGGTTTTGATAAGATAAACATCCTTTAAACCTGCTCCGTAAGAATCGGTTAATCCGGTAATGATATAACCGCAATCACTGGTTTGCTTTATAGAATATCCAATATCTGTACCGGTATCCCCATAGGTCTTGGTCCAAACTGCATTCCCGTTTTGATCAGTCTTTATAAGATAAATATCCCATTGACCTGCTCCGAATGAACAGGTTCCCCCGCATACAATATATCCACCATCCTGGGTTTGCAGCACTGAATATCCGAACTCCATGTCCGATCCTCCGAAATATCTGGACCATTGTGTGTTTCCCAAACTGTCAGTTTTTACCAGGTAAGTATCCGTTCCTGATCCATAGGATGATGTTATACCGGTGAGGATGAATCCTCCGTCGGAAGTTTGCCGGATACCATGACCTCCATCGCTATTAATTCCTCCGATGGTTTTAGTCCAGCAGAGATTTCCGCATTCATCTGTTTTGATCAGGTAAACATCAGCGTTTCCGGCTCCATAAGAGTAAGTTTGACCGCAGATGATGTACCCCTCGTCTGAGCACTGCTGAACTGAATGTCCTTCATCTTGGTCTACTCCTCCGAAAGTTTTTAACCAGCTAATATCCCCTGCCTGGTTGGTTTTTATCAGAAAGACATCCTCTTGTTCGGATCCCCAGGATGTAGTATGTCCAGTTAATATATATCCTCCATCCAAAGTCTGCTGTACGAAAAATCCAGTTTCATCATCTATTTCTCCGTAATACTGAGTCCATCCTGCTGATAAGATTGATGAAAATAAAAACAGAACTAAAGTAATAATAAAAATTTTTCTATCCATTTTTACCTCCGGATAATTATTGATTTTTCTATCAAGTTTTGTACTCTTAATAAAATAGTTAAGTGATGAATTATCATGCTCAATAGTGGGTGAAAATATAATTATTCATCGATATTCTAAAATATTATATATTTCCCAGTGTGAGTTGTTTGATCAATTTTCATACTGAAGAAGTAAACTCCTTTGTTTTCCATATTGAAGGTGACATTATGATTTCCTGCTGAATATGAGCCAGTCAATGGGGTGGAGATAAATCTTCCCGATACATCGTATATATCTAATTGGACATTACTGCTCTGGGATAGTGAAAATTCCAAACTAACTAAATTACTTCCCCTCTGATTTATGGAATAAGAAATCTGGTGAGGATAGTAAATTACCGTTTCCTCAACTGCCACTCCGTTAGAATCAGTTTTGAGTAGATAAATGTCGGAGTTTCCTGCTCCGTAAGAGGTTGTACCACCGGTGATAATATATCCTCCATCAGCAGTATAACTGACTGATCTCCCGCAATCTGCACCGATTCCCCCAAGAGTTTTAGACCAAATTAAATCTCCGGAAGCGGAAATACTGATCAGATAAACATCATTATATCCAGCTCCGAAGGAACTAGTTTCTCCGGTTATAATAAAATTACCGGAACGGGTTTCATCAATACAGTAAGCAATATCATGAGTTGAACCTCCAAAAATCCTAGTCCATAATGTATCTCCACAGCTATCGGTTTTGATCACATAGACATCATTTATTCCAGCTCCATAAGATTTTGTATCCCCGACAATTATATATCCTCCGTCACTGGTTTGTTTTACTGAGTAACCATTATCACTTTGAGCTCCTCCAAAGGTCTCTATCCATAAGTCATTTCCGTCCTGATCAGTCTTAATTAAATAGACATCATAATCACCCGAACCATAGGAAGAAGTGCCCCCGCAAATAATATAACCACCGTCTGATGTTTGCTGTACTGAAGCACACCAATCATGATTAATTCCTCCAAAATATTTGGACCATAATGTATTCCCCTGATCATCCAATTTTATTAGAAAAGCATCTGACAAACCTGCTCCATAGGAATAGGTAAGACCGGTCAGGATAAATCCGTTATCAGCAGTTTGGCAAATGAATTTACCTCTATCTTCATAAGTTCCCCCCAGTGTTTTAGTCCAACTGAGAACTCCGTTAACGTCGGTTTTAAGCAGGTAAATGTCATAATTCCCTGCTCCGGAAGATTCGGTATAACCGCAGATAATATAACCGCTGTCAGTGCATTGCTGAATTGAAAATCCAACATCAGTTTCAACTCCTCCGAAAATTTTAGCCCAGGTCATTTCCCCAAGATCGTCAGTCTTTAACAAATAAACACTTTCATTTCCCGGACCCCAGCTATCGGTAAATCCGCAAACTATATATCCTCCATCAATGGTCTGCTGGACAGAGATTCCCATATCTTCATCGGAACCACCAAAATACTTACTCCACCCTCCAGTTAACATTGTTGAAATAGATACCAATAATACGACTAGTGATAACATCTTCTTAAACATCTCATCCTCCTATTTTTAAATTTAATCTTATAATGCATTTTTTGTGCCATTTTTGATATTATTTATAAATAACATATTTATGCATGATAGAGATGTAGTTAATTTAAATGTGTTCGGAATTGTTACAAAATATTCAAATATTGTTTACTTTATGAGATTATTTGTTCATATTTGGAAATTATGGAAAACAGAATCTAATTAAAATTGATTGATAACTAAAATACTGATATGTTAATTAAGTTAAAATATATTATTCCTGGGACAACCAATTCAGGTCATTTTGACACTTTAATATTCATTTGAACTTTCTAAGGAAATCAATTAATCAGTACTAGCTTACGGTTTTGATTTATAAAGTTATAATCATTTCCAGCAGAGATATTCATAAAAAAATACCCCCAGGTAAGTTTCCGATATTTTCATTAAGATTAACTGAAAATTGATTTATTCCTGTTTTTTATTGCTAATAATCTGTAAAAATGCTATAGATAGTATGAAAATAGCTAGAGGGGTAATTAATTATTAAATTCTTGTATAACGATCTTGTTAAACTCCAATTCCCTGAAATTTATCCTAAGTCTGAATTCAATTATTTATTGAAATGAAGTTGGTTGGGTCTCCTGGGGCTCCAGCCTGTATATTGAATCTTAACTAATATCAGATGTTTGTATTTAAATTTAAATTCAACTTTAAACAAAGGAGGTGGTATGTTGACCTTGGTTATTAAAACAGCATCAGTTGTCACTTTATTGATCACCATGATAATTGGTTTAGGAAATGAACAGATTATTGATTCGAATACAGGGATAAACGATATAAGGTCGGAAATAGGAATATCCACTTTGGAAGGGAAAAATATTCCTACCCAGATGAACTATCAGGGATATTTAATTTTAACTGCTGATACAACGCCGGTTACAGCAAATCTGGATATGGTATTTGAATTGTTTACCACTGAAACCGGAGGTAGTTCTTTCTGGTCAGAGACCTATAATGACGTTCCGGTGGAAAATGGGATATTCAATGTAATTTTAGGAAGCATAACTCCGCTAGATCCTGATAGTTTTACTGGATATCCCTTATGGTTACAGACTACGGTGGAGGGAGAGGTTCTGTCCCCCCGGAAAAAAATCGTTACCACTGCCTACTCAATTAGATCTCTCTTTGCTGACACTGCTGATTATGTGGTAAATGGAGCACCAGATAATGACTGGAATATATCCGGCAACGTACTTTACCCATCAGCCCAATACGGATTGGCTATGTTCGGGAACACCCTCCATGGCACATTTGTGCAAACTCATGTAAATCTTGGGAACAACTGCATTACCGGAGCTTCCGGGCAAAATTATCTTTACTGTACAGTGGGAGGAGGACACAATAATACCAGTTCTGCTACTTATTCCACAGTGGGAGGAGGAGAAGATAACAACAATTCCGGTAGTGGTGCAACTATTGCCGGTGGAAGGAACAACCAAACTTCCGCTTCTTATTCTGCGGTAGGAGGTGGAAGGGACAATATCATCTCCGAAACTTATTCAACCATTGCCGGTGGATATCAGAACAACATCTCCGGTGAATATTCAACCATAGGGGGAGGAAGAGGGAATATTGCTTCTTATTTTTATACCACGGTAGCGGGAGGATATCAAAACACCAGCTCAGGCAACCGTTCAACGGTGGGAGGGGGAGAAGGAAACACTTGTTATTCTGCAGGAGCAACCATTTCCGGAGGATATTATAACACCTGTGACAGTATGTACGGGGCAATTGGGGGAGGACAATATAACCACAGTGCAAACGATTATGCTACCATCGGAGGAGGAGGTAATAACACCGCATCCGGTGATTTCTCCACGCTTGGAGGGGGACAGCTAAATACCTGTTCAAATCTCTATTCAACTATATCCGGGGGGTTTTGGAACACCAGTTCTGGAATTTGTTCAACCATCCCCGGAGGATATCAGGTAAATGTCTCCGGTGATTATTCTTTCGCTTTTGGAATAGGAAGTACTGCCAACTCTTTTGATGTAGCCGATGATTATGATGTGGTATTCGGGGATGGAGATGTTTATCAATATCAGTTTGGAATCAACCGGGAAGATCCTCTATATCCAGTACATGTGGGAACTAATACTTCCAATGGTAATGGAGCATATTTGACCACGGGAGGAATCTGGACCAACGGCTGTTCCCGGACTTTCAAGGAAAATTTCACCAGACCTGATCCGGCAAAGATACTGGAACTGGTCAAAACGCTGGATGTTTTCAGGTACAACTACAAGGGAGAGGAAGGAGTCTATCATATTTCCCCGGTGGCGGAAGATTTCTATGAACTGTTTAAAACCGGTAATGACAATCGGTATTTAGCCAGTTTAGATGTCAGCGGAGTTGCCCTGTTGGCAATTCAAGCTCTGGTAAAAGAAAATGAAGAATTTCTAAGTTTTATTGATGATATCAATGTTGATATAACTGAGCTGAATACCCGTATTGATAATTTAACTATGGAAAATCAGCAATTAAATGAACATATTGATGATCTTGTTTCAGAGAATCAACAGTTGAGAAGTGAACTGGAACAGATGAGGGCAGATATTGAGTTGCTGAAAAGACTTAATAACGGCGAGTAAAAAATGAAAAATATATTGATAACTATCTTTTGGTTGATTCAATCAATTTTCCTGGCAGCTCAGACTTACAGCTTGGAAAAATCATCCATTTCCTCTGCAGGAGACCGATCTTCCAGCTCTACCTACATACTAGCTGATGCTATTGGACAGTCGTTAACCGGGAAAAGCACCAGTTCAACTTATATTGAGACTGCAGGAATACTCCACATGAATCTGGGAATTTTCCTGGGAGTAAGTGAGGGGCAGGAAAACGGAAATATTAACATACCCACTGTATTCAGTCTTTCCGGTACTTTCCCCAATCCCTGTGCTGATAGAACTACCATCAGATTTGCAGTACCGGTGGAATCTAAAATTTTTATATCCTTGTATGACATTTCCGGGAGGGAAGTGGTAACTCTGGTCAATCAGAACATGAATCCTGGTTATTATGAATTTGATCTAAATGTAGCAAATTATTCAACTGGTATTTATTTTCTGAGAATGAACGCTGATGAATTTTCATCAACCCGGAAATTGATTATTACCCGGTAAAGAATAATTCTATAGATTATTTTTCTTAATTGGTACTGAATTAAAATATCAAATTAGCTTATTTTTGAGGGCTATTAAATTATTCATCTGTCTGTTTTAATATCTCTACATCTAGAAGATCCTGATTTCTTCCTGTTTTTTGCTTATTGATTATTAAATCTTGTTTTGAAAGGAAATAACACTTCTCCTTTCCATAGGAGGTTTCATATTTGTTAATCCAAGATTTTTTAAAGTCAAGTCCTTCCAAGGACAGAACTAAATCAATTCTAACTGGTTCAATACCTAACTGAATGATATTTTCTTGATCAGTAAAATCTTTCTCGTTTAAATTAATATCCACAAAACCGAAATCTTTTAAGACTTTCATCATTTTTCCAGCGTTTTTATAGTTAGGATTTATCCAGATATCAATGTCTTTGGTGTATCGAGGAATTGCATATAGTGAATAGGCAAAACCACCCACAATTAAGTATTGAACCTTATGAGCGTTTAACAACTCTATAAACTCTTTGAAATCCTTTTCTACTCTCATGGTTCAATAGGTAAATTTGTTCTCTTAGATATTGAAGGCAGTCCAGCTTTTGCTCTGGAGTCATCTTTTTGTATTCATTCATCTCTGAATTTAAGGCTTGGTTATGGTCTTTAAATATTTTTAATAATTTTTCCATAGTAAAATTATAACATACCAATCTATAAAAATCAGTATTGACTCTTAATTTAACTAATTCTTGAAAATAATTAATTAAAGTATCAATTAATCATCATCAACTTATGCTGCTTCTTGATAGGATCAGTCCCTTCCCCGGCGGAGATATTTAAAAAGTAAATTCCTGTTGGCAAAATACTTATCCTTTCCTGGAGATTCACTGTAATTCTAGTAGATCCTTGATAAATTTCAGCTAATTAGGAGTTTTGAGGTGTCCAGGTTGTCTCTGAAACAGATGAATATTCGATGTTTCCACAATATCCGGTTATCTACCGGTCTATTTTGTACTGGTGAAAATTGATTTTAGTGAAATAGAAGATTCTTCATCATTTTATATAATTCTCGTCTTTTTCCTCTGTTCTCTGTCAGGTAAATCCTAAATTAATTTAGTGTTTATAATTCATTATTGTTTTACCTTAAAGGGTATAAGATTTATCAAATTATAACTTATAGGGTATAATATTTAATAAAAATAAAATTATTATACCTTAAATGGTATAATATAAATAAAATAAATTTGAAATTATAACCTAAAGGGTGTAATATAATATGATGGAAATAGGAAATAAGATAAAAGAAATCAGAAAAAAAGCAAACCTAACTCAGGTTGAATGTGCAAAACGGGTAGGAATTGGATTGAGGTTTCTAAGAGAACTGGAACAGGGAAAAAAATCAGTAAAACTTGATAAACTGAATCAGGTTTTAGAATTTTTTGGATATCATATAGAGATAAAGAAAAATGAAAGGAAATAATTATCGAAAAGCACAAGTTTATTACAATAAGGACTTGGCTGGAATAATTGAAGAAATTGATGAGGGATTCCGATTTACTTATGATGATGAATTTCTGAAAAAAAATATATCAATATCCTTATCATTATCTCATAAAGAAAAAATCCATCAATCAGAAGAAC